>CBDUBS010000292.1:0-4069 GCA_965365445.1 uncultured bacterium | reverse complement strand
CCCACATGAGGCATCCCAGTCGATCCACCCATCGGCTGAGTGGTGGGGCTCATGACTCCACGACTCACCGATCTGATTGCATTCGGGTAGCGGCGTGAAGCATCCCACCGACCCGGTCCGGCATGAGGCGATCCACAGCCCCCCCGATCCGGACCGATCCGAAGAGATCCGGCAAGGTAATTATGCCGCCTTCGAGGGGGCGTTCAAAACCTACTACGACGACCTGTGCCGTTTCGGCCTGCGGCTGGTAGGCTCGCGCGAGGCGGCGGAGGAAATCGTACAGGACGTATTTTTCGATCTGTGGCAACACCGGGAGCGCATCCACGTACGCGGCGCCCTCCGCCCCTATCTGTACGGAGCCGTACGCAACAAAGCCCTCCACCATCTGCGCCGCCGCCGGCTGGAGCTTCGCCTGTTCCGCCAGGCTGTTCTCGAACCGGCAACGGCAGCCGTTTCCGACCTGGAGGTCGAGCACCGGGAGCTTCGGCAAGCGCTCCGTAAAGCCCTCGCCGCCATGCCCGAAAGGCGGCGCACCATCTTCGAGCTCTCCCGGCACCGAAGGCTGAGCTATGCGGAGATCGCCGCCGTACTCGGCATCTCGATCAACACGGTACAGACGCAAATGGGACGCGCCTTGAAGTACCTACGAAAACGCCTCGAAGCCTTCTCCGAACCCTGATTCGATGCAGCAGAAAAAAGCCCGGAGCGCCTTTCGGCGTCCCGGGCTTCCTCTTACTGTCAACCCCTATCTCAGGAGAACTTGTTTTCGTCCTCACCCGTAGCGCGGGTATGCGGCTTGTCGCTGTTGCCTTCGATGCCGACGGAGCCGCCGGGCATGGAAGTAATCTGGACCGAGCCGAGGAGTTCGACGGTAGGTGCGGTGTACTTTCGGGTCATTGTGTTTCCTCTTGTTTGGTGGATGGTGCGTGTGGCGGACATGCCCCGGCCGAAGCCGAAGCCGTTATCATGAGTCTGCGATTCCACTTCTACCCGCCCATGCCCCGGCGGTGTGTACGGTTACAAGTCGTAGATACTCGTATAAACCGCCCACAGAAGCCACCGGAAACACATACACCGGAAAATGCCTGACGGTCCGCAACGCCAGGCGACCCGAAGCCGCTGCATTGCATGAGATCACGAAACCATTCGTTCTGCCGAAAATATAGTCCCGAAAATCCGCTAACCAGGGTACGATCCGCTTGAACCGATAGGTAACTTTGGCTTAATGAAGGATCACCTTTGTTACAACAGGTATATGCGTCCACCCTGCTGATAATACGTATCGGATAAGCCGCCGGAAGCCCGGCTCCGGGCCGTTACTCACCTCATGCTGGTGTGGCTTCAATCGCCCGATCCGACGGGTAACTGGCGGTGGCTTCGATGCCTTTTGAACCTCCCGGCATAGAGGTTATTTCGACCTTGCCGAGAAGCTCTACCTTCGGCGCTTTGTACTCTCTGGTCATGGGCTTTTCCTCGTTTTGATGGATGGTAGGTATGCTAAAACCCCCGGCCCTGACCGAGGGGTATCAGTCCTTTGTCGATGAAGCCGGGAGCGATCGGAATGCCCGAAGCGCTCGTATCGGTTGGCAACGTGAAGCCGTCTCGCTTGCTTGCTGGACGGCCGGAAGCCTCCCACGCCTTCATTTGTTTTTCACATTTATGGAGTGGAGAGTAAACGGTTTCAATTGCGATGTGAAGTACTTGTCCTTATAGCCCGTCCGGCGCCGCATTTCCCCGTGAATCACCGGGCGGCGTCATTCCCGAAGAGGCCCTCCCCGATAAACGTCGCCCCGGAGCCCGGCTGCATGAGGCGCCTGGTTCAGCGCTCGACCGGGTTTGTATCGAGCCACCGGGCCAGCACCACCGCCCGGAGCACCGTTCCGAGATGGGGCACAGGTTCCCCCGGTTGCTTTTCGGCCGAAGCGATGGCTTCGCCCAGATACCGGCGGAGCGCTGCGTGGTCCACCAGCCCTTCCAGCGGAGCCGGACCGCCCTCGGCAAACGCCTTCAGGTAAGCCAGGTTGTTGTGTACGAGCGTCCGGCTGACATGCATCGAGAGGTCCACCTTCGTCCAGCGCTTCAGGACGGGCTCCGGCAGCCGGTCTGACATCGCCTCCCGCAGAATGTACCGGGTGACGCCGCCCCGCATCTTCTGATCGTTCGGCAGCCCGAGGCCGAATTCCATCAGGCGGCGGTCGTAGAACGGATATACATGGCGCAGCCCGTGCGCAGCGGTCGCCACATCCGAAATCTCACAGCCGTAGGCAACGGCATTGCCGGCCATCATGGTATAATGGTGGCCCCGCAGGGTGCGCCGAAGGGCCAACCGTTCAATCTCCTGCTCCCGCCGGAACGCCGTATACCCGGATTCCCGGTCGAGGTCGGGGTGGATGAGGGGGTTGAACGGCGCGCCCTCGAACCGGCGGCCCCAGATGTAGCGGCGCAGCCACATCGGCGGCAGGGTGCGCCAGGCGGGTTGCAGGACATCCTCCCTCCAGATCATGCCGGGATCGAAGCCCCGGTCCCGGCAGAACGACATTACTTCCCGGTACAGGGCGGGCCACCGGAGCGAGCGCAGCAGCTCGATGAAATAGCCGTCGGCGTGCGACAGGGTGATGTCGCCCGAGATGCCGCTGAGCACCACCCGCAGGCCGAGGTCCCGGGCCGTGCGGAACAGGGCGCGGTCGAGCGCCCAGGATGTCCACGCGACGGGCTGCCCGAACCACCCCAGTACTTCATCCAGGTCGTCGATCTGGTTCTCCCCTCCCACGTCCACGACGTGCGGTTCCACCCCACCCTGTTCGATGACGGACCGGGCGTAGCGCGTTTCGTCGCAGCGAGGCAGATCGGGAAAGGACAGGGTAAGCGTGTGCAACGGCTCCGCCGGATCCTTCAACTCCCGGGCGAGCGCCACGATAGATGAAGAATCCAGACCTCCGGTCAGGTGAGCGCCTTTCGGAAAGGCGGTCCGCATACGCACGCGCACCGCATCGGTCAGCAGCTCCCGGAACGCCTCGGCATACTGGGCGTCCGAGCCCAGCCGCACCTCTTTGCCCCTGTCGGGTCGCCAGTACGTGTGGAGATGCTCCCGGTCGGGCTCCACGACGAGCACACTGCCGGGAGGAAGCCGCCGGATATCCCGGTAGAACGTGCGCCCGGCGTCGTCGGAGCCGTCGGAGAGGTATTCCGCCGTGCGGAACGCATCGAGCCGCCGTGGCACGTCCGGGACGGGAAGCACCCCGGACAGGTGGGTGGCGAACACGCACCGCCGGGCCGAGAGGTGATAGTATAGCGGCCGCACCCCGATGGGGTCACGCGCCAGTACGAGCCGCCGGCCGTCCCACGCGGCAAAGGCGAAGTCGCCCAGCAGGTAGGCGGGGCACTCGGAGCCCCATCGCCGGAAGGCGGCGAGCAGCAGGGCCGCATCCAGCAGGTCGGCGTGGCCGAGGATACGGGCGAGTTCCTCCCGGTTGTCCAGCCGGGCGGAGGCGGCCAGCATCAGCTCCCCTTCCTCTATCGGATACCGCTCCAGGCTGGATTCCGGGGTGTCGCGCAACGGCGTGTGGCACAGTACACACGCGCCGCGGGCCGTCACACCGGAGCCGCCATCGCCTCGATAGGCCGGCCGGTCGAGCATGGGCCGAACGTCCTCGGAGCGGGCGGGGCGGCCGTCCCGATAGTATATCCCTCCGATCGCACTCATGGGTTACATCCCATAGAGGTATCCGGTATGCACCGAATGGCCCTGTAGTTTGAGGTAGTAATAGAGTTGTCCCTTGTGCTGTTTGAGGTGGTCCAGCGAACCGAATACGTGGCGCAGGAGCGGCATGGGCGGCCCGCCCCACGGAGCGTCAACCTGCCGTTCGAGTAAGTCGGCGTCGGCGACCTGCTCCAGCATCCGGCGGGTCAGCGCCCGATCCTCTTGAAGGCGGTGCAGGGCTTCCTCCACCGATTCCACGGACGGCATATCCTCCAGCCGGGCCAGTCCGGATTGCACCCCGGTCCAATCTCTCGTCACGAACCCTTTCACGTTGACCCCGCACGCCTCGGAGGTATGCAGCAAAAGCTG
>CBDUBS010000291.1:0-4088 GCA_965365445.1 uncultured bacterium | reverse complement strand
GTTGCGGCATACACCCCCACCCCTTCGGGGAGCCCCCTCGAGGGGGCGGTTAAAAGGCGCTGCGAGGTGCGCAGACAAACCCTTCCCTTGAGGGACGCAGCCGAAAGCCGGGGGTGTAAACGCGCAGGTGTTGCTGCGGGTGAAGGCGTCACCATGGGTCGTTGGGAGCGTTCATGAACGAGTCCACGATGGCGCCGATGACGTACTGATCGCCCGCCCGGTGCGTCTCGACGTGGTTTATGGCGTCGATGTAGGCTTCGGCGGACGCCCGGAGGATGTCCGTGGAGGCGGCGCGGCCCGTGAACAGCTTGCCGGAGTAGGCTACCCGGACGGTCACTTCGCCGAGCGCATCCTGCCCTTCGGTAACCGACCGGATGGTGTAGCTGTTGAGGGCGTAGGGGGCCCCGACGGCGTGGTCGATGGCCCGGTAGATGGCGTCTACAGGGCCGTCGCCGGTGGCCTTCTCCGTTTTTACCGTGGCGGTCTGGCCCACACGGAGGGCTACCCGGGCTTCCGGGCGCTTCATCGCCCCGACCCACACCTCGAAGTCCTCCAGGGTGTAGTGCTGCGTGGGCGAGGGCGTTTCCATCATCCCGGCGATGCGCATCAGGTCCTCGTCGTATACTTCTTTTTTCTGGTCGGCCACGACGAGGAAGCGCTGGTAGACGGCGTCGCGTTCGGATTCCGGGATGGTATAGCCGAGCCGTTCGAGGCGCTGGAACAGGCCGTGGCGCCCCGAGTGGCGGCCAAGGCGGATGCCTTCGCCGTCCTGCCCGACGTCCTCGGCGCGCATGATTTCGTAGGTGTCCTTGCGCTTGAGCACCCCGTCCTGGTGGATGCCGGCTTCGTGGCGAAAGGCGTTGCGGCCCACGATGGCCTTGTTCGGCTGCACCGGGAAGCCGGAGTACGTGGATACCATGCGGCTGGCGGTGGTCAGCTGCCGGGTATCGATGCGGGTATGGAAGCCGAAGGTATCCTGGCGGGTGCGCAGGGCCATGACGATTTCCTCGAGGGCGGCGTTGCCGGCCCGCTCGCCGATGCCGTTGATGGTGCACTCGACCTGCCGGGCGCCGGCCGTGACGCCGGCGAGGGAGTTGGCGACGGCCAGCCCGAGGTCGTCGTGGCAGTGGGTCGAGAGGACGATGTGGGGGAAATCCGGGAGGCACTCCTGCCGGATGCGCCGGAACATCTCCGCATACTCGTGCGGCAGGCAGTAGCCGGTGGTATCCGGAATGTTGATGGTAGCGGCTCCGGCTTCGGCGGCGGCGCGGACGACCTCGCAGAGGTAGCCCAGGTCGGTGCGGCCGGCGTCCTCGGCGCTGAACTCCACGTCGTCGGTGAAGGTGCGGGCCAGCTGGACGGCCTCGACGGCCATGCGGAGGATGGTATCGCGCTTTTCGGCGAGGGTGCGGCCGTAGCGTTCGTGGCCGAACTTGCCGTCGATGTGGATGTCGCTGGTGGCGATGAAGGTGTGGATGCGTTTGCGCCGGGCCGGGGCGAGGGCCGCCGCCGCCGATTCGATGTCGGCGGAGGATGCCCGGGCCAGTCCGCAGATGACGGGGCCTTCGATTTCTTCGGCCACGCGGCGCACCCCTTCGATCTGGATGGGGGACGAGATGGGGAAGCCGGCCTCGATGACGTCCACGCCGAGGTTCGCCAGCACCCGGGCGATGTCTACCTTCTCGGGTATGGTCATGGAGGCGCCGGGGGCCTGCTCGCCGTCGCGCAGCGTGGTATCGAAAATGATGATGCGGTCGTTCATGGTTTTTCCTTTGGTCGGGTTGGGTTGGGCAGAGGCTATGATCCCGCTCGGGCGGGTTGAACCGCCGGAACGGGGGCCGTAAGTCGGAGCGTAGCCCGACCCCGCAGGGCGCCTCGCTCGCCTATCGTGGAAAAAGCGTTCATACGACCGGTTGTTGAAAGTGGTGCGTGAGGTGCGCGCGGACCAGCCGGCCCATTTCTTCCGTGCCGACCAGGCGCAGGCCGTGCCGCCAGAGATCGGCGGTGCGGGCGCCGGTCGCCAGGGCGGCTTCCACGCCCTGCCGGACGGCCTCGGCGGAGGAGGCCCGGCCCCACTCCTGAAGCAGCATGGCTACGGAGAGAATGGCCGCAATAGGGTTGGCCTTCCCCTGCCCCGCGATGTCCGGTGCGCTGCCGTGGACCGGCTCGAACAGCGGCACGCGCCCGCCGACGCTGGCCGAGGGCAGCAGCCCGAGCGATCCGCCGAGCGTGGCCGCCGCATCGGAGAGGATGTCGCCGAAGAGGTTGCCCGTAACGATTACGTCGAATTGGCGCGGGTTCAGGACGAGCTGCATGGCCGCGTTATCCACGTACATATGGCCGAGGGTTACGTCGGGGAACTCCTCCCGGTGGAGGCGGGCGACGACTTCCCGCCAGAGGCGGCTTACCACGAGCACGTTGGCCTTATCCACCGATGTGACGCGGCCGCTGCGCCGCCTGGCCCACTCGAACGCCACGCGGGCCACCCGTTCCACCTCGCCGGCGGTGTACCGCATGGTGTTGTAGGCGACTTCCTCCGGCCCCTCCCCTTCGCGCCCGGCGGGCGTACCGAAGTAGATGCCGCCGGTAAGCTCCCGCACGACGAGCAGATCCGTTCCTCGCGCGATCTCCGGGCGCAGGGGCGAAGCATCGGCGAGGGCTTCCGGGACGGCTACCGGGCGCAGGTTGGCGTACACACCGAGTTCCTTGCGCAGGCGGAGCAGGCCGCTCTCCGGCCGCCGGTCCCCCTGCAACTCGTCCCACTTCGGGCCGCCTACGGCCCCGAGGAGGACGGCGTCCGCCTCGCGGCATCGGTCCAACACGTCGTTCGGCAGCGGCGAGCCGCATTCGTCGATGGCCGCCCCCCCTACCGGAAGCGTCTGGTAGGCTACGGTGAAGCCGTCCCCGGCGGCTACGGCGTCCAGCACCTTTACCGCCTCGTCGGTCACTTCCGGGCCGATGCCGTCGCCGGGGAGCAGCACGACGGTATATTTATTGGATCGGATCTCCATACGGCTCAGGCCTCTACGCCCTCGGGGGCGCCTACGGTGTCGAACTGTTTGCGGGGTTTGAGCCAGCTCATCATCCGGCGCAGCTTTTGCCCCACCTGCTCGACGAGGTGGTTGCGTGAGCCGGACCGCAGCTCGTTCATCCGGGGCCACCCGGCTTCGCACTCGGCCAGCCACTCGCGGGCGAATTCACCGCTCTGGATCTCGCCCAGGATTTTCTTCATCTCCTGCTTGACGGCCCCTGTAACCACGCGCGGGCCGCGCGAGTACCCGCCGTACTCGGCGGTGTCGCTCACGGAATAGTTCATGTAGGCCAGCCCGCCCTCGTAGTACAGGTCCACGATGAGTTTCAGCTCGTGCAGGCACTCGAAGTAGGCCAGCTCCGGCGGGTACCCGGCCTCGACCAGCGTTTCGAACCCGGCCTTGATGAGCGCTTCCGAGCCGCCGCACAATACGGCCTGCTCCCCGAAGAGGTCGGTTTCCGTCTCGTCCTTGAACGTCGTCTCGATGACGCCGGCCTTCATGCCGCCGATGGCGTCGGCGTAGCTCAGGGCCAGGCCGAGCGCCCCGCCGCTGACATCCTGCGCCACCGCTACGAGGCACGGCACCCCGTTTCCTTCCTCGTAGGTGCGGCGCACCAGGTGGCCGGGGGCTTTCGGGGCTACCATGAACACGTCCACCCCTTCCGGGGGCCGGATCTGTCCGTACTGGATGTTGAACCCGTGCCCGAAGCCGAGGGCCTTGCCGGGAGTCATCCGGTCGGCGATCTCGGCGTCGTAGATCCGTTTCTGGTGCTGGTCGGGGATGAGCATCATCACCACGTCGGCCCATTCGGCTGCGTCGCCGATGGAGAGCACCCGCAGGCCGCGGCTCTCGCACTTTCCGGCGGAGGCGGAGCCGGGCCGCAGCCCTACCGCCACTTCCACGCCGCTATCGTGCAGGTTGAGCGCGTGTGCGTGCCCCTGGCTGCCGTAGCCGATGACGGCGACTTTCTTCCCGCGGATGATGGCCGGATCGGCCTCGTAATGCACGTTCATGATTCGTTGTTCGGTTGTATGCTGGGTGAAAAATTCGGTGTGT
>CBDUBS010000290.1:0-4101 GCA_965365445.1 uncultured bacterium | reverse complement strand
CCCCTCGGTCGCTCCGTCGAGGAAGGCGGCTTCGCGCAGCTCGGAGGGCACCCCGGAAAGAGCGGCCAGAAACAGGATCATGTAGAACGGAATGAACTGCCAGCACACCACCAGCCCCACCGCGACGAGCGCCGTCGATGGGTTGCCGAGCCAGTTCTGCGCCGCCTCGCCCAGCCCGGCGGCCCGCAGCAGGGCGTTCACCAGCCCGAAGTGCGGATCGTATACGTACTTGAACAGGATGCCCACGGCCACGCTCGACATGAGCATCGGGATGAAAAACACCGTCTTGAGCAGGCGCAGCTTCCGCCCGCCGGCATCCAGCAGCACCGCCAGCACCAGGGCTGCCGGCAGCTGCACGGCCAGCGACAGCCCGACGATGATGAAGTTGTTGCCCATCGACCGCCAGAAGACGCCGTCGGAGGCCAGCCGCTGCCAGTTGCCAGCCCCGATGGGCGCCGGCGTCGGGGAGATGCCGTCCCACCGGAAAAAGCTCAGCCGGAACGAGTCGGCCAGAGGCCAGAGGATGTACACGCCGAGCAGGATCAGCGTGGGCAGCAGAAAGCCGAGGGCCGTCAGGGCGCCCCCGGAACCCTTCCCGGAGGCCCGGAGAAGCCTGCGGCGTCCCGCGAGGGGATCGGCGGCGAGGGACAAATCGGCGGTGGGCATGGTCAATGGGGTTGGGGCGGTTGGTCGGCGGCGAGGCGCTCCGCGGCCCGCTCCATGCGCCGGGCCGCTTCCTCGGGGGTCATCGAGAGGCTCAGCAGCGCCTGGACGGTTTCCTTGTGTACTTCGGCCAGCGGGGGCGGCAAATACTGATCGTACCAGAGCTGCACGCGCCCGGCCCGCTCGGTCAGTTGGAACACGCGCTGCAGGGCCGGATCTTCGAGCTTGAGCCCTTTTACGGGCGGGATGGCGGCCATTTTGGCCCGCGCCTGCACGGCTTCGTCGTCCACGAGGTACTGTATCATGCGGAAGGCGTCGTCCGGGCGGGTGCAGTTCGCGGAAACGTGGTAGTACAGATCGCCCACGGTGCCGATGAGGTTGGACGGATCGCCCGATCCTGCTTCGACGGCCGGGAACGGAGCGAATGCGAGCTTGTCCCGGTAGAAGTCCGGGTTTTCGGCCCGCACCGTCTGGAGATTCCACGAGCCGATCAGTTCCATGGCCGCCTTCTCGGAGTACATCAGGATGCGGGATTGCCCGGTGTCGTAGTCGAGCCCGTTGTACCCTTCGGCGAAAGCGCCCGCCCGGACGAGCTCCTGGAGCATCCGGCCCGCCCGTACGAACACCGGGTCGGTAAAGCGGGCCCCGGTGCGGGCGGCGGCCGATACAAGGGTTTCGGCGCCCCCGAGCCGGTCCACGAGGTACATATAGTAGATCGAGCCCGTCCAGCGGGTTTTGTTGGCCAGGGCGAACGGCGCGATGCCTTCCCGGCGGAGGCGGCCCACCACCCCGAGCAGCTCGCTCCAGGTGCGCGGGGGGTGCAGGCCGAGCCGTGCGAAAAGGGCCCGGTTGTAGAAAACGAGGCCGATACTGACGTTATCGACCGGGACGCCCCAGATCCGACCCTCGAACGTGACGTTGTCGAGCGCTCCGTTCAGGAAGCGCTCGTCGTAGCGGTCGCGATGCATGGGCTCGGTGAGGTCGCGCACGAAGCCCGCGCGGACGTATTCGTACAGGACGCCGCCCCCCCAGGTGGTAAACACGCACGGCATCGAACGGGCCCCGGCCGCAATGCGCAGCCGGGTTTTGTAGGCGTCGTTCTGCACCGGGACGACCTGCACCCGGACGCCCGGATGGTCGGCCTCGTAGGCCGCTACGCGCCACTGCACCATCTCCCGCTGCGCCGGCCGGGTGCGGTTGTGCCAGAACACGAACCCGTCGTCGTCCGGGGCGCACCCCTGCCCTGCAACGAGGGCGGCGGCAAGGAGCAGGCGCATCCTCATAGGGGGGAGGGGTATTCGTGGCAGAGGTAGTAGCGGCGGGGTTCGTCCTCCTCGATCCGGGGAAAGCGGGCCGCCCCCGGCGCGAGAAATACGTTGTCGTTCCAGTCGTCGCACACGCTGGAAATTTCGCTCGAAAGGGTGTATCCGACCCCGTCGAACACGGCTCCCGTGCCTTCTTCCCCCCAGAACTGGTGGATGGTCCCCGGGGCGATGGTAATGCTCATGCCGGGACGCAGGCGGACGGTTTCGCCCGCCCCGAGCGTGCGGAAGCAGCCGTCGAGCAGGGCCGTTACCGGCCGATCGGAGGGGCGGCCTTCGGAATCGGCCTGGTGCAGCCGGACGAGCAGGTTGCCCCCGGCCCGGCAGATGATGTCCTCGCGCTTGGTGCGGTGGAAATGCGCCGGGGCCCGTTGCAACTCGGGGTCGATCAGGAGTTTTTCGGCGTACGGCTTCGGGTAGCGCCCGTCGTTCGGGCGGCCGTTACGCAGGGTGAACAGCACCCGGCCGGTGCGCTCGAAGTCGCCGCTGCCGAAGTCGGTTACGTCCCACCCGAGCATACAGTGCCGGGCGGGGTCGTACTCCGGACCGGCTTCCTCCCACTGCCGGGGGGTGAACTCCGCAAACGGCGGCAGGCAAAACCCGAAATGATCCGCCACGAGCAGCCCGGTATCTATGCTGCGGTTGATAAGGCTTCTGGTGAACATAGGAGCGTAACAATCTGGTCGTTATCGATAATATAAGGTGTGCAGGAGTCCGTTTCGCGGTCCGGGCCATATTTATCCGGCGTCTCCGGTCGCTCTCATCCCGGCTCCGGTTGGGGCCGGGCAGTGCGGCGCAGGACCTCCAGGCAGGCGCGGCCGTTGTGGTACGGGCATTTCCAGAGGCCCACTTTATCCTCCTCCCGGTACGGGCGTCCCTCGCGGGACACGCGGAAAAACCACTCGCCCCCCTCGGCATCCACCATCACCCGCCGGATGAACGCCCACGCTCCCCGGGCGGCTTCCAGATAGGGGCGCTCGCCGGTGGCTCGGTACGCATCGAGGAACCCGATGACGGCTTCGGCCTGCGGCCACCAGTGTTTATCCGTATCGGTTACGCCGCCCGGACGGCCTTCGTTCATCAGCCCTCCGTCCCGGTCCACTCCTTCCAGGGCGGCCCCGGCCAGCGCCGCCGCCCGCGCATACGGCCTGCTTTCTCCGAGCGCCCCGGCGGCCTCCCGGATCAGCCAGCTCGCCTCGATGTCGTGGCCGTAGGTGACGGCGTCGGTCGTGGGCTGCCAGTCGCGGGTGAAGAATTTCCGCAGGTGCCCCGTTCGCTCGTCGACGATCCGCTCCTCGAACAGCGCCAGCAGCGCCGACAGCCGGCTCCGCAGCCCGGCATCGGGCCGGATGCGGTACAGGGCGGTGTAGGCTTCCAGCAGGTGCAGGTGGGTGTTCATGGACTTCGGGGCGTCGTCGTCGTCGGCGCCGAGGCGAGCGTCCTCCAGGGGTTCCCACCGGCGGGAGAACGCTTCGTGGTAGCCCCCGTACGTTTCGTCGGCCGCGTGCGTCTCGATGAGGCGGTACAGCCGGAGGGCCGTCTCCAGCACGTCGCCGGAGGGCTCCGTGCGGTAATACTCGGCCAGCCCGTACAGGGCGAACGCCTGGGCATACACCAGCTTCCTCGTATCGAGGGGCCGCCCTTCCGGATCGACCGTCCAGTATACGCCGCCGTACTCCGGGTCGGTGAGCGGCCCGGTCAGGTACGAGCGGGCGCGGCGGGCCGCCGCCAGGCAATCCGCCCGGCCGAGCGACCGGGCGGCGGCTGAGAAGAACCACAGGATGCGCGCGTTCAGGACGGCCCCTTTCGGGGCGCCGGCGTCCACCCGGCCCTTCCCGTCGATGCGGCCCACGAAGCCGCCCCGCTCGTGGTCGAGGGTGCGGTTCAACCAGAACGGCGCCAGGTGATCGGTCAGCTCCCGACGGGCCTCCCTTCGCAAAACCAGCCGGCTCGCTTTCATGGCTGCGTTCCGTAGCGCCGGTTGCGGCGGATGAGGTCCAGGCGCTGCTGAATGGTCCCGATCCGCGCCTGCAGCCGACGACGTGCCCGGGCCGAGATCGCCGCCGGTCGTTGACCCAGCAGCTCCGTGACCCCGGCAGTCGGTCGTAGCGAGCCG
>CBDUBS010000289.1:0-4113 GCA_965365445.1 uncultured bacterium | reverse complement strand
CCCGGCGATAAAAAACCCCAGCGCTTCGAAGATGCATATCTCGACGTGCTGTTCGATACCATCAAGGATCTCGGGTTTCATGCCGTAACGTACATGCCCTCCCGGAATTCGCTGAAACAACTCGAACGCGTACAGGACCATTGCCGGCGTTACAAACTGTTTCAGATCAGCGGGGAGGATATCAATTCTCCCCGCCAGTCGTTCATCTGCGAGGCCATGCGCGCTCCGCAATTCGCCAACCTGATCGAATCGACGTGGGCGCTCATCGGCCACGAGCGGGCGGCCACCGCCGACCCGGCAGCCGGGATGTTCACACCGGATACGATAGCACAGTGGCCGGATCTCGACGAGCGTACCCGTCGCTTTGCTTCCATCGGAAAACAATTCATTGCCGATCAACCGGTATCATCATGAAAACGAGAGCCGTACGTTTATACGGAAAGGATGATCTTCGCCTGGAATCGTTCGAACTGCCTCCCCTTGGAGAAGATGAAATCCTCGCCGAGGTGATCTCGGACAGCCTGTGCATGTCCACATACAAAGCTACCCAGCAGGGGCCGGACCACAAGCGCATCCCGGACGACGTAGCCGAAAATCCGGTCATGGTGGGGCACGAGTTCTCCGGCCGTATTCTGGAAGTCGGGGCCAAGTGGCGCGACCGCTTTCAACCCGGCAGCAAATTTTCCATCCAACCGGCTCTCAACTACAAGGGAAGCCTGGATGCGCCCGGCTATTCGTACCGGTTCATCGGCGGCGACGCCACACACGTTATCATCCCCAACGAGGTGATGGAGATGGATTGCCTGTTCACCTTCGAGGGTGAGGGGCACTTCTTTGCGTCCCTTTCGGAGCCCATGTCGTGTATCATCGGGGCGTTCAATGCGAGTTACCACCGTCCACACGGCACGTACGTGCACGAAATGGGCATCAGGGAAGGCGGAACCCTTGCCATTCTGGGTGGAGCAGGTCCCATGGGGCTGGGCGCCGTCGAATACGCGCTTCACGGCGATCGCCGGCCCCGCCTGCTGGTGGTTACCGACATCGATGAGGCGCGCCTGAACCATGCCCGCAAGCTCTACCCGGTCGAGGCGGCGGCCCGAGACGGCATCGCACTGGAGTTCGTGAACACGCGGGGCGCGGACGACCCGGCGGAAGCCTTGCGAGCCTTCACCAACGGCGAAGGATACGACGATGTTTTCGTCATGGCGCCCATTCGGGCCGTGGTCGAAATGGCGGACAAACTGCTCGGGCGTGACGGCTGCATGAACTTCTTCGCCGGACCGAGCGATACGAATTTCTCGGCGGAAATCAATTTCTACAACGTGCACTACGGGTTCACGCACGTCGTCGCGACCAGCGGCGGCAACACGGACGACATGCGGCAGGCCCTTGAGATGATGAACCGGGGGCAGATCAATCCGGCGGGACTCGTTACACATATCGGCGGCCTCAATACGGTCGTTGAGACGACGCGCCACCTGCCGAGCGTTCCGGGTGGAAAGAAACTCATCTATACCCATCTCGATTTCCCGCTCACGGCCATCGAGGACTTCGCGGAGCTTGGTAAGTCGAACGCTCTGTATGCCGGGCTTGCCGAGATCGTGGAAAGGCATAACGGCCTGTGGTCTGTCGAGGCAGAAAACTACCTGCTCGCCCACGCGCCCCGGGGGGAAGCGGTGTAACGGCCTCGCCCTTCCAGTTTTCTTCCCGTCGGGCTCCGAAAGCCGGTATGGCGCAGCAGGCTGGCATAATTCAAAACACCTTCTCTAAACCCTCCGAACCATTCGACCAGCCGGCAGTAGGGCAATGGGTACCGTGAAGTTTCATCGATCCTGCCGTTCATGAAAGCGTTTTCCGCTTTTTTCATCGCAGTATTGCTCGCCGTTTCAGGTTGCGCCAAAACCGGCGCATTTTCCGGCGCCCGCGAGAGCGACCCGGCGCCCGACTCGGTGGTGTATCTCGATGTTCGCCGCCCCGATGAGTTTGCGGCCGGCCATGTACGTGGAGCGCTTCTCATACCTCACGACCAGCTCGAAACCCGCTGGACCGAACTACAGGAGTACAGGGACCAGCGCATCGTACTTTATTGCCGGAGCGGGAGACGTGCGGGCATAGCCGACAGTCTGCTCCGAACGAAAGGGTTTACCCGGCTTGAGAATGCCGGGGGCCTGGTGGATTTGCAGGAACAGGGCGTACCCGTAGTTTTGAAACGGGAGTATCTCGAAGTACCGGCAGATACCGTTAAACGCAACTGATCCGCTTCAGCCGGCCGGAGCGCCCGGACAGTTTCAGCAAAATTCTGTTTTCGACTCATGAAGATCAATCCGTTCGTAAAGCCGCTATTCCTGTCGATATTGCTGGCTCTAGTCTGTTTTGCTCGCCCTACCGCCGGCGACGCGCAGGCCAGACGAAATGTCGTTTTCATCCTGAGCGATGATCATCGGTTTGACTTCATGGGCTTTCACCCGGAGGCTCCCGATTTCATCGAGACGCCCAACATGGATCGCATGGCCGCCGGGGGCGTCCACATCGCCAATGCATTCGTATCGACAGCGTTGTGCTCGCCCAGCCGCGCGTCTATCCTGACGGGCCAGTACGCTCACCGACACGGCGTAGTAGATAACGGCACCGACATTCCGGAAGGCACCCGTTTCTTTCCTGAGTACCTGCAACAAGCCGGTTACCACACCGCCTTTTTCGGCAAGTGGCACATGGGCCACGATACCGACGACCCCCGCCCCGGTTTCGACCGCTGGGTGAGCTTCAGAGGACAGGGTGTATACACCGATCCGGTGCTGAACATCGACGGCGAACGGAAGGAAATAAAGGGCTATACCTCCGACATCCTTACCGAATACGCCTTGGAGTGGCTTCAGGAACAGCAGAAGGCCGAGCAGCCCTTTTTTCTCTATCTCTCGCACAAGGCCGTACACGCCGAGTTCGAGCCCGCTCCACGGCACAAAGGCCGCTTCGAAACGCAGGCACTCGCGTACCCGGAAACCATGTACCTCGATGCGGAGGGGATAGGCTCCTGGCCGAACTGGGTCAGGGCTCAACGTTCGTCGTGGCACGGCGTGGACTACATGTACCACGGCCAGATCAACTTCAATAACTTCTACCGTCGCTATGCTGAAACCCTCCTCGGGGTAGATGAAAGTATCGGCAGAGTGATGGACTTTCTGGAGCGTACCGGTCTCGACAAAAACACGCTGGTCATCTATATGGGCGACAACGGGTTTTCCTTTGGGGAGCACGGTTTGATAGACAAGCGCCACGCCTTCGAGGAGTCGATGCGGGTGCCGATGATCGCCTGGGCGCCCGGCCTGATCGAGCCGAAAAGCCGCATGGAGGAGATGATCCTCAACTTCGACATCATGCCCACCGTGCTCGACTATCTGAGCATACAGGCTCCCGCCGACCACGTTCTGGACGGCCGGTCTTTTCTGCCGCTGCTGGCCGGGCAACGTATACCGTGGCGGGATTCGTTCCTCTACGAATATTACTGGGAGCGGGCCTTCCCGCAAACGCCCACCCAGTTCGCCCTGCGCACCGATGACTACAAATACATAATGACCCACGGCGTTTGGGACGAAGATATGTTCTTCGACCTCAAGAATGACCCTGAGGAACGGTACAACCTCATCAACAGCCCCGAGCACCAGGCCCTGATCGGAGACATGCGCGACCGGCTGTACGATACGCTGGAAGAAACCGACGGTATGTTCATTCCGCTTCGCCGGGGGGGATACCCCGGCCAGAACAAACGCCGTCCGGCGAACGAACCCAGCACCGATCCACTGGTGAACGCCCGCCCTGGCAACCGCTGATCCCTACACGTGAGGCGGGGTATTCTTTCAGGCTGATTCCTCATACGCGCCCTTCGGGCCCTCGAAGCGAGATCCCGGAAGGCCGTTGCTTCCGGCTTCCGGAACGGGTTGAGGATTAATGCAGAAGGGTCAGTATATTCTGCCGTACCTACCGCCTGAATGCATGGAGTTCGTTCCCAACGCGCTGACCATAGCGCGCATCATACTAACCCCCCTGATCCTGGTGCTCCTCTGGTCGGACTCACTGGTTGGTCAGTCGTGGGCGTTTGCGCTGTTCGTGGCGGCC
>CBDUBS010000288.1:0-4129 GCA_965365445.1 uncultured bacterium | reverse complement strand
AAGCGGAAGGAAAAACTCGCCCGGCATCATTCCCTTTACGTTGTTACGTTCAGCAAAAGCGTCCTGCTTCCACACATCGGGCATTCGGCAGCTTCGTTACCCACGGTTATCCCGCTTATGGTACACGATAGTCCGTATCTGTTCTTCACTGAGACAGAATTCCTCGGCCAGGCGCTCGATAGCCACTCTGGAAAGAAACCCCTGCTCTTTCATCTGCCGGAAATTTTTCTCGATGGCCTGGTCACGGATCACCAGCTCCAGAACCCGGGTAATCCGGGGATCCCGTAGCGCATCGATTACTTGTTGCGCTTCGAAGTGATAGTCCATATCGTTTCAGTACGGCCGGTACGGGGCATGAGCGGATCCATTGTGCAGGCAATAATATGTTCAATGCATATGTAATATCAAGGGAAGGTTTTTAGGGTTACGATAAAAACCCTCTTAGCCATTTCAGAGGAAATGGGTTGACGGATGTAGCCGTTACGCCTTGCCGATAATTTCCCCGTCGATCGGCGCAGGCGTTTCGAGATGTGAGTGACGAAATAGTACCCTGATTGCAACCGGGGATATTGTTTTCGCCGCCCCGGGAACCCCATCACCGGGGCCCGGCTACTACGGGAAGATTTGCAGTCCCTCGGAGTACGGGAATTCGGGTCCGTTTACCGGAAATACAGGAAGCACATGCATCGGATGCCATTTGAGGCGCCACTCGCAGAAATCTGTCGGTTCTGGTGCGCCGTTCTTGCCGCCATTACCTTTCTAGGGGTTATGGTTGGATGTTCGAGCGGGGAGCATGAAGAAGCCGGCATACAGGTGGACAGCACGGACTCCCGATATCGGGATCTCATTGCGCTGGTGGAGGAGGGCGACGATCTGGGACGGTTCGATCGGCTGATGCAGCGAACGGAACTCAAAGACCTTCTGGTAGAAATGGGGCCGTATACTTTGTTTGCCCCAACGGACAGGGCCTTTGCGGCGGTTGGATTCGGGCTGGATACGCTCCGAACCACGGCCTCTCTGGACTCCCTGCGAAACCTGCTTGAGGGGCATGTGGCGCGGGGTCGCTACGGAATCGACAGGGTCCAGGATTCCTTGCGCATCAGCACCTTGTCCGAACGGTCGTTACTGCTACAGCGGATCCAACCGAACGGCGCACTGGTGGTGCAAGGCAGGCCGATACTTCGCACCCTGGAAGGCGTAAATGGGGTCATTCATGTAGTCGGATCCGTAATCACCCCGCCGAAACCAGACACGACCAGAACGGATACCACTACCGCACAACCGTGAGAGGAAGGGTTTCACAGGCATAAAACACATCGGGACCATGTCATTCAAAACACAATCAGGTTTGCGGGGAATACTGGTGCTTGCGACATTATTGAGCATCGGATGCGGCGATGGAGTAGATGAGCGGAATGCAGAACCGGATTCACTGGCTGCTTCGGACGCCGATTTGCTCACCTCGATGTCCATCGGCCGGCTGATCGAGACGGAACCGCAGTTCAGCGTACTCGCGACGGCGCTCGACTCCTCAGGGATGAAACAAAACCTGGAAGGGCCGGGGCCGTTTACGCTGTTTGCCCCTACCGATGAAGCCTTTCAGAGTCTGTCGCAGGATTCGGTATCGATGTTGTTGATGCCGGAGCACCGGGAGCGTCTGCAAAACGTGGTGCTCTATCATGTGGCGGACGGGAGAATCGCGCCGGACGCACTTCCGCCGGACTCGACGGCCGCGAGCTTGCAGGGTAACAGCCTGCTCATAACCCGGCAGGACGGTCGCTTAACGGTCAACGGCGTACAGGTGACGGGCCCTCCCATCGAGGCCGGCAACGGGGTGATTTACGTGATCGATACGATGCTGAAGCCCGAGTTTGCTCCTGATAGGTGAAAAAATAATGAGCCAGAGCATGCAGGAATTTCGCTGCCAGTCCCGTATCGACGCTACACCGGAGGAGGTATACGGGTGGCATACGCGAGAAGGCGCGTTCCGGCGGCTCGTCGCGCCGTGGACGGATGTAAAGCTAATCCGTACCGAAGGCATTTGCGACGGATGTCGGGCCCACCTGTTGGTAGGGCCGGAGCCGCTTGCCGTAAACTGGATAGCCCAACACCGGAATGTGGTGGATGGAAGGCAGTTCGGAGACGTGCAGGTGGAAGGCCCTTTCTCCCGGTGGGAGCACCTCCACCGGATGGACCCGGCGGGAGACGGATGCCTGCTGTCGGACCACATTCAGTACGAGTTGCCCTTCGGCTCCCTCGGCAACCTGGGCAGCGGCCTGATGCAGCGCCAACTGGAAAAGATGTTTGCATACCGGCATCGGATAACCAAAGCCGACGTCGAAATTCACCGCAAGTACGGATGGGAACCGCATTTGCGCGTAGCCATAACCGGAGCCTCCGGGCTGATCGGCTCGGCGCTGTCGGCATTCCTTACGGCAGGGGGCCACGAAGTGCTGCGGCTGGTTCGGTCCAATCCGAAAACGAAGGATGAAGTATATTGGAGTCCGTCGGCAAATAAGATCGACGCCGACCGGCTGGAAGGACTGGATGCCGTTGTGCATCTGGCGGGAGAAAATGCTTTCAGCCTTCGGTGGACCGAGGCCAAGAAAGGGCGAATCCTGGAGAGCCGCGTGAAAGGGACAGGGTTGATCGCCCGCACGCTGGCCCGCCTGAAACAGCCGCCAGAGGTACTGATTTCGGCCTCGGCTATCGGGTATTACGGCGATCGGGGCGAAGATCGGCTCACGGAAGAATCGGCAGCAGCATCGGATGGGTTCATGGCCGGGGTATGCAAGACGTGGGAACAGGCAGCCGAGCCGGCTATGGATGCAGGTATCCGGACCGTTTTGTTGAGGACGGGGTTGGTATTGAGCGCCGGGGGAGGTATGCTCGGGCTGATGCTCCCGGCCTTCCGGCTCGGATTGGGTGGGTATATTACCGGAAAACACCAGTATGCAAGCTGGATAGCACTCGATGACGTCCTTTACGCCATCTACCACGCCATGCGTACGGATCTTTCGACCGGGCCGATAAACCTGACCGCGCCGCATCCTGTGCTGATGGAGGAGTTTACAGAAACGCTGGCCGGAGTCCTGCACCGCCCTGCCTTTTTCCCGGTGCCGGCGTCGCTGGTGGAGGCGGCCATGGGAGAGGTAGCCCGGGAGACGGTTCTGGCGAGCGCCCGGGTGGTTCCGGAGCGGCTCGAACGCTCCGGGTTCACTTTTCACTATCCCCGCCTGGAGGGAGCGCTGAAACACCTGCTCGGCGCCGGGGCATGAGCCGCTTCGCTTCCGGCCCGGAACTTCGTTTGGTGAAGGCGCCGGCCCGGCAAGGTTAGCGCCCCGAGCTTCCCTGTTTTCCGAAGCCATTCAAAAAGCCATGCCTCATCCGAACGTGGTCATCGTGGGGGCCGGCCTGGCCGGACTCTCCTGTGCGAAGCGATTGCACGAGAAAGGGATCTCTTTCCGACTGCTGGAAAAAGCCGATTCCGTCGGCGGAAGGGTTCAGACGGATCGTGTAGACGGCTTTCTCCTGGATCGCGGGTTTCAGGTATACCTGACCGAATACCCGGCGGGGCGGGCCCTGCTCGATTACGAGGCCCTGCGCTTCCGGCCCTTCTACACCGGGGCGCTGGTACGCTTCAGAGGAGCCTTCCACCGTATAGCCGACCCTTCCAAACATCCGTTCGATGCAACGAGCATGCTGTTTTCGCCCGTAAGCACGTTTTCGGATAAGGTTAAGGCCGCCGTGATGCGGACGGCGTTGCTTGGCGGCTCCCTGGATGACCTGTTAGACCGGGAAGAAATGACGACCCTGGAGGCGCTACGGGACCGATGGGGGTTTTCGGAGCGGATCATCGATCGGTTCTTTCGCCCCTTTCTCGGCGGGGTGGTTTTCGATCGGGAGCTTCAGGCGTCGAGCCGGATGGCGGAGTTCGTACTGAGGATGTTCGCATCAGGGAAAACGGCTGTACCGGAACAGGGAATGGGAGCCATTCCGGCTCAACTCGCGGAAAGCCTTCCGGCGGGGTCAATCCATCTCGGGCAAATGGTGACGGCGGTTGAACCGAAGGCCGTGGTGCTAGAAGGAGGGAAGCGGATGGAGGCCGAGGCTGTGGTCGTCGCTGTAG
>CBDUBS010000287.1:0-4148 GCA_965365445.1 uncultured bacterium | reverse complement strand
AGCCGGAGGGTGTTCTCACCGGCCTGGATGACTGCTTGAACTAATAACACCCCCACCCCGCAGGACGGGAGTCTCGCCCGGCAGAGCAATCGGGGTTTTGCGTTATTAACATATAATGAATAAGAACGGGCAATAATCAAGGCATACGGTGTTCAAAACCTGCATAAGTACTATTCTTGTGCATAAAATCGTTATATTATGAAAGACATCATTCGAGGGCGGGCCTACGTGGTGGGCGACGCCGTAGATACCGACCAGATCATCCCGGCGCAACATCTCGTGTACAGCCTGAGCGTACCTGAAGAACGGAAGTTGTACGGCCGGTACGCCATGAGCGGCGTACCGTCGGCCGGGCAGGGCCTGCCCGAGGGCGGCATTCCATACACCGATCCGGATGCCTACACGAGCGAATTCGCCGTGGTGGTGGCCGGGGCGAATTTCGGGTGCGGCTCGTCGAGGGAGCACGCCCCGTTCGCCCTTCAGGAGGCGGGATGCGAAGCGGTGGTAGCCGAAAGCTTCGCCCGCATCTTCTACCGCAATGCGGTGGACGGGGGGTTCGTGGCTCCGTTCGAGACGATGGAGCGGCTGGTAGACCGGGTGCGCACCGGCGACGAAGTGGAGATCGATACGGCGGCCTGCACCTTCAACAACCTGACCACCGGAGAGACGATCTTGCTCAGGCCGCTCGGGGATGTGGCCGAAATTCTCAAAGCGGGCGATCTGTTCGCGTACGCCCGGCAGTCCGGGATGATACCTGCCTGACCCGAAACCTCAAGCAACGCACCACCATGAGCACGCACCAGATCGAGCTGTTCGATACCACGCTCCGGGACGGCACCCAGGGTGAGCACGTCACGATGACGGCGCAGGATAAACTCCGCATCGCCCAGCGCCTCGACGCGCTCGGCATCCACGTCATCGAAGGGGGGTGGCCCGGCTCGAACCCGAAGGACCAGGAGTTCTTCGACCGGGCCAGGGATATGGCCTGGCAGACGGCGCAGCTCTGCGCCTTCGGCTCGACGCGCCGCACCGGCCTCGCCCCGGAGGACGACCCGAACCTGAACGCCATGCTCGCCGCCGGGACGCCTGCGGTATCTATTTTCGGGAAAAGCTGGACGCTGCACGCCCGGATAGCCCTCGGCGTAACGCTGGAGGAAAACCTGGAGCTCATCCGGTCCTCGGTGGCCTACCTGCGGGCGCACGGGCGCCGGGTGATCTACGACGCCGAGCACTTCTTCGACGGCTACAAGGCCGACGCCGCCTACGCGCTGCATACGTTGCAGGCCGCCGAAGAAGCCGGCGCCGACGTGCTCGTGCTCTGCGATACGAACGGCGGCACGCTGCCGCACGAGGTCTTTGACATCGTGAGCGCCGTAGCGGCCCGGGCCGGACGGCCCCTGGGGGTGCACACCCACAACGACTCCGGGTGCGCCGCCGCCAACACGCTCATGGCGGTGCGGGCCGGAGCGCGGCACGTACAGGGCACCATCAACGGCATCGGCGAGCGCTGCGGCAACGCCGACCTGTGCACCGTCATCCCCGCGTTGCAGGTGAAGCTCGGCTATCCCTGCGTCGAGCCGGATCGGCTGGCCTCGGTGACCTCGCTCTCGCAGTTCGTCAACGAAGTCGCCAACCTCAGCCCCATCGACCGCTCGCCGTTCGTCGGCCGGAGCGCGTTTGCCCACAAGGGAGGCATCCACGTTTCCGCCGTCATGAAGGAAGCCGGCACCTACGAGCACATCGACCCCGCCGCCGTCGGCAACCGCCGCCGGGTGCTGGTGTCGGACCTCTCGGGGCAGAGCAACGTGCGCTACATGGCCCGGGAGCTGGGCATCGAAATGGAGGACCGGCAGGAGGCGCAGCATATCGTCCGGCGCATCAAGGAGCTGGAGCACCTCGGGTTCGAGTTCGAGGGGGCGGAGGCGTCGTTCGAGCTGCTGCTGCGCACCATGCGCGGGGAAGGCTCGGAGTTCTTCACGCTCGAACGCCTGCGGGTGCGCAGCGAGGTCAACGGCGACGACTTCGACCACAGCGAGGCCACCCTGGTGCTGCGCGTGCTGCAATCCCGGGAGCTGGTAGCCGCCGAAGGCGACGGCCCGGTGGACGCGCTCTCCATTGCCCTCCGGAAAGCCCTCGTCGGCTTCTACCCGGACCTGGAGCCGGTGCGCCTGACCGATTACAAGGTGCGCGTCCTGAACCCGGGCGAGGGCACCGCCGCCGCCGTCCGCGTGTTCGTAGAGCACAGCGACGGGCAGCGGACCTGGAACACCGTAGGCGTATCCACCAACATCCTCGAAGCCAGCTGGCAGGCCCTCGCCGACGGCGTGCGCTATTACCTGCTTCAGGCCACGGCCGGCGCCATGCCGACCCCTCGGGCCGCCGTGGAAGTCGCCGCCGGTTAACGCCCCTATGACGCTCGCTCCGCACCATATAAAGGGCCCACCGGAAAGGAGGGGAGGAAAAAGCTCTCCCCCTTTACCGCCGTCTGCCGGCGGCGGCAGGGGGAGTACCGCGAAGCGGGGAGGGGGTTGCTGCATCGACGCTCCAGACGGCCGGAGGGCAACCACCCCGGCCTCCGGCCACCCCTCCTTCGAAAGGAGGGGAGCAAGAGGGGCTCTCCACCCCTTTCGAAGGGGGAGGGGATTGCTTCGGCAACGCATTACGCCTGTGACGATATCCATCCACTGAGCATATTTACTACCGAGAATACCTGAACGGACAGACTATGTACAACGCATCATCCACAGACGGGCTGTATGATCCTTCTTTCGAGAGCGATGCGTGTGGCGTTGGGTTCATCTGCAACATGCACGGTGTCCGCTCACACGAAATCATCGAAAGCGGGCTCCAGATCCTGATGAACCTCGACCACCGGGGGGCGTGCGGGTGCGATGCCGACACCGGCGACGGGGCGGGCATCATGATCCAGATTCCGCATGAGTTTCTGGCGGCCCGGTGCGCCGATCTCGGCTTTACGCTCCCGGATGAAGGGCGGTACGCCACCGGCAACATATTCCTTCCGCCGGAGGCAGCCGAACGGACGTTCTGTATGCAGGTTTTCGAGGCCGTCGTGCGCGGCGAAGGGCAACAGGTGCTCGGCTGGCGCGAGGTGCCCACCAACGACGCGCACCTCGGCGACGCCGCCAAGGAGCGCGAGCCGGCCGTATGGCAGGTATTCGTCGGACGCGGGCCGGGCATGGAGGATACGATGGCGTTCGAGCGAAAGCTGTACGTCATCCGGAAGGTGCTGGAGCACACCATCCGGGGTATGCACTTCCCGCAGAAGGATTATTTCTACGTAAACAGCCTGACGACCCGCACCATCGTCTATAAGGGGATGCTGACGACCATGCAGCTCCGGGAGTACTTCCCGGACCTGCACGACCCGCTCATGAAAAGCGCCCTGGCGATGGTGCACTCCCGGTTCAGCACCAACACGTTCCCCCGGTGGCCGCTGGCGCATCCGTTCCGGTTCCTCTGCCACAACGGCGAGATCAACACCCTGCGGGGGAACGTCAACGGGATGAACACCCGGCAGCACCTGTTCCTCTCCGAACTGTTCGGGGACGATATGAAAAAGCTGCTGCCCATTCTGGAGGACGGAGCCAGCGACTCGGCCATCCTGGATAACGCGCTCGAACTGCTGTACTTCACCGGGCGCGAGCTGCCCCATTGCGTCATGATGCTCATCCCCGAAGCGTGGGAGCGGCACGAACTCATGAGCGACGAAAAGCGGGCGTTTTACGAATACCACTCCTGCCTGATGGAAGCGTGGGATGGCCCCGCCACCATCGAGTTTACCGACGGGCGGTATGTGGGGGCCGTGCTGGACCGCAACGGATTGCGCCCCTCCCGGTACACCGTCACCAGCGACGGGCTGGTGATCCTCGCCTCCGAAACCGGGGTGCTGCCCATCGACCCGGCAACGGTGATCGAGAAGGGCCGCCTCCAGCCGGGCCGTATGTTTCTCGTGGACCTGGAGGAGCACCGCATCATCAGCGACGAGGAGATCAAGGACCGCATCAGCCGCCGCCGGCCGTACCGCGAGTGGCTCGACGAGCAGAAGGTGACGCTCGATACGTTGCCGGAGCCCGCCCACGTGGAGCGGCCCTACTCCGACGACGAGCGGCTGAAACGGCTCCAGCTGT
>CBDUBS010000286.1:0-4180 GCA_965365445.1 uncultured bacterium | reverse complement strand
CGGCGACCGCAGCGACCTCATGCGCCGCGACTTTCGCCCGCTGGCCCACTGGGCTCCGGCCGTCAAAACCGACAGGAGCGGCCGTGCCATCGTGCGGTTCCGCCTGCCCGAAAGCCTTACTACGTTTCGCCTCATGGCTACGGCGCTCTCGGGGGTAAACCAGTTTGGGGCCGGCAAGACGGAAATCGTCGTAACACAGCCTCTCGTGCTGACCCAGGCGCTTCCGCGTTTTGCCCGCCTCAACGATCAGTTCGAAGCGGGTGTGCTCGTAACCAATCGGACAGGTAAACCGGGTCGGGCGGTAGTCTCGGCCTCCGCCACGGGGCTGGCGCTTCGCGGCCCCGACCGCAAGAGCGTGCCGCTCGGCCCGGGCGAGACGAAAGAAGTGCGGTTCGCATGGACGGCCTCTGCCGTCGGTGAGCCCGTACTCCTGTTCGAGGCCGGAATGGGCGCCGAACAAGACGCCTTCTCCGTATCCATTCCGGTTGTTCGGCCCGTCATCAAACGGTCGGATGCCACGTTCGCGCCGGCTATTGCCGACGTTCGGGAGAGCGTACGGATTCCGGACGACCGCATTCCGGGGCTCGGCGGCCTGGAGGTGAGGCTTTCGAGCACGGCGCTCGTGGGATTGGACGGCGCAGCGAAATACCTGTTCGAGTATCCGTATGGTTGCCTCGAGCAGCGTACCTCCAGAATCCGCCCTCTGCTCATCGCCGGCGAAATCCTGGAGGCATTCGACCTCGATGTACCCGGCATGGACAGGCAAACGGTAGTGCAAACCTGGCTGGAGGAACTCGAGGATTTCTGGACGGGCAACGGCTTCGGGATGTGGGCCGGCGACCGCAATCCGAATCCGTATCTCGATGCCTACGTGGTCCTGGCGCTGGCCGAGGCAAAGGCGGCCGGGTTCGAGGTTCCCGACCGGCTCGCGGGGGAAGCCGTCGAAGCGCTGGCGCGCCGGGTTCGCAACCGCACCGAACGTCCTAAGTACTATGATGCGGCGGTGTGGGAGGATACCCGGGCCATGATGCTGTACGCGCTGGCGCGGCACGGCGTAGTGCTCGAGTCGGAGATCGACGAATTGGCCCGGCGCCTCACCGGGAATCCATCATCGAGCAGCGTCGAGGGGGCCGCCTATCTCCTGCGTACGGTTCTGTTCGCCGGGCGTCCCTCTCTCGCCCGGCATCGGACGCCGCTGTACGCGCTGATTCAGAGGGCGGCTCGGGTGGAGGCCGCTACGGCGTACCTGCAAGCCGGCAACCCTTCCGATTTCGACTGGATCTTCGCCAGCGACGCACGCACAACAGCCTACGGCCTGGCGGCGCTTACCGAAGCGGACCCCTCGCCCGAAACCGGCGAACTGGCGGCCCGCATGATCCGCTACCTCATGCAGTCCAGGCAGAAGGGTCACTGGGCCGGAACGCAGGAAAATGCAGCGGTCATCGAAGCGTTCTGGGTATATTACGAGGCATTCGAAAAAACCGACCCGGCCCTTACTGCCGAGGTCAGCGTAGCCGGTCAATCTATACTGCGGGAAACATTCAGGGGCCGCTCGCTGAAGGCAGCCTTTGCGCAACGAGACATGGGCGTGTTTCCTCGCCCCGGCGTCGTGCCGGTTGACATAACCCGTACCGGCGCCGGACCGCTGTATTACTCCATTCGGCTTGAATCCTATACCGCAGAGTCGCTGCCGGCCGAGAACAACGGGCTGTTCATCGAGCGGCGCATACAGCGGCTGGATCAGCGCGGCCGGCCGGCAGGGAGCGCTGTGGCCGAAGGGTCGTCGCTCACGCTGAATCCCGGCGAGCTCGTGCGGGTCACGCTCAGGGTTTCCTCCCCAACCGAACGTCATTACGTGGTCGTGGATGACGCCCTGCCCGCCGGTCTGGAAGCCCTGAATGCCGCCTTTGAGACGGCCAATCAGGAAGTGCTGGAAAACGCCCGTGCTGGGGAGGGGTACGGTTGGGGGACGTTCAACCACACCGAGATCCGGAACGACCGCGTCGTGCTGTTTGCCGACTACCTCTGGCGAGGCGAGCATACCTATGCCTACGTCGCTCGGGCTGCCACCCCCGGCGTGTTCACCTACCCTCCCGTGCAGGCGGAGATGATGTACCAGCCCGAGATCAATGGCCGAACCGCCGGGGGGCGTCTCGTGGTTCAACCACCGCAATCCGTAGCGGAGCGCAGGAGGCGTTAGTCGAGATCCAGCGCCCTCCACAGGTACCAGCTAGCAACCGACCGATACGGACGCCAGCGTTCGCCGGCTGCGCCCAGTTCCACGGGCGTGGGCAGTTCCTGCGTGTGGTATAATTGCATATACCCCTTTCGAACACCGAGGTCATGTACCGGCAGCACATCGGGGCGGCCCAGATGGAAAATGAGCAGCATTTCCACCGTCCACCGGCCGACGCCTCTGATCTGAACGAGGCGTCGGATGATTTCATCGTCACTCAGCCGCTGCAATGCCCCTGCATCCGGAACTTCACCCTGGAGCGTCCTCACGGCAAGGTCTTTCACGGCGAGCGTTTTGGCGCGAGAGAGCCCGGCTGCTCGCAGTTCCTCTTGTGGAAGGTGCAGGAGCGCCTTCGGTTGCTCGTCCGTATCTTCGGGCAGGAGGCGCAGCACGCGCCCGTGTATGGTGGCCGCCGCCTTCCCGGAGAGTTGCTGGTACACGATGGACCATAGCAGAGTCCGGAACGGATGCACGAGGCCGCGCCCCTCAAGGCGGCAGGGCCCGACTCGCTCGATGAGCGCCCGCAAGCGCTCGTCCGCCCTCGACAGGAACGCCTCCGCTTCACTCGGATCGTATTGTAGACCGTGAACCGGAGGGCGGGTATCCGTCATGGCCCCGAATCAGGAGGTGTGTACGACCAGCCCGTTCTTGCGGACGGTAACGGAAATCCGTACTCCTTCTCGCACCGTCGCCGTCACGACACAGAAGTCCTCGAAGATCGCCAGGCACCGCGATAAACGGTCGGAGGGGTCATCCACCTCCTCCAGGTCGATCACTACACTCATCGCGCCGATGCGCAGACGACCCCGCTCGTTCCGCTTCGTTTCCGTGGTTACCGTTGCTTTCATCCGGCCCAGACCAAGCCGGGATTTCCGCATACAGAACAGCAGGCTGGCGCAGAGGCAATTGGCAAGGGCGGCCGCCAGAAGACGCGACGGGTTCGGCCCGGCCCCTTCGCCAAGCGGCGCAGGCTCATCGACGAGCAGCGGCTCCACTCCTTCCATACCGAAATCGACTTCGAACCGATAATCCGCAATCTGTTCGAGATGCACTACATTGGGTGGATGCGCCTCCATGTGTGTGGCCTGTATAGAAAAATTATCGAACGGTTTCGGGTGAGAACATCTGGATGACGCCCCAGCGCCCGCTGAACAGCCAGTCCGGATCCCGCTTCGCAGTACGTTCGGGTTGCCCCGGCTCAAGGCCGACGACAATCTCGGACTTGATCGTACGCAATGCAACCAGGGGAGCGGGGAAGTAGTGTACGACTTCGTGAAAAGGCATCGTGTGGGGCCACTTCCGGTCGCCCAGGAAGCGCCGGTAGTTGGCGTCTCCCTTGCTGATGACGAGCGAAGCCGCTCCGAGCATGGTGCGTACTTCAACCGGCATCTCCCAACCCGGCAGGGGGGTGGTCCAGTACGGGTCCGTATGCACTTGCAACCGCCCATCGTCCAGGTACGTCTGGATGCGCGCCGCCCAATTCCGGCATGACCCATCCTCATCCGTCAGGAATTGCAGGGTGATGGGGATATCGTGGGGCGTAACGTCCGATACGAACGTGGGGTGAATCTTGACGTGCAGCCTGACCTCATCAACCGCGCCCGTACCGAGCAGATAATCCACGACGGCCAGATCACCCGTAAACTCGAACCCGGCGTTGTCTACAATGATGTCCATTCTTCGCCCCGGTCCCTTGAGCCGGCCGATGAACGTTCCCGCCCGAAGGGTATGGTCGGTCAGCAGATGGTCCTGTCCAGTGCTGCGGTCGGCATGGTACGGCTGCGTATCGTCGCCGGCGGGCCAGAGGCTCAGGTCGGCCTGATTACCCCAGAGATCCGCCTCCAGGAGTTCTGCCCGGACCGCCGGATCATACGCCTTTCTTTCGAGCCACTCCTCCAGCCTCTCCGCCAGACCCTGCACCTTGGCCGCGCCCAGGTTGGCGGA
>CBDUBS010000285.1:0-4184 GCA_965365445.1 uncultured bacterium | reverse complement strand
TGAAGGTCCGCACGCTCGGTCCGGCGGACGTGTTTCCTCGCGCCGCCTCGGTAGCCCGGTTGGCCCTGCCCCGGCTTCGCGCCGGCCGGACGGAGCCTCTTTCCTCGTTCGAACCGTATTACCTGAACGAGTTCGTTGCAAAAAAACCGGCGGGTACTCCTTTCGACAGGCTTCCTTTCTGATCGGGGATCGCCGGAATTGCGTACTTTGGCCCCTCGATCCTCCTCACCGGCGATAAAAGCGGCCTATGTCGTGGTTTCAGCGAAAGAAAAAGGGCATCCTGACGTCGAAGGGCGGCCAGAACGATTCACCGGCCGGCCAATGGGCAAAGTGCCCGGCCTGCAACGAGATCCTGAGCCGGCGCGCCCTGAAGGACAACTGGAACGTATGCCCGAAATGCAGCCATCATCACCCGCTGGATAGCCGGAGCTACCTGAACATGCTGTTTCAGGAGGGGCCTGTGGAGATGCACGACGCCGGTATCAAATCGGTCGATCCGCTCCGCTTCGAGGACCGCAAGAAGTACGCCGTCCGCCTGCGGGATGCCCGGCGCAAGTCGGCGGCCAACGATGCCGTCCATTCGGCCACGGGAAGCATCGGCCCGCACCGGCTCTCCGCCGTGGCGATGGATTTTTCCTTCATCGGCGGTTCGATGGGTTCGGTCGTGGGCGAAGTCATCTCCCGCGCCGTCAAGCGCGCCTGCGAGGAGCGCATCGGGCTGGTCATCATCTCCCAGAGCGGCGGGGCCCGCATGATGGAAGGGGCGTTCAGCCTGATGCAAATGGCCAAGACGAGCGCCCAGTTGACGCGGCTATCCCGGCTCAACATTCCCTACATATCCGTCATGTCCAACCCGACGACGGGTGGGGTAACCGCCTCCTTTGCCATGCTCGGCGATTTCAACCTGGCCGAGCCGGGGGCGCTCATCGGCTTCGCCGGGCCGCGAGTCATCCGCGAAACGATCGGGCAGGACTTACCCTCCGATTTCCAGCGGGCCGAGTTCGTGCTCGAACACGGCTTTCTGGACGCCATCGTGGACCGCCGGGAGCTGCGGCCCTACCTCCACCGGCTGCTCGATCTGCTCGCGGAACCGGCGGCATAGCCGCCCCCTACGACGATACGGAGTGGATGTCCGAGGTCCACACTTCCCGGTCGGCTCCGGAGACGAACGCCCTCTTGAGATACCGGGACGGGAAGGAATGTTCGAGCACGGCGATGAACCCGTCGTCTTTCAGGAACTCCGGCCACGCCGAGGTATCCCGCACGTCTACCTCCGTCTCTTGCTCATCTTCGATGCGCAGCAGGGCGCCGTCGTGGTTCAGGGGGCGGAACACATACGGCCCCTCCGGCAACAACACGTACCGCCCCTCCATTTCCGTTACCAGCACCGGATTGGACGACACGAACGAAGCCGGCAGGTGCTTCACGACGGTGTAGGTCGTACCGCCCGGCCGCCCCCCGACCGCTTTCATCTCAAACAGCGCCAGGTAGTTGTGGCCGAGGGTGCTCTCGTACTGCATCAGCACGTATACCGATTCGGGCGGAAGGGGCAGATCGAGCGGGTAGCACAGGCGCCTTCCCGCCGGAAACGACCGGTAGAACCGTTCATACACGATGCTGAAGGTAAACGAGCGGTCCGTTGCCGCACCCAGCCCCCTCGATCTGGCCCAGGCCTTCATCAGGTCGTGGCGGGTGTAGGTATGCGTGAACTCGTCGAACGCTGCCTCCGTCGTGCTGTACCGGGCGAAGGCATGGAAGCGCAAATTGAACGCAGGCGCCCTTCCCTGATTGCTGATGATGACCTCCGGCGATGAACCCGCCCCGCCGATCTCGCAGAAGATGTGCGGGAAAGAAGCCGTCCGCAGCTGCACGTCCACAGACTCCCGGCTCTGGCGATTGGCCTCCCGGGCCAGCTCGTTCGCCTCGAGGGCGGCCTGAAGCGCCCCCGCGTTGATCTGGTTTGCCCGCTCCAGCACGTCGCGGTGGTCCCGCACGGCCCTCAGCGACGCACGAACCAGGACCACCAGCGTTACGAGGCACGCCGCCACCACCGTAAAACCGAGGATGATGAGGAGAAGTGTCGGGTCCATACGCGGGAAGGTCGGTGGTCGGGGAACGGAATGCCCTGTATACAACAATGTGCTGTACAACCACGAATCGCACTTCAACGATCTGGTATTATTCCACCGGTCCGGGTATGGCGTGATCCCGGGCCCCGCCTCCCTACCGGCTGAAATCGCGGTAGCCGAAGTAATGCAGTACGTATTTCATCTTCTCGGCCTTCTGTTCTCCGAACCCGGGCAGCGCGCGCACCCGCCGCCGGACCTCCTCGAAGGAGCATCCGTCGTCCCAGAGCCGGGCCGCGTTGCCCTCATACGAGCGGGTCAGGATCTCGGCAATCTCACGGGTCGTATCGGCCATTTTGTTCGTGAAGCGGTGTACGGCCGGGGGCTCGGCGAAGCGGGCGCGCAGCTCCTCCGGGTCCATCCCGGCGATGTGGGCCATATCCAGGCGTCCGAGGCGGTCGCGGAGCCGGTGCGGCCCGGTGAAGGCATACTCGGCGCGCACCCGCTGGTCGTAGAGCAGCCCCAGCAGGGCGGCATTCGGATCGGACCGGAGGTAGGCGTCGGCTTCCGGATCGCCGGTGAGCGTGCCCGTTTCCTTGAAGCGGTCCATCATGCGGGCCAGCCCCCCTTCCAGGCCGGTGTAGTCGATATGTACGATGGTAATCGGGTTCATGCAAGCCAGCCGGCCGCGTCGGCGGCGTAGTAGGTGAGGATGATGTCCGCCCCCGCCCGGCGGATGGCCGTGAGGGTTTCCAGGACGGCTTTCTTTTCGTCCAGCCAGCCCCGGGCGGCGGCGGCCTTCAGCATGGCATATTCCCCGCTGACGTGGTAGGCCGCTAGCGGTACGTCGGCGATTTCGCGCACCCGGTAGATGACATCCAGGTAGTTCACGGCGGGTTTCACCATCACCATATCCGCCCCTTCCTCCAGGTCGAGCCGGATCTCGCGGAGCGCCTCCCGTGCGTTGGCCGGGTCCATCTGATACGTTTTTTTATCGCCCGGCGCCTCGTCGCTTTCCCGGGGGGCGGAGTCGAGCGCATCCCGGAAGGGGCCGTAATACGCGGAGGCATACTTGGCGCTGTAGGCGAGGATGGCCGTATCGGTGAAGCCGGCCCCGTCCAGCGCCTCCCGGATGCGGCCCACGCGGCCGTCCATCATATCCGATGGGGCCACGATGTCCGCTCCCGCCTCGGCCTGCACGAGGGCCATGCGGGCCAGTTGCTCTACGGACCGGTCGTTTACGATCCGTCCGTGCTCCACGATGCCGTCGTGGCCGTCGGAGGAGTACGGGTCCAGGGCCACGTCGGTAATGACGAGCAAATCCGGGACGGCTCGTTTGAGGGCGCGGACGGCCCGGGGGAACAACCCGTCCGGGTTTAGGGCTTCGCTTCCTTCGCGGTCTTTCACGGCGTCGGCCAGGGCGGGAAAGAGCGCCACGCCGGGTATGCCGAGGTCGTGCAGCCGATGGGCTTCCTCGATCAGCGCATCGACGGTGAAACGGTACTGGCCCGGCATGGAGGGTATTTCCTCCTGGCCGGTTTGCCCGTCGATCACGAAAAGGGGAGCGATCAGCCCATCGACGGAAAGCCGCGTCTCGCAGAGCAGACGCCGCAGGTTGGGGGTGCGCCGCATCCGGCGCGGGCGCTGTATGAGGTTCATGGTCGAGGAATTCGGCATGGCAGGGTTACGTATCGGTCGAAAAAGTGCAATATACAGGGTGGAGCGGAGCAATGCCCGCCGTCGAGGGTAAGTTACGCTCATCGCCCCCCAGTTAACCCGGCTCCGTGGCCGGCGAGTCAAGCGGCCTGCTTGTAGTAGCAAACTCTCCCTCTTTACCGCCGCCAGCCGACGCGGTTAGCAAACTCTCCCCCTTTTCAAGGGGGAGTACCGTAGCCGACGTAACGTCGGCTGAGCGGGGAGGGGGTTGCCCCATCAACGTATCGAATGGCCGGAAGGGCAACCACCCACGCCTACGGCCAGCCCTTCCCGCCAGGGCGGGACAGGTACTTAAAAAGGAGGGGAGTAAAAACATTTCCCTTTACCGCCGTCTGCCGAATGAAGCGGGGAGGGGGTTGCCCTGTCATGGCGCGTCGGCCTCGACGGGTTGGTTCAGGGGCA
>CBDUBS010000284.1:0-4190 GCA_965365445.1 uncultured bacterium | reverse complement strand
TGCGCCTGAGGCGCACTTCTTTTTCCGCCCAAAACGATGGGGATGCATCTCCACCACGCGCCGCCGATCTGCGTAGCACGGCTCCAATCACCCCGACCTCGATCGGGATGCGTTATCACCTCTTGCCGAATCACCTCTTACCGATGTGTACCATGAAAACCCTCCGGTTCGTATTCATACCGGCCCTGATGGCCCTGTTTCTAAACCCCGCCTCCGCACAGGATCGGTTCGCGTCGGCGGTCCTTGCCGTAAGCTCCGAGTACGGCTCTCCGCAGTACTCCGCCGCCCAGACCCTCGGCCCTCCCAACGTATACCCGGCCTACGGGGATAACGCCAATGCGTGGGCAAGTAAAGAATCCGATGGCGGAAGGGAATACATCACCCTCGCTCTCGAAGGGACGGCTGCATCCGTCAACTACGTCCGCATCTGGCAAACCTACGGTCCCGGCGCCGTGGATACGGTGTACGTGCGCAACGCCCAGACCCGGGTGTGGGAAAAAGTCTGGCGGCAGACCGCTCTGCCGGAGCTGGCCCCCAATGAGGCGCGCTCGACGGTGCTGCAGGCCGTCTTTCCCCGGACGGCGTATCCGGTGGATGCCGTGCGGATCGCCCTCGATACGCGAGCCGTTCCGGGCTGGAGCGAAATCGACGCCGTCGCGGCCGGGTACGATCCGGGCGCCAGGCGCCCCGCCTTGCAACGCGCCGCCGGGGTGCTGGCGTTCAGCAGCCAGTACGGAACCGATAAGTGGTCGGCCAACCAGGTCGTCGGGGCGCCGAACGTGTACCCGACCTACGGGGACAACTCGGGGGCGTGGGCATCCAAAACCACCGACGGCAGCCGCGAATTCCTCGAGTTGCGCTTCGACTGGCCGATGCGGGCCTCCTTCGTGCAGATTTATGAAACGCTCAACCCCGGCGCGGTGGATACCGTGTACGTATTCAACCCGGAGACCGGCCGCTACCAGATCGTGTGGTCGGCGCCGGCTCAGGAGGTGGTGAAGGTAGCCCGCATTTTTGAAGCGCGTTTTCCGCTTACCGCGTTCGAAACCGACCGGGTACGCCTCGCCCTGAACTCGCCCGCCGTTCCCGGCTGGAACGAGATCGATGCGGTATACCTGGGAGAGGGCACGGCGACCTCCGCCGAGCGGCCTGCGGACGACCTCCCCGCCCGGTTCGACCTCTCCGAGGCCTATCCCAATCCCTTTAATCCGTCTACCCGCTTCACGCTTACCCTTACGGAAGCCGGTCCGGTCAGCATCGCCGTGTTCGACGTCCTCGGACGGCCCGTGGCCCGGCTCCACGACGGCCGCTTATCGGCCGGTGTAGCCCATACATTCACCTTCGATGCGTCGGGCCTTCCGAGCGGGCTGTATTTTTACCGGGCCGCCGGGACGAACTTCCAGGCTACCCGCCGCGTCGTGTTGCTGAAGTAGGGCGGCAAGATTTGCCTTTTCGTTACCGGGGCAGAGGGATTTTCGGAAATACGGTGAGTATATCCCCCGATGCATAACGACTCGAACCAGACCTCGGAGGGAATTATGGGATTATTCAGTAAGGACGTCAAGCTCGATGAGTCGGAGATCCGGCAAAAGATCCAGCAGAAACTGGGCAGCGAAATCTCCGGCCTCGCCGTGGACGCCGATCCGGACGGCTCCGTGAAGGTAACGGGTAAGGCGAAGTGGCACGCCACGCCGCAGAAGGTAAAAGATCTGCTGGACGACGTAAAAGGAGTGAAACGGGTTGATGTGAGCGGGCTCGTGGTGGAGAAGCAGCAGCCCGCCGCCGCTGCGCCGGCCGCGACCCCTTCGGCCAGGACGTATACGATCGAGAAGGGCGATACGCTATCGGCTATTGCCCAGCGTTTCTACGGAGACGCGAACGACTGGCGGAAGATTCATGAAGCCAACAAGGACCAGATCAACGACCCGGACAGGATCATGCCCGGCCAGACGATCAAGATTCCGTGACGCAATCAGGGGGCCCCGAAAAGGCCCCCTGATTTGTTTCATGCGTCGATTTCCCACGTGTCGCCCGAGTGGAGCAGGTCCGCCAGGCTACCGGACCCGCGCTTTTCAGTGACCGTCGCGATTTGTTGATGGAGCAAATCGTCGTAGGTGGGGCGGTTTTCTTTGTAGAACACGCCGAAGGGGCGCGGCAGGTCTAACTGCCAGAACATGCGGGCGGCGAGGCCGGCGAGCTCCCGGCTCGTTTCGTCGTAGATGAGACAATCCGAAGCGGACCAGGAGCCGGCATCCAGGTCGATGGCCTCCAGACGGAACCCGTCGAGGCGGATGCCGGAGCGGCCGTTATCGAATAGCATGGGCCGGCCGTGCTCGAGGAAAATGGCCCGCCGGGCTTTGGACGCCTTCTCGGTGAAATCGAAGAAAGCGCCGTCGTTGAAGATGTTGCAGTTCTGATACACCTCCACAAACGAGGTGCCCTTGTGCTCGTGCGCCCGTTTCAGGACAGCCTGGAGGTGTTTCGGGTCGCGGTCCATGGAGCGGGCCACGAAGGAGGCGTCGGCGCCCAGGGCGAGACTGGCCGGGTTGAACGGGTGATCGATGGAGCCGTAGGGGGTGCTTTTGGTAATCTTGCCCAGCTCGGACGTCGGGCTGTACTGGCCCTTGGTCAGGCCGTAAATCTGGTTGTTGAACAGCAGGAGCTGCACGTTCAGATTGCGGCGCATGATGTGGATGAGGTGGTTTCCCCCGATGGAGAGGGCGTCGCCGTCGCCGGTGACGATCCAGACGTCCAGATCGGGGCGGCTCGCCTTGATGCCGGTGGCGATGGCCGGAGCGCGTCCGTGGATGGAATGCATCCCGTAGGTGTTCATGTAATACGGGAAGCGGCTGGAGCAACCGATCCCGCTGATGAAAACGGTGTTTTCCTTCCGGACGCCCAGTTCGGGCAGGAGGCGCTGTACGGCGGCCAGGATGGCGTAATCGCCGCAACCCGGGCACCAGCGGACGTCCTGATCGGTGGCAAAGTCCTTGCGGCTGAGGGCGCCGCCGCCGTCACCTGTTTCGGTGCGTGCGGCCGGCGGCCACGCGGCGGGCCCGATGATAGGAGCCGGCATGATGGGCGGGGTGGCGACGGACGGGGTTTTTTTGGGCTGAGGGTCTTCCATACTTCATCTCCGGGGAGGCTCGTGCATTGTTCGGGGTACTACGGATCAATCGGTCGAGGAGAGCGCTTCGATGATTCCCTGTTCGATTTCGCTTGCCTTGAAGGGCAACCCTTTTACCTTGTTGAGCGGGAAGAAAGGCTTCAGGAAACGATCGCGCAGGAGGTGGACCAGCTGCCCGCTGTTCAGTTCGGGCACCAGGTACCGCTCGAAGCGGCCCAGAATGTCCTCCAGGTCCGGCGGCATCGGAAAAAGGTGGCGCAGGTGGATGCTGCCTACCCGGAAGCCAAGCGCCCGGGCCCGCTCGACGGCTACCTCGATGGAGCCTCGCGTAGAGCCCCAGCCTATGACGAGCAGATCGCCGGCGGCGTCGCCGTAGATCTCCGTCGGCGGGATATCCGCCGCTACTCTCTGGACCTTCTCCGCCCGGAGATTGACCATCAACTGATGGTTATCCGTGTTATAGGAGACGTTGCCGGTTTCGTGCTGCTTTTCCAGTCCGCCGATGCGGTGCTCCAAACCCGGGGTGCCGGGCCGGGCCCACGGGCGAGCCAGTGTCGTCTCGTCGCGGAGGTAGGGGAGGAACGGGGCGGCTTCGCCGTCGCCGCCCGGTGCGGGTTCGGCAAAGGCCACCTCGAACGGCGGCAGAGAATCCGGGTCGGGGATGAGCCACGGCTCGGCCCCGTTGCCGATGTAGCCGTCGGCAAGCAGGATAACCGGGGTCATGTAGCGGACGGCGATGCGGGCCGCTTCGTAGGCCATGAAAAAGCAGTCGCCGGGCGTGCTGGCCGCAAGCACCGGCAGGGGCGCTTCGCCGTTTCGACCATATACGGACTGGAGCAAATCGCTTTGTTCGGTCTTGGTGGGCAGGCCGGTAGAAGGGCCGCCGCGCTGCACGTCGATGATTACCAGGGGCAGTTCGGTCATCAGCGCCAGACCGATGGTTTCGTTTTTGAGCGCCATGCCCGGCCCGCTCGTGGCGGTTACGGCCAGGTTGCCTCCGAATGCCGCTCCGAGAGCCGCCCCCAGTCCGAGAAACACGGCGACCTGTGGCAGCCCGCTCCGC
>CBDUBS010000283.1:0-4195 GCA_965365445.1 uncultured bacterium | reverse complement strand
CGAGCCCCCGAAGGCCGGGTTCTTGAACTCGAACACGAACTGCTGGGCCTCGGCCCGGCCTGCGAAAAGCAGCCCGGCGAGGAGAAGGAAAACCTTTCCGGATGAAAACATACCAGACATGGCGTATGGATGGGTAGCCGGGAAAGCCCCGGAGTGGAACGAAAGACGAAGCCGGGTCGCGGACGCTGCTGGTCCGGATGAAGATAATGATACGGCGTTTTGCCCCCCTTATGCGATGCACCGGCGGCGCACCGTACTGTAGGGGGATGGCCTACAAACGACAATCCGGGACGGCCGAAGCCGCTCCCGGATTGAAAATGCGGGATTTCAGGGCCGCACCGACGTCTGGAACGTCCGGTCCGGACGCTGTCTTCCGTGATTTTTCATACGCTGCCTGCCGGTAGCCGGCCGCGGCGGTCCTTCTCGAAAACGGGTCGGAAACCGGATCGGTTTTTCGGAGCGGCTCCGGGAAACCCGTCGCCTTCGGCGGCTCCTCCGGTAAGGTCGGCCAACCCCACCGGTTGAAAAACGATCGTCGTTCCATGGCCGGCGGCGCGGAGGAGATCATGAAACCCGACGCGCCTGTCGGCTCTGTTTCAGGTCCAGCAATCCGCGTGCCGGTTTATCCAGCCGCCCCCGCACATTTCTTCCATCTCGGGTGCTTCTCGCTACCCCTTGCCACGAAGGCGGCTGTGGTGATTGCCATCCACGTTCAGGCGGCAACCCCCCCGCCCCTGGCGGGAAGGGGTGGCCGTAGGCCGGGGTGGTTGCCCCGCGGCGGTTCGGTTGTTGCAGGCCGGAGGTGGTTGCCCTTGAACCGACCAGCTTTCCGATACGTTGTTGCGGCAACCCCCTCCCCCTCGAAACGGGAGAGATTTGTTTCCGCCCGCTTTTTTCAACAGCCGGTTCCGACTGGTCCGTAGCGGAGGAGGGAAAATCCGTCCGAGCGGAAAAAATTGCCGGTTCTCAGGCGGCACGTCTTTCCTCGACGAGGGGAGCGGCGGGGAGGGTGGTTTCCAGCCCGAACAGATTCATGCCCCACTGCGTGGCCGGACCAATGGTGAACGTGAACAGGAGCGTCCCCACCCCGATGGCGCCGCCCATGAGCCAGCCCATAGCCAGCACCGCCATTTCGAGCAGCGTACGCACCCGGCGGATGTTCCAGCCGGTTTTGCGGTGGATGCCCACCATCAGGCCGTCGCGGGGGCCTTTGCCGAAGCCCGCCGCGATGTACATGCCGGTCGCCAGACCGCAGAGGCCCACCCCGGCGGCATAATACCCCAGCCCCGCGAGCCACCCGGAGGCCGGGGGCGTCCAGGGAAGCATCACGTCGATGAACACCCCGATGAGCACCATGTTAAGCAACGTCCCGATGCCCGGCCGCACCTCGATGAACAGGCTGATGAGCACCACGGCCAGCCCCGCTGCGATGGAAGCCGTCCCGATGCTCATGCCGGTGAGGTTATGCAGCCCTACGTGGAACGCATCCCAGGGGCCCAGGCCCAGGTTGCTGCGTATGAGCAGCGAAACGGCCACGCCGAAGGTGAACAGCCCCGCAAGGAGCTGCACCCAGCGTAACCAGGCGGCGCGATGAAGCGAAGGAGGAGGCATGGCATGAGAAGTCGTTCGGCTGTCTCAACGCCCGACCCGGTGAAATGCTTCCGCCCACAGGCAGGATAAAGCGCTTCCGACAATGTAACGAATGGGCAGGGGTTCGCCCGGCCACAGGCGCTGGCTTCCGCTTTCGGGGAGGAAGGTTCAGGACTCGTCCTCCTGGCCGTTGCGTTCGTAGAGGTACGGAGGGAGGACCTCGTTCAGCTTCTGGCCGCCCACGATGCCGAAATCGAGCGTGCGGATGGGGAACGGGATCGTGATGCCCTCCCGGTCGAAGGCCTGCTTGATCCGGATGATGCCGTCGGATTGCGCTTGCAGGTAATCCGTCTGGCGCTTGAACGACACCCAGTACCGGATGCTGAAGTTGATGGAGCTATCCCCGAACTCCTCGAAGTAAAGCGATACCGGCTGGCGGCGGTCCAGGTAGTCGAGCGCTTCGACGGCTTCGGTAGCCACCTTCTTTACCGTCTCCAGGTCGTCGCCGTAGGAGACGCCTACTTTCAGGTCGATGCGGCGGCGGCCCAGCCGGGAGTAGTTGACGATGGGGTTCTGGAATACGTCCTTGTTAGGTATGAATACGATCTGCCCCTGGAACGTCTGCATCTCGGTGTTGCGCAGCGTGATCCGGTGGACCGTACCCATGAAATCGCCGGTAGAGATGATCTGTCCTTCCTCAAAGGGGCGGCGTACGGCCAGCAGGACGCCGGATATGAAGTTCGCCGCGATGTCCTGAAAGGCGAAACCGAGCGCCAACCCGACGATACCGACGCCGGCCAGCAGGGAGGTGACCGTTTTGTCGAGCTCCAGAATGCCGAGCGCAATAAATACCCCGGCGGTAAACACGATCATGTAGGCGACGGTCGAAACGAGCTCGTTGACCTGCCGCAGCGGCGACACCCGGTTCATGATGCTACTGAGCACCCGGCGGGCCGTCCGCGCCAGAAACACGGCCACGAGCACCACCAACACCGCCAGCAGCAGGTTCGGCAACATCAGGATGAGGCTTTCCAGCCAGGCGCCGAGCTTCTCTACAAGGCTGTCGAATGGTTTGTCCAGACCCATCACGCTATCGGTTTGGCTACTAAACCGTTCGGATACGTCGGGGCTCCGCTGCGGGTTTCAGCGCGGATGTTACGACCGGGCAAGAGCCCTTACCGGAACCGCACGAACCGGCCGCTCACCGCCCGGAAGTTTCCCGATTTCCGCCCTGCCTCATTCATTGGGAATAATAACCAGACGGGAGGGGAATAGTCCTTCAGCAGGGGAATGACGCAATAAGGCCATGGAAGCGCTCGCCGGAGCCGTCACTCACATTCGAGCAGATCCTCGTCCGGCTCGGGCTCCATTTCCTCGAGTTCGCGCTCCTGGAGCACCTGTTCGAGGTCCAGCAGAATGAGCAGGCGGTCGTTCAGCTTCGCCACGCCGGTAATGTACCGCGCCTCGATGCTCGAAACCAGCTCCGGCGGCGGCTCCGTAATGGAGCGGTCGATGCGGATGACTTCGCTTACCGCATCTACCATGAAGCCCACCACCCGGCTGCCCAACTCCACGACGATAATACGGGAGTCCTGCGACTGCTCCGAGGCCTCCATACCGAACCGCTTGCGAAGATCCACCACGGGTACTACGTGCCCGCGCAGGTTGATGATGCCTTCAATGAAGGACGGTGCCTGCGGAACGCTGGTAATGGTCGTAGGGCGGATGATTTCCCGCACGCTGAGGATATCCGCCCCGAATTCCTCTTTCCCGATCAGAAAGCTGACGAGCTGGAATACATCCGAACCCTGGTTGAATACGCTGCTCATGGCGACGACGGATCTGAATGGCTGTTACGGTTTCCCGAGGTATCGGCCGCCTGAGGGCAGGCTTAAACGCCCCGGCAAAACGTTTCCCCCGCTGCGCCCGGAGATGCGCAGAAGCTTTACCGGAGGGTGCTTATGCGGGCCGCAGAAATCGAATCTCGGCGTAACAAATCGGGAACAGATTGATGCATATGTCATTGTATTACAATAACTTAAAACAAATCGCGCCGATCATGACGAACGTACAGACAAAGCGGTTCAAGAAGCTCGCGCCCCTCGCGGGGATCGTAATGCTCCTGCTTGCCGCGCTGGTGTTTTCGGGCGTGCTCTCTCCCCGGCCGCAGAGCAGCCGCATGGCGGCCGCTGCCCTGCTGCCGGTGAAAGAAGCCTCTATGCCTGTTAAGGATGCCACGGCCGGCGAGCCGACGACCGTACCGCTCGGCAGCGGCGAAGCCAGTTACTACGGCCCCGGCCTCGAAGGGCGGCCGACGGCCTCGGGCGAAACGTTCGACCCGACGGAGCTGACGGCGGCGCACCGGACGCTGCCGTTCGGTACGCGCCTCCGCGTCACGAATACCGAAAACGGCCGCTCGGTCATCGTGCGGGTCAACGACCGGGGCCCGTACGCGAAGGATCGGCTGATCGACCTATCGGAAGCCGCCGCCGGGCGCATCGGGATGCTGGATGACGGTGCCGTGCACGTCGAGATCGAACGGATGGGCTAATCACGACCTGATCCAGGGACGGCCCATCTTGAGCCACAACGCTACGGCAGCCGT
>CBDUBS010000282.1:0-4218 GCA_965365445.1 uncultured bacterium | reverse complement strand
GTACCGCCTGGCCGACCCCGACGTACTATCCATCGCCGTGCTGAACAGCCACACCGCCGAGCCCACCCCCACCGGCAACGACAACTTCGGGCGGCCCATCGGGGCGATTACCCCCGCCGGCACGCTCGTCACCGTCACGATCCGCCAGCGGTACCATGCCCCCTCCAACTCCGACGGCGAGCGCGTAGATGCGAACACGACCAATCTGTACATGAAGCGCTCCACCGACGGCGGGCGCACGTGGCAGGGCGGATACCCCATCCCGGAGGCCGTCGCGGGCGACACGATGCGGGCCTACCGCTGGCACACCACCGGCGGCCCGCGCTGGGGTACGGCCACGCAGGCGCAGGAGTGGGGGGCGCACTGGGGCCGGGCCCTGGGCGTACAGGGCCGGGCCGTCTACGCCGCCTCGCAGGAGGGGTTGTACGCCTCCGACGACGAGGGCGCTTCCTGGCGGCGCGTGGAGGTAGGCTCCGGCCTGGCCCGCGACGAGCGCCCCCTGTACCTGGCCCCGGAGATCCGCACCCATCCCGAAGCGGGCCTGGTGCTGCTGGGACACTTCCCGGAAGGAAAACGCGGCCCGACGCCCCAGATCGCCGTGGCGAGCTCCGCCGACGGCGGCCGCACCTGGCAGGTGCAGCATCTGGACACCGGCGGCTTCGAACTCGTCGAGCCGTCCTTCGACCGGCTGCCCGACCCCGACCTGTACTTCGTATTCAGCCGCCGCGATCCGTTCGACCGCTCCGCCGCCCCGGTGCAGGCGATCCTGCGCCGCCACGGGGGGCGCTGGAGCCTGGAGCAAACGGCCGAAACCGACATCCCCTTCGATGCGCCCCGCCGCGACATGCAGGATACCCACGGCGTGTTCTACAACCCGGTTTCCGGGCGGCTGGAGGCCGCCGTATCCTACCGCGGCTCCGACCCGGCGGATTACGGCATGAAGGTATCCCTGTACAGCCTGAGTCTGGACGACGCACTCGCCGGGCGGGCGCACTGGCGCTTCGACGGCGTGCTGCACAACCACCGCAGCGGCTACGGCAACGGCGACGCCCCGCCCAAACGCTACGGCACCGGCCGTGGAGAAGGGCAGCATCCGGCCGGCATCGCCGCCGACGCGGCCCACGCCTGGGTGACGTTCGGCTCCGGGCCTTCCAGCGCCACCTGGGCCAACTCGTACAGCGTGCGGCGCACGCTCGATACCGACCGGCTGCGCGAAGTCCTCACCTCCGAGGACGGCCTGGTCAATCTGGCGCAGGATCGGTACGCGGCGGCGGCGCCCGGCTGGAGGACGCCCCTGGACCGGCTCCACGACGGCCGCACGGACGGCCTGCGGAGCACCGCCCTCCACGAGGCCTCCGAGGCCGTCGTGGAATACCGCTTCGGAGGCGAACGGCAGATCCGCCGGCTGGAAGTCTACGGCGGCGACGGGGGCGGCTGCACCCGGTGGACGGCCGACTACTGGGACGGAAACGCCTGGGCCGGGGTGTTCTCCTCGGACGCCCTGCCCTGGAAAAACTGCGACGGAAGCTGGATGCACCGCGAAATACCCTACATCGGCTCCGTACCGGGCGAAATCCGGACGGACCGCCTCCGCCTCACCTTCCGCACCGAGCCGGACCGCCCGCTGCGGCTGTACGAACTGCGCCTGTGGGCCGTGCCCGAAGAATACCGGCCCGCCCCCACCATCGACGCCGAGGCGACATACCGGCTGCCCTGAGCCGGGCATCTCGCGAAATGAGCCGCCTGGCTGCCATTTGATCTCGGCTCAGTCTTTTAATCTTTATTTTGCAAGATTATCTTACCCGTATCGTAAGATAATCATTCATATCATCCATGGATGCTTTTGGTCTGGAAGATGCGCTCCGTGCCGTAGGCGAGCTACTCAAGGCGGAAGGAGCATCGGCCGCCATCGTAGTTGTAGGGGGCGCCTCGCTCAGTTTGCTGGGACTGATCGGCCGCACCACCCGCGACGTTGACGTGATCGCACGGGTTCGTGAAACGGCCCCTTCCGATCGTCTCATCCCACCCGAGCCCATGCCGGAACCGCTGGTCCGCGCCATTGGCACGGTAGCGCGGGATTTTGGATTGCCTTCGGATTGGATGAACACGGACGTCGCCCTTCAGTGGCGTTCCGGGTTGCCGCCCGGCCTTGCGGAGGATCTCGTATGGCGGCAGTACGCCGCCCTGCGCGTAGGCCTGGCCGGTCGGCGCAGTCTTATCGCACTCAAGCTCTTCGCGGCCGTCGATAGCGGTCCCGAGGGCGTTCATTTTCAGGATCTCACCCGGCTTCGCCCCACGGAGAAGGAGCTATCGGAGGCCGCCGTGTGGGTTCGCACGCAGGACGCGGCGGGCGCGTTCCTCCGTATGGTCGAGGAAGTGGTTGCCCTGGTGAAACAGAGATAATCAATGGAAGAATACCAGGCGCTCGTTCGTGACGCCGAAGAAGCGGTTCGCGAGGCGGCCCTCGCGGTGTGCTGGGCGCAGTGGGGCAGCCTTGGGGCGTTCGCCGAGGGAGCGCGCCGGACCGACGCCGTTACCGACCCTGAAGCCCTCGTTCTCCTTTCCCTCCTGCTCCGAGACGACGAGCGCCGCCTGGACGACTTCCTCGGCTGGTGGGCGACGGTCGGGGCCGGGCTGCTCAGTGTTCAGCGGGCGTACAATCTGGCGAAGCAATTTCCGGAGCCGGTGCGAGAGCGGCTGGGCTCCTTCGCCCGGCTCGCTGCAGAGGCCGGAGACCGGCGGTGGCGGCGGCACCAGGGGCGCCCGTGGGTGCTTTCCCCACGGGAAGGTAAAGGCCCGGACGCCCTTTCCCTCGCGGAGCCGCCGGCGCTTCTTCTCCGGCTGCGGGCCGGGTTCGGAGTCGGGGTGAAGGCCGATTTGCTGACCTTCCTGCTTGGTATGGGCGGCGAGCGCATCAGTACGAAACAGGCCGGCCGGGCGCTCGGCTACACCGAAGCGGCCGTTCGTACGGCCGCACAGGAGATGGCCGTTGCCCGCTTCCTGGAGGAAACACCGGATCGGCCCGCCCTGTATGCGGCCGATCCCGAAGCATGGGCCGGGCCGCTCGGTTTTGCCGGCGGCCCTCCGAGGTGGCGGTACTGGTCGGAGTTATTTGCTTTCCTGGCGGGTGTGCTCGCCTGGGCGGAGGAAGGCCGTCGTTCCGGCTGGTCGCTCTACGTATGGAGCTCGCGCGGGCGCGATCTCTGCGAACGACGCCGGCAGGAGCTGGATACGCTCCGCATCCGCTGCCCCGGCGGACAGCGGGGCGATGCGTACCTGGAGGCGTTCCTTGGTACGGTTCGGGAGGCGGCCCGGTGGGGACCGCTTCGCCTGTAGCGAAGCCGGTCGGGGTTTCGCCCTCACGAAATCGACGCCGAGGCGACATACCGGCTGCCCTGAGCCGGCAAGTAGGGACCCTTCACGCCAGCAGCGAGGCGGGGATGGACTTGAACACGTCCAGATGCCGCTCCAGCGCCTGGCGAATGGCGGCCTCGTCGGCGGCGCGCAGGCTCTGGAGGATTTCCTGGTGGGCCTGTACCAGCGTGCCTCCGGGCCGCTCGGCCCGTCGCTTCATGCTCACGAAGGCGAACAGCGGAACGGTAAGCTGATTCAGCATATCGTACAGGGTCCGGTTATGGGCCTGCTTCCAGATGCGGCGGTGAAACTCGAGGTCGGCGAAGCCGCAGGCGAAATCGTCCCGGGCATCCCACGCCCGGGCCATGTGGCCCAGGTGGTCATCCAGTTCGGTAAAGAAGGCCTCGTCGGCGCGGCGGGCGGCTTCCACGGAGGCCAGTTCCTCCAGGCGCAGGCGCACCACGAGCCGTTCGGCTACATCCTCCCGGCTGAGATGCGTCACGAGGGTATGCTTGTTGGGCACGCGCGTCACCAGCCCCAGGTGCTCCAGCTGGATCAGCGCTTCGCGGATGGTGGACTGGCTGACCTGTAACTGCCGCGACAGGCGCGCCTCGCGCAGCGGCTCGCCGGGTTGGAGCACCCCGGTAAAGATGGCTTCCCGCAGGGTATGAAACACCTGCTCCTTCAGCGAGCCGTTCTTGAGGGGTTGCAAGTCGTTGAGCATCGTCGTATCCGGTCGGGTGGTTCCGCGCGGGCCGGTGAACCGGCTTCCAACTCCCGTGATGACTCCATTTGTTTCCGGGGGTCGTTCAGAGGGGTCCGATCCGGGAGCGGACGGAGCCGACATCCAGCAGCAGCCGGGCG
>CBDUBS010000281.1:0-4226 GCA_965365445.1 uncultured bacterium | reverse complement strand
CCGGCCGCCGCCGCCGATATCCTCCGGGAACAGGCCGGAATCGAAAGCCTCTCGGCCGGCGAACGGGCGGCGCTAGAGGCTGCCGGAACCGACCGGGCGCAACTGGCTACACTGGTTAAAGAACTCCTCAGCCGGAGGGCCGGCATGGGGTGGACGCACACGAGCCATACGGCCATCGACGTCAATCTGTACGCATGGGGGCCGGGCCATCGGCGATTTTACGGCAGCCACGAAAACGACGAAGTGGGCCGCCGGTTGGCTGAAGCCCTCGGCCTGACGGTGGGCGCCATGCCACGGCTTGGCAGCCGGTAGGGGAGAAGGGGTAGAGGAGAAGGATGAAGTCGATTCGGGACACCGTTTTCGTCGTAACCGACACGGAGACGACCGGCACCTCCCGGGATGCCGACCGGATCATCGAGCTCGCCGCGGTAAAGGTGCAGGGCGGGAAAATCATCGATACGTTTTCCCACCTCATCAACCCCCGGCGCTCCGTTCCGCGTTTCATCACCGAACTGACCGGTATTTCGACGGGCATGGTGTTCAACCAGCCAACGGCGGCGGAGGTGCTTCCGAAGTATCTGGCGTTTCTGGGGGAAGGGGTGCTCGTAGCCCATAACCTGAACTTCGACCTCGGCTTCCTGAACTCCGAGCTCATGCGCAACGGGTTGTCTCCGCCGGCTAACCCTACGCTCTGCACGCTTCGGCTCGCTCGGCGGTTGTTGCCGGGGTTGCGCAGCAAAGGGCTCTCCAGCCTGATCGAGTTTTTCGGTCTGCATGTAAAGAACCGGCACAGGGCCCTGGGCGATGCCGAAGCCACTGCCGAGGTGCTCATCCGGTTTCTCTCGCGCTTCGAGTTCGAGTACGGTATGGACTCGGTGGCCGAGTTGCTGACGTTTCAGAACCGGAAGTACCGGGAGCCGAAATACGAACCGAAACACCTTGCGCGTATCCGTTCCGAGGTGCTGGGCCGCCTGCCGGATCGCCCCGGCGTGTATTTCATGCTCAACGCCCGGGGCGATGTGCTGTACATCGGCAAGGCGAAAAGCCTGGCCGCACGCGTCCGAAGCTACTTCTCGGGCATCGAAGGGCATTCGCCGCACATCCGGAAGCTGCTGGACGAGGTGCGCGACGTGCGCTGGTCGGAGACCGGCTCGGAGCTGAACGCCTTGCTGCTCGAATCGCGGCTCATCAAGGAACGCCAGCCGCCCTTCAACCGGGCCCTCAAACGCTACCGCAACCGCCCTTTCATCCGACTGGATGCCACGGAAGCCTACCCCCGCGTTTCCTGGACCTCTTATCTGAAAAACGACGGGGCGGAATACTTCGGCCCCGTAGGCGGGCGTGGTTGGGCCGAACAACTCGTGGAGATCATCAACCGGTTCTTTCTGCTGCGAGAGTGCGACGACGATACGTTTTCCCGGTCGTCGCAGTGTGTCTACGAATCCCTGGACCGCTGCGCCGCCCCCTGCCACGGAGGCGACGGGGCCGCCTCGTATGGGGACGAGGTGCAGCGCGTGCGCGACTTCCTGACGGGCCGTGACCGGTCGGTGCTGGCCCGGCTGGAGGAGGAAATGAAAGCCGCCTCCGCCCGGCTGGATTTCGAGGAGGCAGCCCGGTTCCGCAACTGGGTGCAGGGCCTCGATGTGCTGTTCGGAAAACAGCGGGGCGTAGCGGCCTCGGTGCTGGAGCACAACGCCGTACTGGTGCTGCCGGGCGCCGGCGAGAACATGGCCCAGATCTTCATCGTCCGCTTCGGCCGCCTGGTCGAGACGCTCACCCTGGCGAGAAATCCGTCGGATGATGAAATACGCGGCTTGCGCGGCTCGCTCCTGTCGCATTTCGATGCCGGAGGCGCCTACCCGGAGCGCTACCTGAAACAGGAGGTCGAAGAAGTGCGGCTGCTTGCGCACTGGATGTATGTGTACCGCGACGAGGCGCAACAAATCCTCTGGTCGCCTGCGGTCCCCTTCGATGCGTTCTTCGAGCGCGTTCTTCGGGGCCTGGAGCGACCGTTTATCGAGGCCGGCGACGAGGAGGTATGATTCAAAGAGGAGGGGATGGTCAGGGAAAGAGCTTGAGAATCCGGTCCCGGTCCGCTGCGTCCAGTTGCCCTCGGTCCACCAGCCCGTCCAGCGCCTCGCTCAACGCGTCGATATTGGTGCTCGTGGAAGTCGTACGGTCCATTTCCGCAGCCGCCCCGCGGATCATGGCCTCGTGCAGAAAGCGGGCTACGTATTCGGCGGCGGCCGGCTTTCCCGAAAAGTCGAGTTCGTGAGAAACGGTTGCCCTGGCCTGATTCACGTCGAGCAGCACTTTCTGACCCCCCAGGAGCTTCTTTTTGGCCGTTACGCGCACGATGTCGGCGTAGGGCACCGTCTGGGCGGGGGACAGGTCGTTGTTCTGGAATACGAACCGGTCGGCCAGAAAAACGGCGCCGTCTTTCGCCGTGCCGAGCAACGTGGCGTCGTACAGAGCCAGCACGTCTTCGGGCCGGATGGCCTTCGCATAGTCGCGGAGGGCATTATTCACCTTGTCCGACGGCAGGTACGGGACGACGTACAATCCGAGGGCAGGAGCGTTCGGGATGTATTCGAGCAGGAGGTCTTTCATACCCGTAAATGTACGCTACACGGGCGCCTTTCGTCACGCGCCGAAGCGGATCGTTCCAACATCCGGATACCTTTGCCCCATTCGGCTCCGCGCCGAGCATGTTCAGAATGGATTCTGCGAACCAACAAACTGCTCCAGGTCCTCGGGCGTGAAATCCGGGTACGGCGGGCGGGTCATACTGCGGTACGACGAAGCCGTCTCGGCGACGTTGTGCTCCACGACCGTACCCTGCCCGGCGGCTCGCACGGCGCCCTGTACCGCGTAGTTGATGTTATTCGACGTGATCACGCTGTTGCGGCTCTGTTCGTTTTCGTCGATGCCGTAAGCAAGGGGGGCCTGGTCGCCCCAGTTAAAAACATTGTTGCCGTTAACCACCGCGCCCTGACACTGCCGTATCACGATCCCGGTACGGTACGAACCGTCCGCGGTGCGGACGCCGGAATCGATGACGTTGTTGCCTGTCAGGGTAGCCCACATGGAATCCGTTAGTACAATGCCGTGCCCGCGGTGCCAGCAGAAAATGTTCGAGGTGGCATTGAACTCGTCGCACCGTTCTACGAGCAGGGCCTCGGCGCCGGCCTGGAATGTGCGGCAACCGGAGAGGAGTACACTGTTGCTCATGTCGGTCAGATGGAAAGCGGCCCCCCGGCTTTGATACACCACGCAGCCGACCAGGTTGAGCACGATGGCCCGTTCCGTCCGAAAGCCTTCCTCGCCCCCATAGGTTATGCAGTTCGTGACGAGGTTGGGCACGAAGTCGCCTCCGCGCCCTCCTTCCGTGAGCTTCTGGAAAAACACCCCCGCTTTCTCGTTGGCCGCCAGTTTGGCTCCGCTCACCTCGCACAGAAACGAGTTGTTGCGCAACCAAATGCCGTAGGACGGAAACTGTTGCACGAGCACGGTCTGGATGAGGCAGTCGCCGCACGCGTCGAGCAGGATGCCGGAGCCTGCCCGACCGGTCCCGTCATACACGGTAAGATCGGACACGGCAGCCCCTTTCAACCCAGCGCCTTCGATGAGCGCCTCTCCCCGGAAGGCGTCGCCGGCCGTAAGGACGGTCGTCCGGCCGCTCCCTTGAATCCATGTGTTGGACGAAAGGATGAGCGGCCTGGTCAGGGGGTACAGGCCGGAAGCCAGCGTTGCATGACCCCCCTCGGGCATTTCGGCCAGAGCCGCATCCAGGGCTTCATCGGCCGAGGAACTGCGGTTGATCTCCTGCCGGGTGGCCCCGTCGAGCACCCTAAACCCCTCCGGCGACGGAGATACGAAAACGTCTCTTACTGCGGGGGAAGGGGCGAAACCATCCGGTATTGCAGAGGCAAACGGCATGGCTCCGAGGGCCATCAACCCGGCTCCGGAAAAGCGTCGTCTGTTCATACGATGTTTTTGATGAAATTGTGGAAAACCAGCTATAGTACTGCCCGAGCACATGATGAAGGAAAATGCAGTCAGGTTCGCAGGAAACTGGCTGTATGGTATAGCTAAAATAAAAGCAATATTCTATTTCTGGCGCAAAGAAAAGCCTTTCCGCGCCGGCAACGGATCTTTCCGCAGGGGAAGCGCTGGAAGAACCCGAAGACAGGCGAAAAGGGCGGCATCACGTGGACGAATCGCCG
>CBDUBS010000280.1:0-4228 GCA_965365445.1 uncultured bacterium | reverse complement strand
ATTCCGGCTCAAGGCCGGAATGACGTGGTAGACAGGCGTCATTCCATCCGCTAATTCCTTACCTCGGCCCCCTGATCGAGTACGGGGTCTACCGACGGCGGCAGCCGGGATCTCATAAGGCCGGAATGACGTGACGGGCGGCGACCCCTTTCCCAACACCGCTCACCGCGACACAAAGCGCCATAGGCCCGGCCCGACCAGAAAGCGGACGTACTGCTCGTCCGCCCCGACGAACTGCACCCCTTCGGGCGGCGTTGCCCCTTCGGCCGACCAGAGCGGTCGGCCGTCCAGCACGATCCGCGCCTCCCTTCCCCGGGGCGCCGCAACCAGGGCGGTCGTGCCCGGTGGGGAATCGAGCTCCATCAGCAGCCCACCGCCCGATTTTTCCAGGCGGAGGCGGATTGGTCCCTGCGGAGAGGGCACGGTGGTCGTGATGCGGCGGAAGTCGCCCATCCGGGGCTGCACCCGGTAGCTTTTCCAGGCCGGTTCGAGCGGAGCCAGTCCGGCGGCGTACTGCGACATCAGGGTGAGGGGTCCGCCGCTCCAGGCGTGGTTGTACGTGCCGCCGCCGAAGCCGCGCGCCCCGGTACCCCAGCCTTCGTACAGCGTCGTGAGGGTATCCTCAACCATCTCCCGGTACCTATCCTTGATGCGCCGCATGGCGTCCTCGGGGTAGCCCATCTGGAACAGCGCCTCCCCGACGTACTTTTCCATGTACGGACTGGCGTGGCGCTGGGTGCGGAGCACCTCCCGAAGGGCCGGGTAGCGCTCGGGACCTGCCAGTCCGGCCACCACCGCCAGCGCATTGCCCCGGTCGTCGGTTTGTCCCTCGTAATCCGGTGAGCGGTAGGCCGCGCCGGTCCAATAGGTCGGATCGAAGTGCATTTTGAGCGAGGCCATGCGGCGTTCGATCTCCGGCAGGTCGGTGTCGTGGCCCGTCAGGAGGGCCATCTCGCGCAGGCCGCGCAGGGCAAGGTAGTACCAACCGTTATAAAGCAGGGGGAGGTCTTTCTCCTCGCCCCAGTCGCCCCAGGTCCACCCGCCCGTACGTTCCATCACGAGGCCGTTCTCCTTCAGGCCCCATACGTCGAGCACGTACCGCTTCACGGCGCCGTACACCCGGTGGATCGTCTCGGCGTCGCCGGTGTTCAGGTAATAGTTCCAGAATCCGAACCAGCCTACCGAGGCCAGCATCTGCATGGGGAGTTCCTTGTCCCAGTTGCCGGAGGGTACCGGAGAGTAAATCGTGCCGTCCGGGCGCTGCCATTCCATCAGTTCGAGTATGGCTTTGCGCGTAAGCAGGTCGGCGGAGCGGCTGAGGGCGTAGAACGTCTCACCGGACTCGTTGACGGCGTCGCCCCACCACTGCGCCCGCTCCCGGTCGGGGCAATCCATGTACGTATCGCGCATGGTGATGTACAGGGTGCGGGCGGCTTCCTGCCAGAGGCGGTCGAAGTACGGGTCGTCGCTCTCGAAGGAACCGGCGAATTCGGTATCGTAGCCGGTTTCGCGAAAGCCGAGGTCGAGAATGCGCACGCCTTCAGGAAATGTATAATGCACCTCGTGGCCGTTCATCCAGCCGGGCGCTTCGTACGCCTGCACCCCCCGGCGGGTAATGTACTCGGCAAAGACGTTCGGGGCGCCCCCGCCCCGGTAGTTATCCGTGCGGATGTCCACCACCAGTCCTTCCGGCGCGTCGATGCGGAAGTACGGGGTAATCTGCGCGTTGTAAGGCAGTTTCGCCCGGATGGTCCGCCCCGTGCTCACGCGGGGCAGGTCGGCGGCGTTCGTGTAGGGCCGTATGCCGAAATCCTTCCACAGCGGTATCGGCCGCTCTACGAGCCGGTTCCAGGGGGCCGCGGGTGGCCTTCCGAAAGACGCCGCATTCGGCCATGCGGCATCGTCGTAAGCCGGCTCGGTCCACCCGGCCGGATCCAGCCGGGCGTCGAAGCGAATGTTGAACTCCGAAAGGCGGAAGTTCGGGTAGGGGGGTCCGGCCGCCCCGAATGCCGGGTGGACGAACACCTTCCAGGTGGAGTCGGTGCGGAGCGCCGTCCCTCCGAGGTCGGCCTCCATCACCAGCCCGGCCCGTCCGCTGCTCCTGTGGCTGAAGCCATCCTTGCCGAAGTACCATACCAGCACCGCCACGACGTTCTCGCCCTGCCGGAGGCGCCCCGACAGGTCCACCACGTCGAAGTAGGTATCCTCCGGCGTGGGGCCGCGCTTCAGCCCCCCTTCGAAAACCACCCGCTCCCCGTTTACCCACAGCCAGTACTTCGAATCGACCGCCACGCGGGCCACGGCCTTTCGCGGAACCTCATTCAGGCGAAACGTTTTCCGGTACGCGAGCCACAGGTTGGTATCGCGCGGGGCGGGCTCCACCCCGATCCACTCGGCCTGCCAGGGAGTTTGCGCAGGGGCAAGCGGAGGAAATGCAGCGATCAGGAACAGCGTAAGGAGTCTCAAAAAAGAACGCATGGCGAAGGTTCTTCTGGAGAGGGAAACGGGCAGGTTTCATACGCGGAAGCCCATTCCGGGATTCCCGCTCCGGGGGAACCCTTCCGGGCGTGCATCGGTCGAATGGCCGATTCCTCCACCTGCTTCCGGCCTCGCCATGAAAATCGCCCTCAGCAGTGTCCTCGTGAACGATCAGGATAACGCCCTCCGGTTCTATACGGACGTGCTCGGATTCGTCAAGAAAACCGACCTGCCGGCCGGCGAGCACCGCTGGCTGACGGTCGTCTCCCCGGAGGACCCGGACGGCCCGGAGTTGCTCCTCGAGCCCAACGAAAACCCGGCCGGCCGGACGTACCAGGCGGCGCTCTACGAGCAGCACATCCCGTTAACCTCCTTCGCCGTCGCGGACGTTTACGCCGAGTTCGTTCGGCTGCGCGCCCTCGGGGTACGCTTCGTCACCGAGCCTCAGGGCCTCGGAGATACCACCGTCGCCGTGTTCGACGACACCTGCGGCAACCTGATCCAGCTATTCCAGTCCGAATGATCCGTCTCCTGCCGCTGCTTCTACTCCTTCCGGCCTGCGCCGCGCCATCCCCCGAGCCGCAGGCCAGGGTCGGCGTGGACACGGTTGACCTCGCCCGTTTCTTCCCGGACATGGAGGGTACCTTCGTCCTTTACGATCCCGGAGCAGCGCGCTACCGGGTGTATAACCCGGAGCGGGCGGCCCGTGGATATCTGCCGGCTTCCACATTCAAGATTCCGAACGCGCTCATTGCGCTCGAAACCGGCGTCGTACCGGATACGTCGTTCACGCTCGGCCCCTTCCCGGACGCCTACCGACCGGCGTGGCGTCCCCGGCTCACGCTGCCTGCCGCTTTCCGGGCCTCGGCGGTGCCGTTCTTCCAGGAGGTAGCCCGGCGGATCGGTCCGGAGCGGATGCAGTCCTACCTCGACCGTTTCGGCTACGGCAATCGAAACCTCAGCGGCCCCGTCGACCGTTTCTGGCTCGACGGCGACCTGCGCATTTCCCCTCTGGAGCAGGTCGGGTTTCTGGAACGCTTCTACCGTGGTGAGCTGGGCCTCTCCGAACGCACCACCCGGCTTGCGAAGGCCATCATGCTTATGGTAACGGCTCCGGGTTACCGCCTGTACGGCAAAACCGGCACCGCTGAAGTGACCCCCACGCGCGAGCTCGGCTGGCTGGTTGGTTTCGTGGAGCGAGAGGGCGCCGTAGCATACTTCGCCCTCAACATGGAAGGGGAGCGGGTGTTCGAGGACTGGCCGCCCGGCAAGCGCAAGGACCTCGTCCTTGCCATCCTGAGGCGCCTGGACGCCCTATCCTAACCACATCCACACCGGCGCCATCAGCACCATCAGCATCAGTGGCGCGCATCCTTTCCGTTTCTCCGGCTCGATGGGCGGATCGAACGTGACCTCGATCTTACCCGCGCTACCCGTCTCCGGTGCGGCTGGATAAGCTTTCCGGGCGCCGTCGCCCGAGAGGTGTTGCGGAGTTGGACTCATTTCCGCGTACAATTGAATGGTAGGGGATACCCCTAGCTTACGAAACCCCCCGGCCATGAACAAGGCCGAACGTCATCCGAGAGCAACAGACCAGGCTCCCTGTATGGTTCCACTTTCGGCGTAGGCGTCAGCGTTTCAGTTAGCTACCCTCTTATGAACAAGGCACAGGTACAATAAGATCATAATAAATAGGGACACTATTCTTCGATATGGCATTTTGCATTCTCAATGAACTCAGATCAGGAAA
>CBDUBS010000279.1:0-4232 GCA_965365445.1 uncultured bacterium | reverse complement strand
CACATACGGCGGTCCCGCCTGGAAACCGCCCACATCGAACGGTCCGTAAAGCAGCCCTTCCGGCGGCTGCGCGACGAGCTGGCGGTGCGCTTTGCCCTGCCGAGCGGTTTGCCGCTCGAAACCGAAAAAAACGTATTCAGCCGCCTGCTCAAAAACGACTTCGGGGCCGGGGGCTGCAACCACCATTACTGGATGGCCTTCTACCGCCCCGGCAAAGGCCGCCTGACGGACTACCAGCTCGTGTGCAGCCTCTCCCCGGACGGGTTCGACGTGGGGTTGTACGTGGGGGGCGCCAACCCGGAGCTGATCCGAGAGGCGGTTGGGCGCATCTCGGCCGGCCCGGACAGGTTCCTGAACCGGTTGAACCCGTACCTCCGGGCGGGCGGGCGGGTCATGGAATACCGGTACGTCCGGCGATCGGAGCGGCATACCGGCCTCTACGACCGGCCCCTATCGGGCGTACCCGACGACCTGCCCCGCATGGCCAACCTGTGGATCGGCCGCACCTTCGATAGGCCGACCGTCCTCGACGCCCGGGCCGACCTGGCCGGCCTGACCGTCGAGGAACTGAACAGGCTCCGCCCATTGTATACGTTTTTCACCCAACCCGGCCCTCCCGACTGATGCCCTCCTCCAGCCTTCTCGTCTCCCGGTCCGACCGGGTAGCCGTCTTTACCATGAATCGCCCCCGGAAGCGCAACGCGCTCGACCCTGAGCTCGTCGCGGCGCTCACGGAGGCGTTTGAGGCAGCCTCCGGCGACGACGCCGTCCGCACCGTCGTGCTGACGGGCGCCGGGGCCGCCTTCTCCGCCGGCGCCGACCTCGCGGGGCTTCAGGCCCTCCAGACGGCCTCGGCGGAGGAGAACCTGGCGGACTCCCTGGCGCTGGCCCGGTTGTTCTCCCTCATCTACACCTTTCCGAAACCAACCATCGCCCGGATCAACGGCCATGCCCTGGCCGGCGGCTGCGGCCTGGCCGCCGCGTGCGACTTTTCCGTCGCGTCCGAAACGGCCCTGCTGGGTTTTCCGGAGGTGCGGGTCGGGTTCGTGCCGGCGCTCGTATCGGTGCTGCTCGTGCGCAAGCTGGGCGAAGGGCGCGCCCGCCCGCTGCTCCTGCGCGGCCACCGGATCACGGCGGCCGATGGAGTGCGGATCGGCCTGATAACCAAAGCGGTCCCTGCCGACGGGCTGGATGCGGCGGTGGATGCCCTGGCCCGCGAGGTATCCGTGGAAACCAGTCCCGTAGCCGTGGCTCTCACGAAGAAGCTGCTCTCGTCGCTCGGAGGGCTGGAGGAGGGCCTTGCCCATGCGGCCATGGTGAACGCCCTGGCTCGCTCCACGGAGGATTGCCGGGCCGGGGTATCGGCGTTTCTCGCGAAAACCGATCCGCCGTGGCGATGAATAGGGGCGATTCGTGAATCGCCCCTACGGGCGTCATGCTTCCGCTTCACGTCATTCCATACTCGAGGGCTAGAAGAACCGGGCGGCCGTAACGACCGGGTGGAAGAAGTCGAAGTGCCCTTCCGATCCGAAATGCCACCCACCCCGTATGCGGACCGGGATCGTGTAGCCCCCGAAGGTTCCTTCTTCCAGCACCTCCATCCCGAACGGCCGCATCCCGAACGTACCCGTCTGGTCGGGGTCGCCCCAGCGCCGGAGCTGCACCGTATGCAGAGGGCCCGTGGGGTGGAAGGTCAGGCGCAGGGTTACGGCCTCCCCGTGCCGGTTCAGCAAGGCTTCCGCCGCCAGCGGGCCGGTTTGCCGCCACTGGACCCCCCGCTCCGGGAGCAGCCCGGAGGGGCAGAACACCGACTCCCCCGCCAGGCGGCCCAGGGCCGAGCGCGATACGTCCGGCCCGGAAGCCCGCAGGAACGGGATGCAGGTCCACAGCCGGAAGCGTTGCGAGCCTTCTCCGTGTAGATAGGCGTCGGCCCCCGATACGGCGAGCAGCCCCATGCGCACCCGCACCCGCCAGATGAAGCCTGCCTCCGGCGCGATGATTTCCTCGGCCTTCATGGGCAGCCAGTCTCCCTCCGGTTTCAGCCGGATTTCGCCGCCCATCGACAGCTCCACCCCGCGAGCGAGCGGAGCGCCCCCGGCGATGCTGTGGCGGAGGTAGCGGGAAACGGGCTCCGGCAAAGAGCTTACCGACGCCGGATCGAAAGGCTCAGCCGGGTCCGTCCGGCGGCGGAGGTCCTGCCACTGCCGGGCCAACTCCCGGCGGGCGCGCTGCGTGTCGTAGTAGAGGGCGGCCCCCGCGCCGATGGCAACGGCGGCCGCGATGCCTGTAGTCCGTTTCATGTGGTTTCCGATGGGTTCAGGCCCCAATATACCTGCTTCCCGCCCGAAATTACCGTGATAATTCATACCCGGTGGCGGGCCTTTCGCCTATACTGCCGCCATTTTCCGCCATCCGCCTCCCCATGACGCTCGTTTCCGCCGCCCTGCTTCTGTTTCTGGTGATGGACCCCCTGGGGAACATCCCGTTTTTCCTGACCGCGCTGCGCCGCGTCGGCCCGGAGCGGCGGCGGCGCGTCATCATCCGGGAGCTGCTGATCGCCCTCGGGGTGCTGGTCTTTTTCCTGTTCACCGGGCAGTTCGTGCTGGACCTTCTCCGCATCTCCGAGCCGGCGTTGACGACTTCGGGCGGGGTAATCCTGTTTCTGATCGCCCTGCGGATGATATTCCCTTCGCAGGAGCGGCCGCTGGCGGAAAACGTGGACGAGGAGCCGTTCATCGTGCCGCTGGCGATCCCCTATGTAGCCGGGCCTTCGACGCTGGCGACGGAGTTGCTGCTCATGAGCCGGGAGCCGGAGCGCTGGCCGGTCTGGCTGGCGGCGCTGCTGCTGGCGTGGGGCGGCAATGCGCTGATCCTGTATTTCAGCAGCGGGATCGGGCGTTTCCTGAGTATGCGTGGCCTTACCGCCATCGAGCGGCTGATGGGCATGGTGCTGATAACCATCTCTATTCAGATGATGATAACCGGCATACACGAAGTGGTCGGGCGGTGACGGGCGGCTCTACGGGGCGACCTGCCGCTGGAACGTTTCGATCATCCCGGCGAGGCGCTGCACGAGTTCGGGGCGGCGGTCGGCCATGTCGTACCGTTCCCCCGGATCGACGTCGAGGTTGAACAGCTCCGGCCCGTCCTTCACGCGCAGCTTCCAGGGGCCTTCGCGGACGGCCTGCACTTCGGAGCCGAGGAAGTAGTAGAAGGGGCGCGGCGGGAACGGCTCGCCCCGGAGCAGCCGGGTCAGATCGGCCCCATCCAGCGGGCGGTTCGGAAGGGGTGCTCCGGCGGCCCGGGCGAGCGTCGGGAACAGGTCCATCGTGTTCACCGGTTCGGCGGAAACCTGCCCCCCGGGGATGCGGCCCGGCCCGCGGATGATGCCGGGCACCCGCTGGCCGCCCTCATAGGTGTTGCTTTTCGATCCGCGCAAGAGGCCCGGCGAGCCGGCGTGCCAGCGCTCGACGCCCCCGGCGAGCATCCGGTCCGGGAGCTGCGCCCAGGGGCCGTTGTCGCTCGTGAACACCACGATGGTGTTGTCGTCCAGGCCCTGTTCGTGCAGCGTCTGGAGGATGCGCCCGGCGCTCCAGTCGATCGTTTCGATCACGGCGCCGTACAGCCCGGCCCTGGACTGCTCCTCGAACGTTTTCGAGGCGGCTATCGGCAGGTGGGGCATGGCGTAGGCCAGGTACAGGAAGAACGGCCCGTCGGCTTCGCGTATGAACCGCACGCCCTCCTCGGTGTACCGCTCGGTTAGCGTAGCCTGATCGACCGGGTACTCGGCTACGGGCTGGAGGTCGCGGTAGAGGTGGAGCGGCGTTTCGGTCTGCACCCAGGGGGGCTGCATGTCGTTGGAGTAGAGGAGGCCGAAGTAGTGGTCGAAGCCGTGGCGGACCGGGTTGTATTCGGGCCGGGAGCCCAGGTGCCACTTCCCTACGGCCAGGGTCCGGTAACCGCGGTCGCGGAGCACCTCCGCGAGGGTGATTTCCTCGGCGGGGAGGCCGTTCTCCGAGTCGGGGCCGAGCACGCCGGGAAGCCCCGACCGGACGGCATACCGGCCGGTGAGCAACGCCGCCCGGGAGGGGGTGCACACGGGCGCGGCCGCGTAGAACGACGTCAGGCGGATGCCTTCGGCGGCCATACGGTCCAGGTGCGGGGGGCGGATCGTCGGGTGGCCGTAGCTGGAGAGGTCGCCGTACCCGAGGTCGTCGGCAAAGAGGATGACG
>CBDUBS010000278.1:0-4286 GCA_965365445.1 uncultured bacterium | reverse complement strand
ACCGAGGCCGGCATGGCGGAGAAGGCCGTCGCGTACTGGATCAAGGCCGGAGCCTATGCGCTCGAACGGGTGGCCAACCAGGAGGCCACGGCGCACCTGCTCCGGGCGCTGGATACGTTGCAGGACCTGCCCGCCGGTCGGGAGCGATCCACGGCGGAACTGAAGGTGCTGATGCGCCTCGGCCCGGCGTACATCATGACGAAAGGGTACGCCGCCCCGGAGGTGGATGCCGCCTTCTCCCGGGCCCTGCACCTCGCCGAATCGCTCGGGGAATCCCGGCAGATGGCGCCCCTGCTGGCCGGGCTGTTTTCCAGCACCTTCGTGCGGGGGGAGCTGGATGCGGCGAAAAAAATCGCGGGTCAGCTTACGGAGGCCGCTGCGCAGGCGGGCGACCGGCCCTCCCGGGTAGGGGCTCTGCTGGCTACCGGGTGCCATGCCGTCGTATCGGGAAACCTGGTGGAAGGGCACGAGCATTTGAGCCGGGCCATCTCCCTGTACGACATCGAGGAACACCGGAACATCGCCCCGGAATACGGGCAGGACCTGGGGGTGCTCGTGTATGCGTACGACGCGCTGGCCCTGTGGGCGCTCGGCAGGCCGGATGAGGCCGTCCGACGCGTCGCGGAGGCGATAGCGCTGGCCCGCGAAACCGGCCACCCGCATAGCATCGCGGCGGCGCTCTCCCTGGGCGCGCAAGTGTATTACTGCCTCGATCTGCCGGAGGAAGTCGGCAGGCTGACCGCCGAGCTGATGCCGCTCGCACAGGAGCACGGATTTCTGCACTGGCTCATCGACGCCCTTATCGGCGATACCTGGGTGCGCGCCCATCGGGACAAGTCGGACGAGCCGGTTCGGGTGCTGGAGGAGCAGATCCGGCGCATGGAGGAAGCGGGGTACACGACCCGGCTGCCTTTCGAACAGCCGGTCAAGGCGGAGATTCTCCGGCTCGTAGGAAAGCCGGAGGAAGGGCTGCGCTCCGTCGAGGAGGCCATCGCCGGGGTAGAACGGGAAGGGCTGACGTGGCTGTTTTCGCCGTTGCTGTACAGTGTGAAGGCGGAGCTGATGATGGATCTCGGCGCAGGGGCCGCCGAGGTCGAGCCCGTGATTCGTGCGGCGCTCGAAGAGGCCCGCCGCCGGCAGAACCGGGCGGGCGAACTCCGGGCCGCCCTTTCGGCGGCGCGTTTGTATGCCGCCGGGGGGCGTGCGGAGGAAGCCGCACGGCTGCTCTCCGACGTGCTGGCCCGGTTCGGCGAGGGTGCGGACACGCCGGATATCCGCCGGGCAGTGGATATGCGCGACAGGCTTGCGAGCGCCGCGCCGCCCTGACCCTTCAGAGGCCGAACGACCTGACGAGCCCCGGCAGCACCTCGCCGAGGGGTTCGTCCACCTTTACGAGCGCCAGCGCATCGGCGCGGGTAGGCCCCCGGTTGACGATAGCCACCGGGATGCCGAGCCGGCGGGCGTGCAGCACGAACCGATACCCGGAGTACACCGTCAACGACGACCCCATGACGAGCAGCAGGTCGGCCCTTTCGAGCCGCCGGAGCACCTCGTCCACGCGCCCGCGCGGGACGTTTTCTCCGAAAAACACCACATCGGGTTTCAGGTCCCCGCCGCACCGCAGGCATCGGGGCGCCCGGAACGAGTCCGTTAGCGACCGGTCCAGTTCGGCGTCGCCGTCGGGCGCGGTTTCGGCGTGCAGCCGAAGCCAGTGGGGGTTATCCTCCATCATGCGCTGCTGCACGGCCTCGCGGCGCTCCATCGAGCCGCACGCAAGGCACCGCACCTCGTGCAGGCTGCCGTGGAGCTCCACCACGTCCCGGCTGCCGGCCGCCTGGTGCAGTCCGTCCACGTTCTGCGTGACCACCCCCGACACGATGCCGGCCGCTTCCAGCGTGGCAACGGCTTCGTGCGATGCGTTGGGGCCGGCGCGGCTGAACCGCCGCCAGCCGACGGCGGAGCGCGACCAGTAGCGCACCCGCGCTTCCGGATCGGTCATGAAGGCGTTGTACTGGATCGGCCTGCGGGGTTTCCTGATGCTTTCGGGGCCGCGGTAATCCGGTATGCCGGAATCCGTGCTGATGCCCGCTCCCGTAAGCGCCAGCACCTGCCTGCGGCGCATGATCTCCTCGAGTCGTTTGAATCCTTCCACGGCCACTGCTTTTCCACGGTTCATCTCTGCCGTAAGGATGAACGCCGACGGGACTTCCAGGATTCTGCACGCCGCAACCGGCCTCACAACCCGCGTTCGGGCGGCTGCCAGGTGTTGTTGCTGCGGTCGATATCGGGGAGGGCCCCTTCCGGATCGAGATCGACCCGCAGGACGTCGCCCCCCTCGAAACGGAGCGTCCCGCTGCGGGCTCCCGAGAGCCACGCATCGACGGGTATCCGCCCCTCGCGCACCCGGCCGTCCGAGTACGTCACGCGCACGAGGGCGGGCATCGGCATGAGCCCCCGATCCGCGATGGTAACCTCTATGCCCGTCTCGCTGCGCACGACGGACGACACGGCCTGATCCAGGGTCCAGGTTTCGTAAAACATCGGCGTCCAGAACCAGTCCAGGTCCTCCCCGAGCACGGTTTCGACGGTGTTGAAAAAGTCGTAGGGGTACGGGTGTTTGAACGCCCAGTGGCGGGCATACGTGCGGAAGGCTTCCAGAAACCTGTCCTTGCCGTAGAGGCCCTGCAGGGCTTGCAGAGCCATAGCGGGTTTGTTGTACGCCGCCAGCCGGGCGGCCGGGTAGTTCGGGGCCAGATCCATGGGCCGCATCAGGTCCACTTCGCCGGCCGTTCCGGCCAACGCCACGTAAAAGGGGTTCGTTACGGGCTCGCCGGGTGTGGATTCGTAGAAGGCCGCCGCGCCCGCCCCGGAGTTGAATACGGTCAGCCCCTCATCCATCCAGGCGTAGTTGGTCTCGTTCGACCCCACGATCATCGGAAACCACATATGGGCGGTTTCATGGTAGGTGAGGCCGAACATACCCCTGTCGGTATCCACCGGGCCCATGATGGTAATCATCGGATACTCCATCCCGCCCCCGAACACCCCTTCGATCAGCGTCATCTGCGGGTAGGGGTACGGAAGCACCCGCTCGGACATATGCTCGATGGTGAAACGTCCGTACCGTGCCGCGTTCGTCCAGGCTTCCATTTCGGGACGGTACAGCGCGTGGATGAGCACAGCGCCGCCGGATACGTTCGCCCTCACGGCATCCCATACGTATTCGTTCGACGCGCCGAAGGCGAAATCGCGCACGTTGCGGGCCTGGAACCGCCAGGTGAGGGTTCCCGCGGGGCTGCGCCGTGTGGCCGCTCCGCGCTCCGCCTCCGTGATGATCGGGACGACGGCGTCCGATGCCGCGACGCCGCTCAGCCTGTCCATCACCCGTTCCGCCAGCACGTCGCCGGGGTTTCGGAGGGTTCCGGTGGCCCCGACGAGCCATCCTTCGGGGAGGGTAATCGCGACATCGTAATCCCCGTACCCCATGTAGAATTCGCCCATCCCGAGGTAAGGCTCGGCCACCCAGCCCCGCACGTCGTCGTAGACGGCCATCTGCGGATACCAGTACCCGAGGAAGAACACGTTGCCGTCGTAACCCATACGCGGTGCGCCCCGGGGCGGTACGTCCATCGTCCACGCCAGGTCGAGCGTGGCCGAGCGGCCCGGCAGCAGCGGCGACGGCAGGTAAGCCGTCATCAGGGTGCCTGAAACCATCCAGCCGGGCGCGGTACGCCCCCCGGAAGGCCCTTTGACCTCGACGCCGTTAACCCGCAGGTTCCGCACCTCCATCCCCTCGGTTACCGGAACCTGCGAGCGTCGCGGCGCCTCCGGGCGGTGGATGTTCTGCCGGAGGTGCAGCACGACGTACATAAGCGTATCGGGCGAATCGTTGCGATACACGATTCGGCCGGCCCCTTCGAGGCGGTGCTCCGAAGGGACGAGCGTAGCCCGGAGGGTATAGTCGGCCCGGTTGGTCCAGTAGTTCGGGCCGGGGGCCCCGGTAAGGGTGCGCGTCCCCTTTTCGACGGCTTTCAGAAAGCCGCTTTCCGGGAGGACCGGGTAGGGGCGCGGCCGATGATCGGCCGGTTGAGCCATGGCCGCGCCGCACCACAGCAACAGAATAAGGAATGAACGATACCGCATGAGTCGCCGAACGGGGATGAATGAAGGGCTAACGGGGGGAGCATCTCCCAATGTATGAACGGAAAGGATAGTAGGGAAAGTGGCGCCGGCTACCCGTTCGCAGGAGCCCGGTGGGCCAGGCGCCAGAACAACCCCATGAGGCC
>CBDUBS010000277.1:0-4293 GCA_965365445.1 uncultured bacterium | reverse complement strand
GCCTCCCGCAACCCCATGAAAAAGCCGCACCGGGTTCATTCGGTGCGGCTTTTTACATACGATCGGGACGGGGTGCTCACGCACTCCACGAAAGAATGTCCTGCTCGGACTTCTCGCGGCCTTTCCACTCCTCGGCGTCCGGCAGCGGCTCCTTCTTCTCTGTGATGTTATACCCCATGCTCTGCCACTGCTTGGCGAGGTGGTCGTTCCACTGGGCATAGTGCTGCCACTCCTCCGGAAGCTCGTCGTCGGCATAGATGGCCTCCGTCGGGCAGGTAGGCACGCAGGCGTTGCAGTCTATGCATTCGTCGGGATGGATCGCAAGAAAGTTCGGCCCCTCATAAAAGCAATCCACCGGGCATACCTCTACACAATCGGTATACTTGCAGTTGATGCAGGGCTCGCAAACGACGTATGGCATGATGAAACCTCAAACTCGAAAATAGGAAAAACGCACACCGCCGGAAATGTAGCAGCAAGGGTGGGTTAACGCAAGCGCTTCATCGGGATTCAAAAAGACCATCGCCGGCAAGCGGGGCCGCCCTCCGTTTCCCCTTAGGGACGGATGCCGTATTTTGCCGCTGCATCCTTCTTTCACCTTGACACCCGACCCTCATGCAGAGCGGAATCCGTACGCTGGCGCTGATCGCGCACGACGGAAAAAAAGCCGATATGGTGGCGTTTGCCATTCAGAACCGCGCCCTCCTTCGCCGTTTTCACCTGGCCGCTACCGGCACTACCGGAAAGCTCATCGAAGATAAAACCGGCCTTCCCGTTTCCCGATACCTCTCCGGGCCCCTCGGAGGCGACGCGCAGATCGCGGCCCAGGTGGTTACCGGCGATATCCACGCCGTATTCTTTTTCGTCGATCCGCTGGATAAACATCCCCACGACCCGGATATCCAGACGCTCATGAGGGCCTGCAACGTACACAACGTCCCGCTTGCCACCAACACGGCTACGGCGCAGTACATTCTGTCGGCCGAGCACCTCATGGAGTCCGAAGCCGCACAGACGGCCGCCGGATAACCTACTCGGGGTCGAACAGATCGCTGGTGCGCAGGGGCGGTTTGATGCCGAAGTGCGCGTACGCCCGTGGGGTGGCGATGCGTCCGCGCGCGGTCCGCTCCAGGAACCCTTCCTGAATCAGGTACGGTTCGTATACCTCTTCGATCGTGCCGGTGTCCTCGCCTACCGATACGGCCAGGTTGCTCAGTCCGGTAGGCCCTCCCCCGAACTTCTCCATCAGGGTCAGCAGGATGCGGGCGTCCATGTCGTCCAGCCCGAGCGTGTCCACATCGAGGGCATTCAGCGCGTAATCCGCAACTTCCTTCGTGACGCGCCCATTGCTTTCCACCTCTGCAAAATCACGGGTGCGTCGCAGCAGCCGGTTGGAGATGCGGGGCGTCCCCCGGCTGCGTCGGGCGATCTCGTGGGCCCCTTCCTCCGTGATCTCGACGCCAAGAATCCGCGCCGAACGCAGCACGATTTCCTGAAGCAACTCCGCCGTATAGTAGTCGTACCGGAAGTCGATCCCGAACCGCGCCCGCAGAGGCGCCGTGAGCAGCCCCTTACGGGTTGTCGCCCCTACCAGGGTAAACGGGGGCAGGTTGATCTTGATGCTCCGCGCGTTCGGCCCCGAGTCGATCACGATGTCGATGTGGTAATCCTCCATCGCGGAGTAGAGATATTCCTCCACCACCGGGCTCAGCCGGTGAATCTCGTCGATGAACAGCACGTCGCCTTCATCCAGGTTGGTCAGGATGCCGGCGATGCTGGCCGGTTTATCCAGCACCGGACCGCTCGACGTCTTGATTTTGGCCCCCATCTCCTCGGCGATGATGTAGGCCAGCGTCGTCTTGCCCAACCCGGGAGGGCCGGAGAGCAGCACATGGTCCAGCGTCTCCCCGCGCTGAAGGGCGGCCGTCATGAAGATCCGCAGGTTGTCCTTGATCTTCTGCTGGCCCGTGAAGTCGTCCAGCCTCGACGGCCGAAGCGCCTTCTCCAGATCTTCGTCCGATCCGTACTTCCGGGGGGAGAGCGTATCTTCTTTTTTTGTCATAGTTTGGGGATCGCATGTCGGTTTGAACCAGGGAATCCCGTAAGATAATCAACAGGCTGTGCCAGACGGGCGTCACCCCTGAAACGAAAGGAAACCACATTTCACGAGTGAATATATCTTTTCAGGTTGACAAACTTAGGCATTCCTTATACGTTACAGGCACTATGTTTGTGGTAGACGACATACTCGTATCCGATGAATTGCTCGACGCGTCATTCGCTTGTAACCTGGGAGCGTGTCGAGGGGCCTGCTGCGTCCATGGCGATTCCGGAGCGCCCCTGGAGCCCGAAGAACGGGCAGAACTCGAACGGCGCCTCCCGAGAGTCCGCAAACACCTCCGCCCGGAAGCGCTGAAGGTCATCGAAAAGCAGGGCGTGTGGGAGGAAGTCGGCCCGGAGCGGTATGCCACCACCTGCGTCGGCGGCGCCGAATGCGTGTTCGTAACCTACGAAGGACCGGTAGCCGTCTGCGCCCTCCAGAAAGCCCACGCCGGGGGACGAATCGACTTCCCCAAACCCATTTCCTGCCATCTGTATCCCATCCGGGTTGAAAAAATAGGGGGTATGGATGCGCTGAATTATGAGCAAATCGATTTGTGCCGGGCAGCCCGCACCTGTGGCGTCCGGAAAGGCGTAGCGCTGGCCGATTTTCTGCGGGAGCCGCTGATCCGTAAGTACGGTGCGGCCTGGTACAACACGTTCCAGGAAATCCGCGCGGCGCGCAGGCTCATGCTCATCGAGGAATCGGAGTAATGCACAATCGTCAACGCCGTTATGCTTAACCTTCAGCAAAAGCAATCGTTACAGCAGAAGCTGTCGCCCCAGCAGATTCAGTACATCAAGCTGCTGCAGCTGCCTACGCTCGCGCTGGAACAACGCATCAAGGCGGAGATGGAGGTCAATCCGCTGCTCGAAGAAGGGGAAGAACTCGAAGAAATCGACGAACGGACCGAAGAGGAACCTGTTTCCTCCGAGGAAACCGAAACGGCCTCATCCGAGGAAACCGCCGAGCAGGAACGCTCCGAGGAGGAGTACGACTGGGATGAATACCTCAACAACGCCGACGACCTCTACGGCTACAAGGCGCAGGTAGACCAGAGCGCCGAAGAGGACCGGCGCGAACTGCCCATGCCCTCCCGCGTCGGCATGGTCGAACACCTCGAAGAACAACTCCTCTTTCTCGACCTCGACGACTCGGAGCGCCTGATCGCCGAGCAAATCATCGGCTCGGTAGACGAGGACGGCTACCTCCGCCGCCCCCTGGAGTCCATCATCGACGACATCATGTTCAACCAGGGCCTGATGCTCTCGGAAACCGACGTCGAGCGCGTGCTGGGACGCGTCCAGCGCCTCGACCCCGTCGGCATTGCCTCGCGCGACCTCCGGGAATGCCTGCTCGTTCAACTCGAAGTGATGCCCGAACGCACCCCCGGACGGGATGTCGCCATCCGGCTGCTCCAGGAGGCCTACAAAGCCTTTACCATGAAGCATTTCGATGCCATCATGAAGCGGCTGGACGTCTCGGACGAGGACCTCAAGGACGCGTTCGACCTCATTCAGCGCCTGAACCCCAAACCCGGTGAAGGCGAATTCGCCGCTCAGGAAAACTACATCACCCCCGACTTCACCGTACTCTACGAAAACGACGAATTCCTCATCTCGCTCAACGGGCGCAACGCTCCCCAGCTACGCATCTCCCGCGAATACCGGAACATGCTTCAGCAGCTTTCCGCCGACCAGAAACGCGAGCAGTATACCCAGCGCAACGGCATCGATTCGGAAACGAAGCAGTTCCTGAAAAACAAGATGGAGTCCGCCCGGTGGTTCATCAACTCCATCAACCAGCGCCGGCAAACGATGATGAAGGTCATGCGGGCCATCGTGGAGCTGCAAGAGGACTTTTTCAAGTTCGGCGAAGGCCACCTGAAGCCCATGATCCTGAAGGATATCGCCGAGCTGATCAGCATGGATATCTCCACCGTCAGCCGCGTCGTCAACGGCAAGTACGTCCAGACGGAATTCGGCGTGTACGAGCTGAAATATTTCTTCTCCGAAGGCCTCGCCACGGATAGCGGGGAGGAAGTATCCAACAAGGAGGTCAAGGCGCTCATCCAGGGCATCATCGAAGCAGAGGATAAGAAGCGGCCGCTCTCGGATCAGAAAATCGCCAAAATGCTCGAAAAACGCGGCTTCCAGATCGCCCGCCGCACCGTCACGAAGTACCGGGAGCAG
>CBDUBS010000276.1:0-4294 GCA_965365445.1 uncultured bacterium | reverse complement strand
GGTATTGATGGTCCGGTGGGCGGTATGGCCGGGGACGTACACCATACCCTGCGCCGGTAAGGGGACGAGCCGGGCGCGGCCCGTCGCTTCGTCCTCCAGGAGCATCGCGCCCTCACCGGCCAGCCCGATGTATAATTCGGCCGCTTCACGCCACTCGTGCAAATGCCCCCTGGTCATGAAATATTCCCGCCCCACACGGCCGGGCATGATTTTTCCCAGCCCGTAATGCAAATCTCCCGCTCCGTCGGCCGGCGTCAGCGTGGAAACGGTATACACGACGGGATCATCCGCCTCGACCCATTCCCGGTAGGCCGATTCATCGGCGAAGGCGCCCTGCAAATCGCTCAGGCGCCGGTACACCCTGTCCGCTCCGGTTATTTGCCCGGCAGCCAGGTCCATGGATGCCGGCCATTCAAAATCGATTACCACGGAAATACCTCACGGTACATAGTACGAATCAACAATATTTAACATCAAGATAACAAAAAACAACATGTGTTTTGCATTATGCCCCCTATTTTGTGCTACCCGGTAAAATAATTCTCTGCCCTGGGCCGCCGGGCCGGGGGTAGTCCGGCGGCCTCGGAGAAGTCGGGGGGGGGCAGCGCCCGTTAGTATCCCGGGTTCTGCGTCAGCAGCGGGTTGGCATCCAGTTCCCGCTGCGGGATCGGGTAGATCTCCAGCTTCGGGTCGTAGGTCGTTCCCGCCGCCTGCGCCTGTACGCTCTGCTGAACGACCTCCTGCGTTTTCCCTAATCGCCGGATGTCGAAAAGTTCGTGGAACTCGTAGGTCAGTTCCATATAGCGCTCCCAGTAAATCGCTTCCTGCAGCGATGCCTTCGTCCATCCGCTCGCCGGGTATAGCGAAGCGCCCGCGCGCTGGCGCACCATGTTCAGGTACTTCAGCGCCTCCGCCGTGGGGCCGTTGAGCGCGTTCTCCGCCTCGGCGTACATGAGCAGCACATCGGCATACCGGAGCAGAATTACGTCGTGCGGCCCGATTACCGCCTGCGCCAGCCCGGGGGTCTGGTACTTGCCCGATGCGATGCCGTTGGGATCCTTGTAGTTGCCCACCAGCTTGTTGCTCTTGCCGTTGTACCGGATGGTATCCCCGCTGAAGCTCTAGGTGAAGTCGGAGAAGGGGTCAATGACCAACGGCTTTAGCCGATGGCTTGTAACTGTCCTCCGCTTCACCTGACTCCACGCTATGCGCAAGCCCTTCGGCATCATCGGACGCTACCATAGGACGCATGACGACGCCCCTTGCCGCTCGCGTCGAAATCCTCCGGTTGCAGCAGTCCGTCCACGACATAGCCGTAGAACGCCCCGAACGTTTCTCCCGACCGGATGATATTCGGCGGGTTGTTCAGTACGATCGAGGGTACCTGTACGGTAGACGGGAGAACCGGCCCCTCCCGTGACACCTTCCCGGCGCCGCGTGTCCTTTTTTTCTACCGGCGCCGGTGGAGTATACGATCATTGTATAACATAATAAAACAAATTATACATTATATAACCAAAATAAACATTCCGGGCAGGCGGGCGGTCGGGGCCGGTAAATCCTTCAATTCGCTTCACAGGCCGGAAGGGGCACGGATTCTCAGGATTTATTCTCACAAAACCCCACAGAAGCATGGCGCGGCAGGAGTTACCGGCATACCTTTATAACAAAGGGGAACATTCACTTTACTTCTACCCTATCTTCTTTAGGAAACTTCCGGATAGCCCGGCACAACACGAAGAGGACCGGCATGTTGGTAGCAGAACGGCGACAGCAAATCCTGCGGGACATCGAACAGACGGGAGCAGGCAAAGTGAGCGACCTGAGCCGCAAGTACGCCGTCTCGGAAATGACCATCCGGCGCGACCTGAAATTTCTCCACGAAGAGGGCCGGCTTCATGTGACCCACGGCGGAGCCGTTCGCCGCTCCAGCAAACAGGACCATGAGCCCGTCTACACAGCCAAAAAGACCGTCAACGCGGCTCAGAAACGCCGCCTCGCCCGGTACGCCGCCGAAACCTTCATCGACGACGGCGACATCATCTTCCTGGAGGCGGGCACCACCGTGGCTTCGATGGCGCCGTTCCTTACAAAACGCGATCTCACCATCGTGACGAACGGCCTCTATACCATCAATGAATTGCAACAACTCGTATCCCAGGCGCAAATCATCTGCTGCGGCGGCATCTTGCGCGGCGGCGCCCTCACCTTCGTAGGGCCTCATGCCGAACAGTTCTTCCGCGAGTTCCACGCCAACAAGCTCTTCCTCTCGGGCACCGGGTTGACGCTTTCGGCCGGCCTCACCGACCCCAGCATGATCGAAACACAGGTCAAAAAAGCGATGCTGACCTCCGTGGATCGCGTCATCGTGCTCCTGGACGCCTCCAAGTTCGGCGTCACTTCGCTCTCCACCAGCCTGCGCGCGGCCGAAATAGATGTACTGGTTACCGAGGCGGCGGCCCCTGCCGATACCGTAGATGCGCTGCGCCGTCTTGGAGTGGAAGTCCATGTGGTCCCAACGTAACCACAGGGGCCGGAAGTTTCGTGGAGCGCCTATTTGCATGAGAGGCGCTATGCACGTCGTGCGATTCCTCCCGGCGGCGCAGACCCAGGGGGAGGATATCGTTTTTCAGTATGAAGCGGATGCATGGGCGAGGGTACACAACCCCAATTAGCATGTACCGTACAGGCGTTATGTGAGAAAAGGCGATTTTCCTTACATATGACCTGGTCGTATGTAAACGTCAGGTAGCGGCTTCGAATACGGCGGCGGGGTTGCGCTCGAGAATGCGCAGCAGCAGCAGGGCCGGGCCACGCGGGGTGCGGCGGCCCTGCTCCCAGTCCTGAATGGTTTTTACGCTGATGCCGGTGAGCCGGGCGAGGTCGGCCTGGGAGAGATTCAGGCGCTCGCGTAGGGCTTTTGGTGACGTGAAATCACCAGGCGATGTGAAATCACCAGGCGACTCGCCGTATTCCGGGCCGGAAGGCGATGCGCTCCCGCCACGTGAGCGAACATCGCTGTCGTGGTGGTTCATGCCGCATTTGCTGATGGAACATCGGGTACCGCCTGGGCGCCTATCTCTTCAAAGCTGACCAGGCGGCGCAGCTCGGCCAGGTCGATACGCTCGGAGGCGTGAGTTATTTCGATCTCGGCGACGCGGTTTGCCGTGTCGTAGTGCAGCACCACGTCGGGATCGGCGGTGTCTTCGGCTCCTTCGGCCTGGTAGGGCGTCCGGGCGAAGACGATGACGAGCATGTCGTCTCCCTGATGATATTCGATTTTCATCGTCGTCCTCTGCGCTTGGTGTAGTTGCGGTCCTGCATGGCGTTGAGCACGGTCTGCCCGTCCGGGAGCAACACGACCCGCACGTACTTCTCTACGCGCTCCACCCATCCGTATACGCGGATGCGGCCGTCCGGCTGTGTTACTCGTTCTACCTCCTTGTCAAGGGCTTCCTGTACCTATTCGATGGTCAGGTCACGCTGGGGCAGCCGGGAAAACAGGTAGGGACGCGTCTTCATTTTCTACATTGTTGTACGGCATTGCCGTACAGCAGTTTTGTTCCGTGCGATAATTTTTTCAAACCGCTTACCACAGCCGATGTGCCATCGGCTTACGCTCTGAGGGTAAGTATAACCAGGTAATTCCCTCATCCCGTGTACCTTACGTTAACCGGAACGTAGCGGCCGTCCTCCGGGGCGGCCATTGAATGCAAGGTAAACCGGGGCGCATGGCCTTTTGTATCGGATAAGCGCCGCGCGAAACCTGCGCAACGGCGCCTCCCGCATTTCATCGTTCCGGGCGGCGCGGGGTGGACCCCATCGAAGGCCCGGGCGGTTGCATTCGGCCCGGCGGCAGGTTACCTTTATCGATAATCCGGAATTGCCGCAGAAAGCCCCATGCCCTCCCCGCTCACGCCGGTCCGCGGTACGATCCTCCGAATGCAGGCGGCGGACGCCCTCCGGGATGCCATCTTCTCCGGCGTGCTCAGCCCGGGGGACGCCCTGCGCGAGGTGACGCTGGCCCGGGAGCTCGGCGTGAGCCAGTCTACGGTGCGGGAGGCGCTGGTGCAGCTCGAAAGCCAGGGGCTGGTTACCCACGTCCCGAACAAGGGGTCGGCCGTGACCCGCCTCTCGGCGCAGGAGGTAGCCGAACGGCAGGAAGTCCGGCTGCTGCTGGAGCAGGAGGCCTTCCGAAGAGCGGCCTACCGGCTCGCGCCGGCCGACCTGGCCGCGCTCGACGAGGGCGTCCGGCAGATCGGGGCGGCCATCGAGGCGAAGAAGCATTTCGAGG
>CBDUBS010000275.1:0-4303 GCA_965365445.1 uncultured bacterium | reverse complement strand
CACCCGTTCCCACCCCGGCGACCCCGGCCGTCGGGTTGAACGCCTCGCGGACGATGGTGAGGAACGCCGGAATGATGTCGGTGTAGTTGGCCGCCATGATGAGCAGAGCGCCCAGGACGTACACGGCCGCCATGAGCGGCGCGATGACGCCGGTAACGGCCCCTATCCGTTTGATGCCGCCGATAATGACCATTCCGACGATCAGGGCAGTGCTGAGGCCCGTAACCCACTGGGCGATCCCGAATTCGCTGGCCATCTGCGCGGCGATGGTATTGGCCTGAATGGCGTTGCCCGTCATGAACGAGGTGATCATGAGCATGAAGGCAAAAAACACGGCCACCGGCTTCCACTTCGGGCCCAATCCGTACTCGATGTAATACATCGGGCCGCCCGCTACGGAGCCCTGCCACTGCTTGCCGCCATCGGTATCCATCGTAACCCGGAAGCGCTGGGCCAGTGTAACCTCGCTGTACTTGGTTACCATGCCGAGCAGGGCGGTAATCCACATCCAGAACAGGGCGCCCGGCCCCCCCCAGTGGATGGCAATGGCCACGCCGGCAATGTTGCCGATACCCACGGTGGCGGAGAGCGCCGTAGTGAGAGCCTGGAAGTGCGATACGTCGCCGGGTTCGTCGGGGTCGTCGTAACGGCCCGTGGCTACGGCAAACCCGTGCCCGAGGCGGCGGAACTGCACGAAGCCGAGGCGGAGGGTCAGGAAGAGCCCCGTACCGAGCAGCCCGACGACGAGAATCGGGCCGAGTACCGTGTTGATTTCTCCGATGACGAGGCTGAAAAGCTCCATGAGCGAACCGTGTGGGAGGATGAGCCGGGGTTGATAAGGGAAAAGCGCCGTCCGGGCTCAAAATATAATTCCCCGGCGGCCCGCTCGCAAAGACTTCGGCCCCACGGAGGCTCGTTACGACGGATCGTGAGGCAGGCTCCCCCGGTGGGAGCGGAAATAGGCAAACGGGGTGTGATGGAGCATATCGCCGACGCCGGCCATGTAAATATCCGCGAAGGTTTCGACCTGACGGGCCAGGTAACTTTTGTCGTTGCCGGTGCGCATGAGCAAACCCCAGTTGGCGTTGTGAAGGCGGCCGCTTTCTTCGGCGATGGGGGCTATGCGCTCGTCGAGCGCCGTGATGCGCTCGCGAAGGTTCTGCATACGGCGTTCGAGCTTCTTCGGGGACACGTCGGCGGCCGGACCGTATCGCCGGCGGATACGCAGCAGTTTCAGACGGGCGGCGGTATATTCGGTTTCCAGGCGCGTTTTTTGCCGCATCAGGTCCTCGATTTCCCTTTCGCGCGGAGCAAAGTCGGCCACGGCCCGGAGATCGTCCTCCAGCTCCCGCAGGATAAGGGCGGTCCGCCACCGGAGCATACTCTTGCTCACCTCGACATCCGCGGCGATGTGGTCGCCGACGTACAGGATTTCCTCTCCGCCCAAACCCAGGCTGGCTTCCACGAGCGCCGCATTTCCCCCGACGTATACCTTACCCGTTTCGAGGGGACCGAAGTGCTCGCGGAGCAATCCTTCCGGCGTAACCACTTCGAAGGCAGGCATCCGTACCGAAAAGAAGTCGGGTTTACGGGCGCCGACCAGGGCGATATCGAACAGGTCTTTCCAGGTTATCCCTTCGGGAAGGAACGGGTCGAACGCATAGGAGAGCATCGGGGCGGCATAGCTCCACTCCGAGTTGGTGATGAGCAGGATTTTCTTCCCCGCCATTTTCTGATCGAGCAGGGCGAGCGGGATTTCCGCATTAGGTTCGACGAACGCTTCCGGCGATGCGATGATTTCCGCCTTGAGGTGGCCCTCCATGTGGGCCTCGTCGATGGAGCGGCGCACTACCTGGATCAGGTCGTCGTAACCGAGCGCGGGGGGCAACTCGCCGCGGTCGAGCAGATCGACGAGTTGCATGAACAGGCACGCCTCGGAGATGGAGAACAGCGTAGTGAGGAACACCCAGCGGGGGTCCCGCAGGTCGATCAGCACCCGGTCGTAGGCCCGGCGCTGCTCTGCGAACGCGATGGGTCGGGCGCCGTGGAAGGCGCGTTTTACATACCCGAACCGGTCGGCTTTGACCACGTTGCCCAGCTCGGCGTCGATGATGAGGCCGCGCATGACGAGCTCGGGCTGAAACGATAACCCCGCAACGGGCCACCCCTGCGCCGCCAGCCGCTCCTGCACGTAGGTATACGCCCGCTCCTCCCAGGCCCGCATCTGGTAGTGGATCAGCGTGTAATCCATGTCGTACCCGATGGCCCCGATGCGGTGCAGGTTCATGGTACGGTTGCAGAATATGCGGTGCGCCGGCACGCTCCGCCGGCGCTTATCGGCGTTGGGCCGGGAAAGAACGGGTGTTTCCATAGGAGGCATTCGAAGGGATCAACTGCGGGGCCGCAATCGGCATGATACGGCTGAGCAAGAGGCGGTGCAGGGAAATAAATGCTACGCCCGATAAGAGAATATTACGGAGCGCCGAAAAAGCGGTCACAGCGACTCCGGGTTCACCTCGATGAGTTTGCCGCTGAACACACCCAGGGTGCGGGTCGGGTACTTCCGGACGAGACGGTAATCGTGTGTCGCCATGAGCAGGGTCATGCCCTGCTGGTGCAGCCCGATGAGAAGCTGAAGGATGTCGTCGGCGACGGCGGGGTCGAGATTGCCGGTAGGCTCGTCGGCCAGCAGGATCCAGGGTTCGTTCACGATGGCGCGGGCAATCACGACGCGCTGCTGCTCTCCGCCGGATAACTCATGCGGAAAACGGCGCTGCTTGTGCGTCAGGCCCACAAGTCCGAGCACCTGAAGCACCCGGCTTTTCACGACGAGGCCGCGCCTGCCGGTAACGTACATCGCGAAGGCCACGTTATCGTATACGTTGCGGTCGGGCAGGAGTTGAAAGTCCTGGAACACGACACCCAGCGATCGCCGGAGATAGGGAATGTCGGCCTCCTCAATGGAATCCGAGGCATACTCCCCTACCCGAATGACGCCCTTCTCGGGCAGCTTGTCCATGTATAGCATCCGGAGGAGGGACGACTTGCCGGAACCGGTCGGGCCGATGAGGTACACCATCTCGCCGCGGTTGATTTCGAGCGATACGTTCTCCAGAACGGTTCGACGGGAGCCGTCGGGCAGCGGATAGGACGCCGTGACGTTTTTGAGGGCAATTTTCATAGGCGAAAGCTTCGAGGTGAGCAAGAGGATAATCTACTACGCGGAGGTGGTTTTTTCATCGGCAGGCGATGCAAGCCGGAAGGATGACAAGCGTTACGCCTTTGCTACACCCGGGACGGAACGTCCGGCTCGCTACACCGCTATATTTGGTAACGTCCGCCTGTATACGGCTGATCTGCGGCGACGTGTATCGGCTGTATCCCGAGGGCTGCGGGCTAAACTTCATAAACTTATAATTACATATTTTACGGGTAATCGACATGCGTTCAGGGTGGGCGAGGTGCAACGTGTTTGTGCCGGCTGCATTACCGAAGTTGAGCGATGAGGCGCTGCGAAGGATGCTCGTGGAGTACCGGGAAACGCTCAGCGACTTCAACAAGTCGAAAGCGCTTTCAGACAGCAGGGCCCGTCAGGAGTTGCTCGATGCCGTCGGGATCATCGAAACCGAGTTGCGCGAGCGACACAAAACACCCGTTGCGATGTGAACGGCAACCCCCTTCGGCCCGGAGCACCTTGCTTCGGGCTTTTTTTCGCATCCCCGGCGCGGACCTTTTTTGCCATCGGGCGGATCAAATGCGTAAGTTAGCCGATCAACACGCATCCGACGCTATTACATCAACCCGGTTTCTCGATGGCTCGTACGTCCCGCCCCCGTCGCGCCGCGCAGCCTGCCGCTTCGCGGTACCTTGCCGGTTTCGAAACGGCCCTGTTCATCCTGTCGCTTCTGGGCATCCTCGTGGTGACGCACCTATGGATTCAGACCCGGAGAGGATTCGACCAGGGATGCTGGGGGTTCAATCCGGCCTCGGCCACCGCGACGCCTACGTTCGACTGCGCCGCCGTCGTCGGTAGTGGAGCAGGGGATCTGTTCGGGGTTTCCAACGTGGTGCTCGGGTTGCTTTTCTACCTCGGGCTGGCGCTCCTTACGGCGGTCGTGGCGCTCGTCGCCGCAGGGCGCCGCAACCTGTGGAAAACCCTGCGCGGCATAGCCGTCGTCGGCGGGTTTCTCTACTCGATCTATCTGGTATATTATCAGGTTACTTCCATCGGTGAGTACTGCGCCCTGTGCCTCACGTCGGCGGGGATAGCTACAACCCTGTTCGTCGTGACGGCTCTGGAGTA
>CBDUBS010000274.1:0-4333 GCA_965365445.1 uncultured bacterium | reverse complement strand
GCCGAAACGTCCGGGCGTTCCGCGAAGGGGATCGGGTGGTAAGCGAAACCGCCGCCGTCATCAACCCCGACTCGCCGCTCACCCGCCAGGGGTTGTACAACCTCGACCCCGCACGCAAAGGGTTCGGGTACGGTGTAAACGGCGCCATGACGTCCTACGTCCGCGTGCCGGAGCGATGCCTGCACCATGTACCGGATACCCTCTCCATGTCGGTGGCCGCGCTCACCGAACCCTGCTGCGTGGCGTACAACGCGGTGTGCGTCAACGGCAGGATGCACCCCGGCGACTCGGTGGTGGTGCTCGGGCCGGGGCCCATCGGGCTGCTGTGCGCGATGATGGCGGAGCTATCCGGCGCCGGGGCCGTGGTGGTAGCCGGCCTGCCCGCCGACGACCGGCGGCTGGAGGTCGCCCGGGCGATCGGCGCCCGCACGGCGTACGTCGATGCGGTTGCGGAGGAGGTAAAGGCGTTCGGCGACGGCATGGGAGCGGACGTCGTCGTGGACGCGGCCGGTGTGTCGGCGTCGCTGAAGCTCGCCCTGGACCTCGTGCGTCCGGCAGGGCAGATCGTCAAGGTCGGCTGGGGTCCCCAGCCCCTCGGCTTCAGCCTGGATGCCCTCGTTCTGAAAAACATCACGCTGCAAGGCAGTTTCTCCCATAACTGGCCCATATGGGAGCGCGTACTGAACCTGCTCGCATCCGGGCGCCTCGATCCGCGCCCGCTCATAGGCCGCGAGGCGCCGCTCCAGGACTGGCAGGCGTGTTTCGAAGGGATGCACGCAGGCCGCTATGTCAAAACCGTTCTCAAACCCGACCTCCCCTGAACCATCCGATTCCTCCTTCATAAACCCTCCAATCAGGTAGATCCGATGCACCTCGTTCGTCCCGTTTTCACCGCTGTTCTCCTCGTCGTCATGGCGGCCGCCCTTACCTCCTGCTCCACACTCCGGCGAGAGGCGGCGCCGAACACCCTCTCGAAAAAGGAACGCGCCGCCGGATGGCAGCTGCTTTTCGATGGCGCCGGCTTTTCCGGCTGGCGAGGCTACCAGAGCCAGACCATTCCCGCTAAATGGAACATCGAGGACGAAGCCCTGCACCTTCGCAAGATGGAAGAAGGGGGCGGCGACCTGATTTCCACGGCTCAGTACGGCGACTTCGAGCTCTATCTGGAGTGGAAAATCAGCGAATGCGGCAACAGCGGCGTATTTTTCCACGTCAGCGAGGACCTCGAACGAACCTACCATACCGGCCCGGAAATCCAGATTCTGGATAACTCCTGCCACCCGGATGCCAAGAACGGCCCGGATCGTTATGCCGGGGCCAACTACGCGCTCCATGCGCCGGTCCCCGTGGATGCAGCCAGACCCGCCGGGGAGTGGAACCACCTGCGCGTCGTCGTACAGGGGCCCCGGGTGCAGCAATGGCTCAACGGGATCAAGGTGGTCGAGTACGAGCTCTGGAGCGACGACTGGAACCGCCGGGTGCAGGCCAGCAAATTCAAGCAGTGGCCGCAGTACGGCATGGTCAAACGGGGCCACATCGCCCTGCAGGACCACGGCGACCCGGTCTGGTTCAGGAACATCAAGATTCGCCCCCTCGATGGGCCGGTTTGACCGTCTGCCGGGTGGTATGCCATGCTAAAGGGACCTGAATTATTTCAGGCAGTGAAAGATTGTCCGCACGAAGCCGCCTTCTGGTGGCTGGGGCAGCATACCTTCATTGTCAAGCTCGGCCCGACGCGCGCCGTTATCGATCCGTTCCTCAGCCCCCTGGACGACCGGCTCGTGCCGCCCCTGTTCCAACCGGAAGATGCGGCCGGCGTGCTCGATCTCGTGCTCTGCACCCACGACCATCTGGACCACATCGATCCGGTAGCCGTCACCGGGCTGGCCGAAAAAACGAACGCGCCGTTCGTCGCGCCGCGCGCCCACCGGCAACGGATGCTTTCGCTCGGCGTACCCCCCAACCGCCTCCTGCTGCTTGACGACGGCGAGGCGGCGCGTTGCGCAGGAATCGAGATCCACGCCGTCAAGGCCGCGCACGAGTTCTTCGACCGCACCCCCGAGGGATGGCACCCGTTCCTGGGGTACGTCCTTACGGGGGCCGGTAAAACGGTCTACCACGCCGGGGATACCGTGTGGTGGGAAGGGTTGCAGGCCCGCCTGTCCGCCTGGACGTTCGACCTGGCGCTCGTGCCCATCAACGGACGGGACGCCGACCGCTACGCCCGCGACGTACTGGGCAACATGACGTTTCAGGAAGCGGCGGATCTGGTCGGCGGCCTGGATGTGGCCCTTACGGTTCCGGCGCACTACGATATGTTCGCCTACAACGCCGAGGATCCGGATAAATTCCGAAAATACATGCAGGTAAAATATCCGGATAAACGCGTCCGCCTTGCCGGTTATACGGAAACGATACCCTTTTGAATCATGAGCCTGCTTGAAGGCAAAACCATATTGGCAACCGGCTCCACGACCGGAATCGGCGAGGCGGTAGCCCGCCGCTGCATCGCGGAGGGCGCCCGGGTGATGATCCACGGGCGCAGCGAAACGAGGGCCGCCGCCCTGGTGGAAGAACTCGGTGAGCGAGCCGCCTACATTACGGCGGACCTGGTACAGCCCGGTGCGCCCGCCTACCTGATCGAGCAAACCGGCAAGCGCTTCGGCGGTCTGGACGGCCTCGTCAACAACGCAGCGCTGGTGGACAGGGCCAATCTCGCCGGAGCCACCGAGGAGTTCTTCGACCGGATGTTCGCGGCCAACCTCCGCGCTCCACTGTTTCTCATTCAATCGGCGATTCCGTACTTCCGCCGGGCGGGGGGCGGTTCGGTTGTCAATATCGGCTCCGTCAATGCGTATTGCGGCGAACCCAACCTGCTCGTCTACTCCATGACCAAAGGCGGGCTGATGACCATGACCCGCAATGTGGCCGACGCGCTGGCCGGCACGGGCATCCGCATCAATCAGCTCAACGTGGGGTGGACGCTTACGGAAAACGAGCGCAAGCTCAAACGGGCCGAGGGCCTCCCGGAAGGATGGGAGTTTCAGGTGCCCCGCGCTTACGCGCCCTCCGGCCGCATCCTCGACCCGGCGGAAGTAGCGAGCCAGGTCGCCTTCTGGCTCTCCGACGAGTCGGCCCCCGTATCCGGGGCGGTGTACGAGGTGGAGCAATACCCCGTCATAGGCCGCAACCCGCACAAGGAAGGCTGAAAGCCCCTACGCCGTCCCCGCTCCCCTTCGTTCGTCATCCCGGCTCCCTGTCGTTCCTCATCCCGGCCCAATTTTCTCGTCATCCCGGCCCCCCCTTTGTTCGTCATCCCGGCCTCCGAGCCGGGATCTCAGAAGGGATGGATGAAGCCCTTATGAGATCCCGCGTCGAGCCTGTCCCGCTATGCGGGGCGCGGGATGACGTGTTTATGTTGAGGTATCAAACGGGATGCTGCACACTTGAAAAGATCCCGCATCGAGCCTGTCCCGCTCCGCGAGGTGCGGGGTGACGGGTGCTGTGCGGGATGACGTTTGCGTAAGCGTCATCCTCACAAAAACCACGTCATCCCGGCCCCTCCGCCGTCTACCGACGGCGGCAGCCGGGATCTCAGAAGGCCGTGATGAAGCCCTTATGAGATCCCGCATCGAGTGCGGGATGACGCAAAATGTGAGGCTGCCACCTCGGAAGGATGCTGCACACCTGAACAGATTCCGCATCGAGTGCGGGGTGACGGGTGCTGTGCGGGATGACGGCAAAGGTAAAACGATGACGGGTTGCGTGCGCGTCACCCCGCCTACAGGGCCGGATCGGGTTTGAGGCCCCGGTGCTGGAGCAGCGCATCGACGGAAGGTTCACGGCCCCGGAATGCCACGTACATGCTGCGCGCATCGGCGGAACCGGCTTTTTCGAGGATGTTGCGGCGGAAGGCTTCGGCCGTCGTACGGTCGAACAGCCCGCGCTCCCGGAACGCCTGAAAAGCGTCGGTATCGAGCACCTCGCTCCAGATGTAGCTGTAGTACCCCGCCGAATACCCCCCGGAAAAGATGTGCTGGAAGTACGGGCTGCGGTACCGCACGACAATCTCCGGCGGCAGGTGGATCCGGTCGAGCGACGCCTTCTCGAACCGGCGGGCGTCCGCTACTTTCCGGCCGGGTTTGAGCGCGTGCCAGTCCAGGTCCAGGTACGAGGCGGCGGTGTACTCCACCGTCGCAAACCCCTGATTGAACCGCGCGGCGGCCTTCATTTTCTCCACCAGATCCGTGGGGATGGTTTCCCCGGTTTTCCAGTGGCGGGCGTACGCCTTGAGCACATCGACGTTGGCCTCGATGCCGTCGATGCACTTGTC
>CBDUBS010000273.1:0-4387 GCA_965365445.1 uncultured bacterium | reverse complement strand
GGAGGCCCCCCGAGCCGAATCCCTCGATAAGGCGCTCGCGTGGCGCTCCGGCGGGTTCGCCGCGGACGACGAGCCGCTGGAGGCCGTATTCGCCGAACTGGAGCGGCGGTACGCCATCGAAATAGAACCAACCACCGACGCCCTGCTGGCCCTTCGGATTACATACCTCAACCCGAGCCCGGCCTCCGCCTCCGAAATTCTTTCGGACATCAGCCAGGCCCGCGGGTTGTTCTACCAGCGAACGGCCAACGGCTACATGGTGTCCGTAAACCCGGCCGCCAAATAGTAGTAGCAACCCGCCGTGCGGACCGGTTTCAGGGATAAAGCTTGACATTTTGATGAGCCGTAAAACCCCTCCCTTGAGGGAGGTGGCTCGAAGAGCCGGTGGGTGTTGCGTCCGGACTGATAAATTTCCGGCCGTTCAAACACCCCCACCCCGCAGGGCGGGGAGCCCCCTCAAGGGGGCGGTTTTTCGGGCATCGCTTGACGTATAGATGAACCGTAAAACCCCTCCCTTGAGGGAGGTGGCCCGCAGGGCCGGTGGGTGTGCAACCGTGAGGCTTTGCAAAGGAGCGATATAAAAAAGGATACATATCATGAAAACAAACCGTACCGCGACCATGAAACAGGGCATTTTACTCGTGCTGGGACTTCTGGCCCTGGCCGGCTGCGAACTGGTCGGGCCTGATGCGGAGGCCGATCTGCGGGAGCTGTCCGCTTCGGAAAAACAGGTCGTCCGGTCGGACAACCGGTTCGGGCTTAACCTTTTTCGGCTGGTGAGCGAGGAAGCGCCCGAAGCCAACACGTTCGTCTCTCCGTTCAGCATCGCGACGGCGCTTTCCATGACGCTCAACGGGGCCGAGGGCGAAACCCGCGCCGGTATGGAAAAAGCCCTGGAAGTACACGGCCTGACCCGGGAGGAAATTAACAAGTCCCGGAAAGGGCTGGCGGAACTGCTCGGGTCGATGGACCCGAAGGTGGCTTTCACCATTGCCAACTCGATCTGGTACCGGGAGGGGTTTTCGGTGCTGCCGTCGTTCCTGGACGTGAACCGCACGTATTTCGATGCGGAGGTGCGCGCCGAGGATTTCGCCGACCCCGGAACGGCGGGCCTCATAAACGGCTGGGTGGATAAGCAAACCCGGGGCAAGATCGACGAGATCATCGACGGGATCGATGGGGACGTGATGATGTACCTCATCAACGCCATTTACTTCAAGGGAACGTGGACCTACTCCTTCGACAAAACGAAAACCACCGACCAGGCCTTTTACCGGGAGACGGGCGCTCCGGAGACGGTGAAGATGATGATCGGGCAGGCCGAATACGGGTACGCGGAAACCGACCGGGCGCAGGTGGTGGATCTGCCGTACGGCAAGGGCCAGTACCGCATGACGGTGCTGCTGCCGAAGGAAGGCAGGAAGGCGGCGGATGTCGTCGCGGCGCTGGACGATACCTCCTGGCAGAGCCTTACCGGGCGGTTGGCGAAGCGCGAGGTGGCGCTGGAGATGCCCCGGTTCCGGATGGAACTGAAGTACGAGGACGAGATGAAGCGGGTGCTCTCCGCATTGGGCATGGGAAAGGCGTTTACGGGTCAGGCCGACTTCTCGGGGATGACCGGCCGCAGGGATCTGTACATCGGGCGGGTGATCCATAAAACCTTCGTGGAGGTAGACGAGGAAGGGACGGAGGCCGCCGCCGTTACCGCCGTCGAGATGAGGGAGACGTCCGCAGGCCCCGACGACGGGCCGCTCCGGGTCCGGCTGGATCGCCCGTTCGTGTTTGCCCTCCGGGAAGCGCATACCGGGGCCATTTTGTTCATCGGAAAGGTCATGACGGTCGGATGAACCACATACCCACCCGTTTGCTCTGGCGGATGCTGCTGGCAGCGGCTTTGCTGCCGGCCGCCGTCATTCCCGATGCGGCGGCGCAGGCGCGCCGGTACACGCTCGCCGTTCGGCAGCTTCCGCTGGACGAGGCCATCGAGCGCTTCGTGGACGCCACCGGCAGGGCCGTCGTGTACGATCCGGTGCTGGTGCAGGGCCGGAGGGTGGATTGCGTGCGCGAGAACGCCCTGCCGGAAGACATCCTCGGGTGTTTGCTCGAAGGAACGGGGCTGGATTACTACCGCCTCTCCTCCGGGACGTACGTGCTGGCCCGCCGTGCCGAGCAGGAAACTCCGGTGGGCCACCTCACCGGGCTCGTGCGGGACGGCCTCACCGGAGGGCCCCTCGCAAACGCGCACGTCTACCTGACGGAAGCCGGCATCGGGTCGGTTACCAACCCTTCGGGCCGGTTCGTGCTTCCCTCGTTGTTGCCCGGCCGGTACAGCGTGCGGATATCCCACCTGGGGTACCACCCCTGGACGGCTACCCTGAGCGTACGCGCCCGGGAGCGCACGTACACCGAAGCCGTTCTGGAGGCGGAGCCGGTGGTCATTACCCCCATCATCGTGGACGGCATTCAGGAACGGTACCCGTCCAGGCGGCTGGGCGTGGAACGCACCGGGGAAAACACCGCTCCGGCGGGAGCGGGGCCGCCGGGAGCGTTCGCAGCCGTCTCGACGCTTCCGGGCGTGCGCGTCCACGACGTTACGGCGGACGTACACGTTCAGAACGGCGACACCGGCGAGCACGGCCTGCTCCTCGACGGCGTTCCGGTATACCTGCCCCGATCCCTGCTGGGGCTGATCGGGCCGTTCGGCCTGTTCGCGCTCGGGCCTGTATCGGTGCACAAAGCCGGCTTCGGGGCCGCTTACGGCAGCGAGATTTCCGGGGTGATCGAAGCGGAGCACCGCCTGGGCGCCGAGCGGGGAGTGGATGTGCAGGCGGACCCCATGAGCCTGAATGCACGGGCCGCCGTAGCCGCGCGGCCGGGGCCGCTCCCGGCGGGCGTCACGGAGGCGGCCGCGATGGCTGCCGCCCGCATCAGCCTGTGGGATCTCAGGCCCCCCGAGCGCCTGCAAACCATGTTGCAGCACTGGAGCGAGCTGGACCCCTTCCTCGTATCCACCCGCACGGCGGCCAACCTGTGGACGCCCACGCTCAACGGCGTCGCCTTCCCGCAACTCGCCGGCCGCACCGAGCCGGAGATGCACTTCAACGACCTGCGGTCCGTATCCGCGTCGTTCTACCGGGGCGAAAGCGGGCTCGGCGGGGGCTTCTTCGACTACGGCATTCGCGAGGCCATGCAGCCCCTGATTACGCTGAACGACCGCTACCGCTGGAACAACGGCATCGCGCAGATCCGGTACGACCGCGTGGCGGGCGCCCGCACCCTGATCGGCATGGGGGTGAAATACGCCGGGTACCGGCACGAGCATCGGTATCAGGTGCTCGATAGCGTCCGGCAGGAAGGAGTCGGCCCGGCGCTGCTGACCAGTTCCGTCCGGGACGGCAACGACGTACAGACCCTTGCGCTCTGGGGTTCGTTCGACCATGCGCGCGGCCGGCATCACGTAGAGGGCGGCGCCGAGATCCTCCGCACCGAAAGCCTGTTCGACCTCCACGGGGTAGCCTTCGCGTCGTTCGCCACGGATAAGGAGAACAACCTCGCCCCCGACGTGAGCACGTCGCTGCGCCCCGAAGCGGCGCTCGTGCGGCCCGGCGTAACGCACCGCCCGGCGGGGTGGCGCGTTGCGTCGTTCGTGGCCGACGAAGTGCGGATAGGGCCCGGTTTGTCCATCGAGGCGGGGATGCGGGCCACATACGTCCCGGACCGGGCCACCGTGTACGCCGAGCCCCGCTTTGCCGTGCGTGTGGACCGCCCGGACGGGATCCTCGGCGGGTGGTCCGCCCGCACCGCCGCCGGGCTGTACCGGCAGTTCACGCAACAGCTGGATATCAGCACGCTGAACGCCGGGAGCATCCTGCCGTCGGTTCGCATCTGGCTGCCGCTGGATGCATCGGTGCGCCCGCCGATGGCGTATCATCTGGCTCAGGAGTGGCTGCTCCGGCCCGCCGAAAGCCTGAAGCTCCGCGTGGACGGCTACCTGAAAATCCAGACGCACGGGCTGGCCGTCCGGTACGCTCCGGCCGGCACGGAAGGGCAGGTCGGGCAGATCAGCCGGCAATCCGGCTTTCTCGTCGGCGCGCGCAGCCGCGGCGTCGGGGGGAGGTTCGGCCTTGCCTGGACGCCCGGCGCGGCGGTCGTGAAGGCCGAGTACGCCCTGAGCCGCCTCCGCCGCGAAAGCGCCTCCCTGTTCGGGGGGCGAGCGGAAACGGCCCCCTGGAACGAACCGCATCGGGCCGACCTCGGGGTGGATGTGCAGGCCACCCGGCGGCTCACGCTCAGCGGGCGCGGCGTCGGGGTGTGGGGCCGCACCTGGGGGTGCCGGCAAACCTATTACGACTACTTCGGCCACGACGACAAAACGCGCATCCAGGGC
>CBDUBS010000272.1:0-4422 GCA_965365445.1 uncultured bacterium | reverse complement strand
CGCACCAGGTGCCAGGCCAGCGGCAGCCCCTCCCACGTCCACAGCTCGCGGCTGCCCCGCTGGAAGGCCCCCGCCTCGTCGCCGCCCGCCCACACGAAGCGAGGGTTGGCCGTCAGCAGGATGGCCCGCTGGTCAGGGGGGAGCCAGGCAACGGCGGCCGGCAGGTACGAGCGGCGCATGGAATCGGTGGAGGTGATTCGGAATCGGTACGCCTCCAGATTACTCCGGACGAGAAACCGGATTATCCACCGGCTCCCCCGCCCGGATTGCGCTTCCGGCGCATGTGGCTTAATCCAGCGCTTCCTTGATCTCGGACAGCTTGATGAGCGCCTCGATGGGGGTGAGGCGGTTTACGTCCAGCCCGGCGAGCATTTCGCGGAGGGTCGCTACGAGCGGGTCGGAGGGCGGCGCCGTGGGGATCGGCTCCAGGCCGGAGAGCAGCGGCAGGTTGCCCGCCGGGGCGTCGTCCCCTCCGGTGGTTTCCCCGACGGCTCCTCGTCCCTTTTCGAGGTGGCGGAGGATCTGCCGGGCGCGCTCGATGACGCTTACCGGCAGGCCGGCCATGCGGGCCACCTCGATGCCGTAGGAGTGATCGGCGCTGCCGGGCGCCAGGCTTCGGAGGAAGATGACCTTGCCTTCGTGCTCCTGCACCTGCACCCGGTAGTTGGCGATGCGCCCGTACCGGGCCGCGAGTTCGTTCAGTTCGTGGTAGTGCGTCGCGAACAGGGTGCGGGCGGCCACGGCAGGCGTCTCGTGGAGGTATTCCACGATGGCCCAGGCAATCGAGAGGCCGTCGAAGGTGCTGGTGCCGCGGCCTACTTCATCGAGCAGGATGAGCGACCGGGGCGAGGCGTTGTTCAGGATGTTGGCCGTCTCGTTCATCTCCACGAGGAACGTGCTCTCGCCGGCCGCCAGGTTATCGGACGCCCCGACGCGGGTGAATATGCGGTCCACGACGCCTACGCGCGCCCGGTCCGCCGGTACGAAACTCCCGACCTGCGCCAGCAGCACGATGAGGGCCGTCTGCCGGAGGATGACGCTTTTGCCCGCCATGTTGGGGCCGGTGATGAGGGCGATCTGCTCGCCGGCCGGATCGAGCCGGATGCTGTTCGGGATGAACGGCTCGCCGGGAGGCAGGAACCGCTCCACGACCGGGTGCCGCCCGTTTTCGATGTCCAGGTGCAGGCCGTCGTCCACCTCGGGGCGGTGGTAGCCGTAGCGCACGGCAGCCTCGGCCAGCGCCCCGAAGCAGTCGGCCATCGCCAGCAGGGCGGCGTTGCCTTGCAGCGCCCCTGTTTCCTCCGCCACGATCATCCGGAGCTCGTTCAGCAACTCCTGCTCCAGCCCGACGATTTTCTCTTCGGCGGTGAGGATTTTTTCCTCGTACTCCTTGAGCTCCGGTGTGATGTAGCGCTCGGAGTTGACCAGCGTTTGCTTCCGGATGTAATCCTCCGGCGCCCGTTTCTTGTGCGTATTCGTGATTTCGATGTAGTACCCGAACACGCGGTTGAAACCCACCTTGAGCGAAGGAATGCCGCAGCGCTCGGCTTCCTTCTTCTGCATCCGCACGACCCAGTCCTTACCCGAGCGGGCCAGCTCCCGGAGTTCGTCCAGTTCCGGGTGGTACCCGCCGCGGATGTACCCCCCCTCCGCGAGCGACGCCGGGGGCTCGTCGCAGAGCGCCCGCTCGATGCGTTCGACCGCCGCCTGGCAGAGCGTGAGCTTCTCGCCGATCTTCCGGAGCGTTTCGCACGAATGCCCCGCAAGGTGGGATTTTATGGCCGGGATCTGCCGGAGAGTCAGTTTCAGGTTGATGAGATCGCGGGGGGTGGCCCTGCCGACGCATAACCGGGCGGCCAGCCGTTCGAGGTCGCCCACCTGGCGCAGTTCCTCGCGCAGCTTCTCGCGCAGGCGGCGGCTCTCGACGAGCGCCTGCACGGCGTCCAGCCGCCTGTTGATATCCGGCACGCTGCGCAGGGGGCGCAACAGCCATTTGCGCAACAGGCGGGCTCCCATCGGGGTGAGTGTTTCGTCCAGGATCTGTACGAGGGTGCCTTCCTGCCCGGCCCCCTGCATGGACGAAACCAGCTCCAGATTGCGGCGCGTGGCCGGGTCGAGCGCGATGTAATCGTCGTTGGCGAAGCGCGTGATGCGCCGGATATGCGGCAGCTTGCCTTTCTGCGTATCGTTCAGGTAGTTCAGCACGGCCCCGGCCGCCCGGATGCCCAGCCCCAGATCCTCCACCCCGAACCCTTTCAGCGAGTGCGTCCGGAAGTGGCGCAGCAGCACCTCCTGTGCAAACTCCCGGCTGAACGCCCAGTCCTCCTGCGGCGTGACGACAAAGGCCGGCTCCCGGAACGCGTTCAACCGCTCCCGCTGGCTTCGGTCCACGAGCAGCTCCGCCGGCCCGATCGCCTGGAGCACCTCCTCGGTGCGGCCGACGGCGCACTCGGTCAGCGAGAACTCGCCCGTCGATATATCCACGAAGGCCAGCCCGACCAGGTCCTTCTCCGACCGGTCGGCGCCCCACACCACCGCCGCGAGGTAATTGGAGCGCCGGGGGCTGAGCAGGTTGTCGTGGAACGATACCCCCGGCGTTACCACTTCCACCACATCCCGCTTGACGATCTTCCGGGCGAACTTGGGGTCCTCGAGCTGCTCGCAGACGGCGACGCGGTGCCCGGCCTGCACCAGCCGGGGCAGGTAGTTATCGAGCGCGTGGTGCGGAAACCCGGCCAGCGGCACCTCGCCCGCCTGTCCGTTGGCCCGTTTGGTCAGGGTAATGCCCAGCTCCCGGCTGACGATGCGGGCGTCCTCCTCGAACGTTTCGTAGAAGTCGCCCATACGAAACAGCAGTATGGCATTCGGATGCCGGCCCTTTATTTTAGCATACTGCCGCATGAGCGGCGTATCGACCTTGGGCGTTTCGGGGGTTTCTGCGTCGTTCATTACGGCATTCCTGGCAGGTGGCGTTCGGCCCCGGCCCGGGGCCGGTGGACCGTCCGGGATAAGGTAAGCAATTCGCCCCGGCCCTGCCGCCGCCTTTCGCGCCGGAAGCCCGTCTCCCCGCCGGGGGCCGCCCCGCCTTTTCCGGGTCGGCATCCCCCAATTTCTCAATCGGTTACATTATTTGAGCGGTGCGTTCGTTATAAAGAAGGAGGGGTTTGCGGCCCCGGCGCGATATGCAAAGCTGCATTACGCTCGTAGGGGCGATTCACGAATCGCCCCCGACACCCAACAGGCCATCGAGATGCCGTACTGGTACGAAGTATTCGACAACGAGCACGTACAGTTCCTCACGCGGCGCCGCGTGGCGGGCCTCATGGCCGCCGGTCTTGCGGGCGTCGGGGTTACGCTGGCCCTGTTCGTCGTGGGCCATCTGGCCGGCTTCCCGCCCGCAGCGGTGTACGGCCCGGCCGCGGCCCTCTGGCCGGCGGCGGCCTGGCGCCTCATGAAACGCTGGAAGCGCCTGCGCCGGGTGGTGTGGTGCATCAAAATTTCGGATCACCACATCGTCGGGTACGACTATGCCCGGCGGCAAACCGCCATCGACTGGGTGGACGTCGGCAGCGTCGATCTGAACAACACCGGCGTGGTCATCTCCGGCACGGACGGGTTTTCCATCGAGGCGCCGCACCTGTACCCTGATTTCGCGGCGCTGAGCCACCGCATCATCCAGTATGCCGAAATATACGGGGCGCCCGTGTCGCTCGACGGGGTGAGGCTGAACGAACTCGACCTGAACGTGCTGTTCCCGTTCCTGCCGGCCCTGACTTCGGATTCGGATCAGCCCTCCTGACGGGGCTCCCGTTTGCCCCCGCCGTCGCGTATATTGCTCCCATGAATGCGCATGAGGAAGATCCGGCCGCTTCATCGTGTTTCGCGCTCGCCCTGGAGGACCTCGACGGGGTAGGGCGCGTCACGGCCGGACGCATCCTCCGGCACTTCCCGACGTACGCCGATCTGCTCCGGTACCCCCGGGAGCAGGTGCTCCTGCGGCTGAAAGGCGCTCCCAATGCCGGGCCCCTCGTAAACCGCCTGTTCGACCGGGAGGATTTCACCCGGCGGCTCGAAGCCGCCCGCCGGCGCATACGCGGCCTGGCCGAAAAACGGGTCGTTCCGATCACGCCGCACCACCCCCACTGGCCCCGGGGGTTCGGAGACCTCGCCCGGCGGGCGACGCCGGTAGTCCTGTACGCCTTCGGCGACACCGCCCGGCTGACCGAACCGCACGTCACGTTCTTCGGGCGGCCCCCGCTGGCTTCCACCTCCTTCGAAACGGCGCAGGAGCTCGTGCGGCGCCTGCTGGAAGCGGGCCAGACACCCGGCTCCGGGGCGCAAAACAGTTTCGACATCGTCGTGCAGAAACTCGCCGCCGGGGCCCTCCGGCCGGCGGTTATGGCGGCCTCGGCGGGCCTGGCC
>CBDUBS010000271.1:0-4441 GCA_965365445.1 uncultured bacterium | reverse complement strand
AGGCCGACCGTAGGTTCGGCCGGTATATCCACTGCTGAACCAATCCGATTCCAACCATGTCCCGATACGCTGCCGCCCTGATTGTTCTCTCCGGTGTGTTGTTTGCCGGCTGCCTCGAACCGAACGAACCCGTAGACAGGGTGCTGTCCTTCCCTTCCGATACGGCCTCGGCGTACGGCGGCGTGGAGACGCTGTCCCCGGAGGAAATCGAAGGGGGCCGGCTGGACGACTCCTGGAAACGATTCGTCGTGCTCGACTCCACCGACGGCGACGCCCCGGTAGCCTCCGATGAATCCTGGGACGACATCACGCCGGAGGCCGTCAATACCGGAAAAATGGCTCTGCCGCTCGGCGGCGATGTGGCCGGACCTTCCGTGTTCCGTACGCAGATCCTGCTGGATCGGGCCGGGTTCTCGCCGGGCGTCATCGACGGGCGGTGGGGCAAGAACACGGAAAAAGCCGTGTTCTGGTTGCAAAAGCGCGAAGGCTTGCGCGCCACCGGCCGGGTGGATACCACCACCTTTCGCCGGTTGATGCAACTGGCGAACAACCCGGATTCGCTGGTGCAACGCTATACGTTGACGGCCGATGACGTGAAAGGACCGTTCGAGGAAATACCGGAGGATATCTACGAAAAGGCCGAAATGGAGCGACTCTATTACGAATCGCTCGGGGAAAAGCTCTCGGAGATGTTCCATACCTCCAGGGATCTGCTCGCGCACCTGAATCCGGAGGCGTCGCTGGACAGCCTGAATGCCGGCGTCGCCCTGGCCGTGCCGAACCTGGAGCGTGTAAACCTGCCCGATAGCGTCGCACGGGTGGTCATCTCCGACGGCGGCAACTACCTGCACGCCGTAGACGCAGGGGGGCGCATCCTGTATCATTTCCCGTCCACACTCGGGTCATCCTACGACCCTTCCCCGACGGGTGATTACCACATCGTGTCCGTCACGGAGGACCCGTGGTGGCATTACCAGCCGGCTATCCTGGCGAACGTCCCCGACTCCGAAAAGGATGCCCGCATCCCGCCCGGGCCGAACAACGCCGTAGGGAAGGTGTGGATCGCCCTCTCGAAGGAGCATTACGGTATTCACGGCACGAGCGCGCCCGAAACCATCGGGTACGCCACCTCGGCGGGGTGCGTCCGGCTCACCAACTGGGACGCCCTGTTCCTGGCGGATCGGGTGAAGGCCAATGTACCGGTCGAGTTCAGGGATTCCTCAAAGCGGAGCGATGCGGCGGCCGATGGCGGGGGGCGGACCGGAGAAAGTGCCACAACTATGTGACGGGCTTCCTCCTTCCTGACGAAGGGGCCGCTTTTGCCGTACTTTATTCGGGCAACTCCTTTTGAACGCGCCGGCTTCCCGGTACTGGACGAGCCGCTTCACCCCGATCAGGAATGCAAGGAAAAGAGGGTTTTCGCAATGGGCCGCTCGAGGACATGACGGCCGTGGGGGCTACGGGCCCGCACACCGTTCGCATCTGGGGAAGGGTCCGTTGCCCGGGGGAGTACGTCGTACGCTATGGACCGGAAGGGGCAGCGGGCGAGGCCGAATTGCCCTTCGAGATTGCGGAAGGAAATCCCTCGGACAATACGTTCTCCGTGGAACTGCCCGGTGGGCAGGGCCAGCCGATTCAGCCGCTGACCCGGTACCACTACCGGGTAGAAGCGAGGACGGGCGGACGTACAGTAGGCGCAGGCCGGTTCCTGACCGCGCCCGCCGCAGCGGAGGATACCCCCCGACGGTTTGCCGTCGCCTTTTCGAGCTGCCACCAGCCGTTCGATCAGGAGGGCAACGTGGTAACGGATTCGAGCGAAATGCTTCGGGCCGTCCGGATCTGCATGGAGCGCCACGACGTCCGGTTCCTGCTGCTCCTGGGCGACCAGATGTATGCCGACAACCCGTCATCGATGTCGCTGTTCAACTCCGACTACTTCCCCCGCATCGCCCCGCCCGGCCGGGAGCGGCTGCGCGATTGCTCGGTTGAGGAAGTGCGTCGCCTGTACCAGCGCCGGTATCAGTATTTCTGGAACCTGCCCGACTGGCAACGCATCCAGGCCGATTACCCGTGCTATATGGTGCTGGACGACCACGACATCGTGGACAACTGGGGCTCCGATCCGGCCCATTCCGAACCGGACTGGCAGCGGGTAGGCGAAGGCGGCCGTCTTGCCTGTTTCGACTACCAGGCCTCCCGGATGCTGCCCACAGGCGATGCGCCTCCGAAGGAGCTCCATTACGGTTTCGAATTCGGCCACACCGGCGTATTCATATACGACATCCGCTCCGCCCGCAAAGCCGGCAACGAAGGGCAGTTGTACTCGCAGAAGCAATTCGAGGATCTGAAGCGGTTCCTGAGCCGAAACCGGGAAAAGAAAATCCTGCTGATCGCCCTCAGCGTGCCCATTGTACATCTGCCGAAATACCTGACCCGACTGGCGGCGCACATCCCGCAATTCAGCGACGACTTTTCCGACCGCTGGTCCTCCTCGGCGCACGTCCGCGACCGGGATCGGTTCCTCGGCTTGCTGCACCAACATTGCCGACAGCACCCCGATCAGCGGCTGGTCCTGCTCAGCGGCGACATTCACATCGGCTGCGTGCACGAAATCCGCTGGAAAACGGGCGGCGCCCCTTTTTACCAGGCAACGGCCAGCCCGATCACGCATACCACCGGCAAGCTCATCCAGCTCGCCTCCAAGGCCCTCATCCGGATGAACCGCACCGTTGAAACATCCGAAAAAACCCTGGAGGCCCGGGTGAGGCTGTTGCCCCCGGAAAACGGCCGGGGGAAAAACCCGTTCGGCAAACTGAACCTCGGCATCGTCGAATTCGAAACACCGGCTCCGAACGCCGCGCCCCGGATGCGTTTCATGCTGTACGGGCATCGGGGCGGCGAACCCGAATGCATGTTCAGCTCGGAGTGGGTCTGATCCCCCGAGATCCCGAAGTGCCTTTCCCGAAGCCTCCGCTCATCGTATCATAATACAGGGGGCCGCGCGGGCCCCGTTCCCGCCCTTCGCGTCGATGTTCGTCGTCTGGCTATGAATGCGAATAAGCCCGAGTGGCAATCCACACGAGATAAGCGCCCGGATGAACGTGAGCTCGTAACCATTCGGATCGGCAATGCCGAGCGGCGGCAATACTACCGCATCGAGGACCGCTGGTACAGCCTGGGCGACCTGGAACGCTGGGCCATGAACACCTCCCCCTACTGGCCGCTCGATCGTACGTGGTACCTCCGCTCCGAGGACATCCGGGCCTGGCGTTACGAGGAAAACCCTGCCTGACCCCCTCCGGCAGACCGGCGGAAAGCCCGTCGTTACAAAACCTCTGTTATTACAAAACCTTCATTAGTAATAACAGGTTGGTCATGCCCTCGCCCGAACCGGTTCCGTCGCATCGGTTTAATCTCCGGTCTCTCCAAACGAGCATCAAATTGCCTGGGGCGTGCAGTCCGCAGGGTTGATATATACGAGAAATCATGTCCATGACCTTCGGATCGATCGAACGCAGGCCGGCCTCGCCGCTATTCTGGGTGCCGGCGCTGCTGTTTGTTTGTTCATTTGCCGCCGAAGAGGTCCACGGAGGCGCTCAGATCCTTGCGATCCAGACGGAGCGGAGCGCTCCGGACAGTTCGGATTACGCCGCCGATGCGCCTCAATACGCCTCCGCCCAACTCAACCCCATCAGGCCGCAACCTCCCGTACCTATCGGGCTGAACCCTCCGGCCTCTATCCGTGGGGCGGATACGCCGCCCGCCGTGCCGTATGCTCTGTCTACGTCCGGCTCCCGGCACGTCGTAGCCGGCAAAAAATATGCAGCCGGACCGCTACGTACCTTCTTCCTGGGCAAGGGCTATCGCGACGTCTGGACCACCCCCGTCGATGCGCCGGTCATCGACCTGGGCCGCACCGCGGGCGGCCTTACGCCCATCGAACCCGGCGGGGGAAGGCAAACCACCAGCCTCCAGCTAAAGGGAGCCGACGGTCATCAGTATACGCTGCGCTCCATCGATAAAAACGTGCGCCGGGCCTTGCCGGAAGCGTTCCACCGCACCCTCGTGGCCGATATCGCTCAGGATCAGATCTCGGCATCTCACCCGTTTGCCGCCTTTTACCTGCCCCGGCTGGCTTCGGCAGCCGGCATCCTGCACACCCATCCCACGCTGGTGGTCGTGCCGGATGACGAGCGGCTCGGGCCCTACCGGGAGCAGTTCGCGGGTATGCTCGCCCTGTTTGAACGGAAGCCCGACGAGGACCAGTCCGACGCCGCGCGCTTCGGGTTTTCCCGGAACGTAATCGGCTACGAAAAACTCATCGAGCAAATCGAGGAGCGCAACACCAACCGGGTAGACGAACGGGCGTACACACGGGCTCGCCTGTTCGACATGCTCATCGGCGACCTGGACCGCCACAAGGATCAATGGCGGTGGGCGG
>CBDUBS010000270.1:0-4470 GCA_965365445.1 uncultured bacterium | reverse complement strand
GCCGATGAGGCAGGCCCCTTCGCCGTGGGGGCAGCGGCGCAGGACGGCCAGGCACCGGTCTGCGTCGTCGGCGGGGACGAACAGGACGAGGCGGCCCTCGTTGGCTACGTAGAATGGATCGAGGCCGAGCATCTCGCACGCGCCCCGCACGTCCTCCCGGACCGGCACGAGGCGTTCCTCGATGCGGAAATCCAGACCGGAGGACGCCGCGAGCTCGTTGAGGGCGCTCGAAAGCCCCCCTCGCGTGAGGTCGCGGGCGGCGTGCAACCCGACGCCCTCCTCCAGGAGGTCGCGGACGAGCGGCCACAGGCAGGCGGCGTCGCTCGTTATTTCCGACTCGAAGGACAGCCCTTCCCGGGCCGCCATGATGGCGATGCCGTGCCGGCCCAGATCGCCGGTGAGGAGGATGGCGTCGCCGGGCCGGATGGCCGCCGGGGAAAGATCGAGCGGGTGCTCGATGAGGCCGATGCCGGTGGTGTTGATGAACAATCCGTCGCCCTTGCCGTGATCGACTACCTTCGTGTCGCCGGTAACGATGGGTACGCCGGCGCTTTCGGCCGCCTGCTGCATGGAATCCACGACGGCGAGCAGCGTCGCCAGGGGCAGGCCCTCCTCGATGATGAACCCTGCGCTGAGCGCCACCGGGCGCGCCCCACGGGTGGCGAGGTCGTTCAGTGTGCCGTAAACGGCCAGCGAACCGATGTCGCCCCCCGGAAACCGGAGCGGGTGCACCACGAACGAGTCGGTCGTGAACGCGATCCGGCTGCCAGGAAGCTCGATCAGGGCGGCGTCGGAGGCGGTTTGCACCGTCTTGAAGGCGGTCCGGAATACGCGTTCGATCAGATCGTTCATGAGGCGGCCCCCTCCGCCGTGCGCCAGGCGTACATGAGCGCCGTTGGAAGCCGGAAGCGGACAGGCGAGCGAGAAGGAAGCGGTCGGGTTCATGCGACGGGTTCGAGGGGTTTACGGTATCGGTAGTAGGCGGCGCAGGCCCCTTCGGAGGATACCATCGTGGCGCCGAGGGGGGCCTCCGGCGTGCATCGGCAGGCGAAAGCGGGGCAGTCCGGGGGGCGCGCCAACCCCTGGAGGATGAGGCCGCTCATGCATTCGGTGGATTCGTCCGCCGAGAGGTCGGCTACGCCGAACCGTTGCTCGGCGTCGAAACGGGCGTAGGCGGGGGCCAGGGCGAAGCCGCTCCGGTCGATAGGGCCTATGCCGCGCCACTTCCGGGGTACGATGCGGAACACTTCGTTCATGAGGGCTTGCGCGGGCAGGTTGCCGCCCTCCGTTACGGCGCGCTCGTAGGCATTTTCCACGACATGCCGGCCTTCTTCGAGCTGTTTCACGCAGCGGACCATGCCGCGGAGCAGGTCCACCGGCTCGAAACCCGTCACTACGATGGGCGCCCGGTAGCGGGCGGCGATGCGCCGGTATTCGGCGTAGCCCATCACGGCGCAAACGTGCCCCGCGGCGAGGAAGCCCTGCACCCGGTTGTCGGGGGAGGACAGGATGGCTTCGATGGCCGGCGGCACCCGTACGTGCGAGACGAGCAGCGAGAAGTTGGTCAGCCCCAACCGGGCGGCCTGGTATACGGCCATCGCGTTGGCCGGCGCGGTGGTCTCGAACCCGACGGCGAAGAAAACGACCTCCCGGTGCGGGTTTTCTCCGGCGAGCCGGACGGCATCCAGCGGCGAGTACACGATGCGGACGTCGCCGCCCCGGCTTTTTACGGAGAACAGGTCGTCCCGGGAGCCGGGCACCCGCAACATGTCGCCGAACGAGCAGAAGATGACCTCCGGGCGGGCGGCGACGGCCAGGGCCCGGTCGATCAGCTCCAGCGGGGTGACGCACACCGGACAGCCGGGGCCGTGAACGAGCGTGAGGCCCTCGGGCAACAGCTCGTCCAGGCCGAACCGCACGATGGCGTGCGTCTGGCCCCCGCACATTTCCATCAGCGTCCACGGGCGGGTGACGAGGCGCGCAAGGGCCTCCGCCAGCTTGCGGGCGTCGTCGGCGTTGCGGTATTCATCGAGGTATTTCATGTGGCCGGACCTCCGGGGTCGTCCTCCAGCGCGCCCAGTTCGTCGAGCAGCGAAAAGACGCGCTCCGCTTCTTCCTCATCCACCCGGCTTATGGCGAACCCTACGTGCACCATTACGTAGTCGCCCGGCTCGGCTTCCGGCGTGAAGGCCAGGTTCACTTCCTTCACGATTCCGCCGAAGCTCACCCGGCCGGTGCGCATCATGGAACCGGCCGGATCGGCGGTGAGGATTTTTCCCGGAACGGCTAGGCACATGTCAGGCTCGGGTCGGGTTGTGGGGTTGGTTGCAGGAGGCGGTGGGCGGCTGCGATCTGGCCGAACGCAAGGCCGCCGTCGTTCGGAGGAATCCGCCGGTGGGTGTAGACGGTAAAACCCGCGTTGCGGAGGCCGGCGAGCGCCCCGGCGACGAGCTTTCCGTTCTGAAAGCACCCGCCCGTCAGCACGACGCGCTCCAGTCCGACGCGCCCGGCCGCCCGGACGATCATCCGGCAGAGGGCAGCGTGAAACCCGGCGGCGAGCTCGGCTACGGGCACGCCGCGCCTGCGATCTTCCAGCAGTGCCGTAAGCATCGGCCGCCAGTCCACGATAAAACCGTCGCCCTCCTCCGCATCGTACACAGTGAACGGATAGGGGCGGGCGCGCTCCACGTCGCCGGAGGCAAATTCGAGCCGGGCCGCCGCCTGCCCCTCGTAGGAGGATATATGGCACAACCCCAGCAGCGAGGCTACGCCGTCGAACAGCCTGCCGGCGCTGGTCGTGACGGGCGTGTTCACCCCCGCCCGGATCATCCGGCGCAGAACCGCCCATTCGGCATCCTGAAACGTGGCCGGGGGGAACAGGTCGGGCCTGTCGAACACCTCCTCTCCCGGGCACGCATACAGCATCCCGAGGGCCGACCGGCGCGGCTCCCGGATGGCGGCTTCGCCGCCGGGGAGCACGAACGGAGCGAGCCGCCCCGCTCTGCGGAAATCGTCGTGGGTGATCGCCAGAAACTCCCCTCCCCATATCGTGCCGTCCGGGCCGAGCCCTAGCCCGTCCCACGCCACCGCCAGGCAGGGCGGCTCCACTTCGTTTTCGGCCATACACGAGAGCGCGTGGGCGTAGTGGTGCTGCACCCTGACGACCGGCAATCCGAAACGGGCGGCCTCCAGCGATGAGGCGTATTCGGGGTGGGCGTCGCACACGACCGCCCGGGGGGTGCGGTCGTACAGCGAGGGCAGATCGGCGGCAGCCTGCGTGAACGCCGTCCGCGCCTGAAGGGTCTCCAGGTCGCCTATGTGCTGGCTGAGGATGGTCTGCCCCTCCACCGAGAGGGCTACCGTGTTTTTGAGATGTCCCCCGAGCGCCAGCACGGGTTCAGCCGCCGGTCGCGCCCGCCCGGCAGGGAGGGGGGCGTAGCCCCGAGACCTCCTCAACACCGTGTCGGCGCCGCCCAGGACGCGGACCACCGAGTCGTCCACGGGCCGGACGATGGGCCGGTCGTGGACGAGGAACCTGTCGGCGATGCCCGCAAGCCGGGCGAGCGCTTCGGTTTCATCGGTGCAGATCGGTTCGTCGGATCGGTTGCCGCTGGTAGCCACTACGGGGAAGCCCAGCTCGCGGAGCAGGACGTGATGGAGCCCTGTATACGGGAGAAGCGCCCCGATCAGCGGCAGACCGGGGGCGACTTCCTCGCAACAGATGAGGGCGTCGTTCCGGCGTTCGACGAGCACGATGGGGGCTTCCGTGGAGGTCAGCAGCCGCCGTTCGAGCCCGGAGAGACGGCATTCGGCCTCGGCGGCTTCCGGCGAAGGAAACATGACGGCAAACGGTTTCTCGGGGCGGTGCTTCCGGGCGCGGAGCCGCCGGACGGCCTCTCCGTTGCGGGCGTCCACCAGGAGGTGAAACCCTCCCAACCCCTTCACGGCCACGATTTCACCCGCCCGGAGCGCGGCGACGGCAGCCGCAACGGCTTCGCGCCGCTCTGCAAGGGTGCGGCCCCGGCCGTCCCACAGGGTCGCCTGCGGACCGCACTCCGGGCAGGCGTTGGGCTGTGCGTGGAAACGGCGGTCGCGGGGGTCGTCGTACTCCCGGCGGCACGCCGGGCACATCCGGAACCGGCGCATCGACGTGTGGCGGCGGTCGTAGGGCAGCCGCTCGATGATCGAGAAGCGGGGGCCGCAATGGGTGCAGTTAATGAACGGATACAGATAGCGGCGATCCGCCGGGTCGAAAAGCTCCCTGATGCACTCGGCGCAGGCGGCCAGATCGGCCTGGATGAGGGTGGTTTTCGGTCCGCCCGCGCTCGGACGGATGGTGAAGCCCCGGCGCCCCCTGGCCTTCATCAGCGAGGGCTCCAGTCGGTCGATGGCGGCATGAGCCGGTTTTTCCTGCTCCAGCCGCCACAGGAACGTTTCGAGCGTATCCGCCGCCCCTTCCGCCTCGATGGT
>CBDUBS010000269.1:0-4483 GCA_965365445.1 uncultured bacterium | reverse complement strand
GGACGAGTTTACGCGGATGGTGCGTCACGGCCTGGATCGGGGGGTCACTTTCTTCGATACGGCCGATAACTACGACGGGATGCACGAGATGCTTAGGGTGGCGCTGGAAGGGGTGCCGCGTGAGGATTATCAGATCCAGTGCAAGATCTCCGGAGGGAAATACGAAAACCCGGAGGCCGAAATCGACCGGTTCCGGAAAGAACTCGGCGTGGATTATGTCGATTCGTTCCTGATCCATCATGTCCGTACCCGAGACTGGCCGGAGCGGCAGAAAGGGCTCATGGATGTGCTCGAAAACGCCAAACAGAAAGAGATCATTCGGTCGCACGGAGTATCCATTCACGGGTTGGAACCCTTGGAAGGGGCGGTTGGCGTGCCTTGGATAGATGTGGCGCTCGTGCGTGTCAATCACAACGGGACGCACATGGACGGACCGACCGGTGCGTGGGCGGAACAGGGCGTTCGGGATACGGCGCTCGGGCACATCCGGCGTATTCATGAAGGAGGGGCAGGCGTCGTAGGTATGAAACTCATCGGCAACGGCAACTTCACCAATCCGGACGACCGCGAGCATTCCATTCGCTTCGTCATGGGCCTTTCTTTTGTCGATGCGGTCGTCATCGGGTTCAAGTCGCCTCAGGAAATAGACGAAGCCATTCAACGTATCGACGCAGCGCTGAACGCCTGATCCTTATGTTACATATCTTCATGTTACATATCTTCCGGTTTTTCACGGCGCTCGTGTTTGTCTGCACGGTTTCCGTGGCGTACGCCCAGCCGAACCTGCGTATATATTTCCTGGATATGGCGGGCGGAGCTTCCACCCTCGTCGTGTCGCCAACCAGTGAATCCATCCTCATCGATACGGGATCGATGGAGCCGGAGCATCGGGATGCGGATCGGATCATGGCGGCCGTCGAGGATGCCGGCCTGGCGAAGATCGATCACCTCATAACCACGCATTTCCACTCCGACCACTTCGGAGGGCTGCTTGAAGTGGCGAAACGCATTCCGATCGGGAAGTTCTATGACAAAGGCGATCTCCCGGAGGAGCGGACGACGGACTGGTTCCAGAAGCTTTACCCCCGGTACCTGGAGGCTACCCGGGGCGAGGTGCAAACGCTCGCAACGGGCGATGAGCTGGTGCTCGATGGGGAGACGATCGGGCCTGATGTAGTACTACGGGTCGTTGCGGCGGAAAAAATCATTCAGGGCAGTTCCGCAAATGTCGATGAGCCGGCCGAGGGGATGGCGCTGCGGGATGCCGACCATTCGGACAACGCCAGGAGCATCGCCTTAATGCTCCGGTATGGTGACTTCGACTTTTTTGCCGGAGGGGATATTACCTGGAACGTAGAGGCGTATCTGGCCCGGTCGGGGGCAGTGGGCCCGGTCGATCTGTATCAGATAACGCATCATGGGCTGGACCAGAGCAACAACCCCGACTTGCTGGCCGTCCTGGACCCTGTAGTCAGCGTAGCCATGAATGGCCCGAAGAAAGGTATCGGGCCCAATACATTTGCCGGGTTGCAGGGCCTGCCCTCATTCGGGGCCGTATATGCATTGAATTACAACACAACGAATGGCGAGGCCGGTAACCCCCCTCCGGAGCACGTGGCCAACGCCGCCGGCTCGCCCGGAGGGGCTTACGTAAAGGTTCAGGTATACCCCGACCAGGGGTTCTTCGAAGTGTCGGTCGGCAAGAACGGGCCGGGAAGCCGGTATCCCATCCGTTAATCAGATGATCGTTCCGTCAGGAATGCGCGCGTTCTTGGGAATGACCACGAGTCCATCGCGAATGTAGAAGTTGGGACCTTCGCCCTCCTGGATGTGGTCGCGGTTCGTGATGACGCACCGCTTTCCGATACTCACGTTGCGGTCGATGATGGCGTTCTCGATGTAAGACTCTTCATCGATCCCGGGTCGTTCCGGACCGTCCACCCGGTCTCTGAACTGTGGCTGATGCCACGGAAAGTAACCGGATCCGATTATGATGCTGTTCTTTATGGTAACGTTGTAGTTGATGAACGAACGGATCCCTATGATTGAATTGGAAATGTGGGCGTTGATGATGATGCTGGCTTCTCCGATGAGCGAGTCCTGAATGTAGGCGCTTTCGATCTTCGCGGGGGGCAGCATACGCGCGTTCGTGAACAGCGACATCCGGGGGTTGTACATATCGAACTCCGGTCCCCGGCGGGCCAGATGCAAATGGGCCTCCCAGAAGGAGCGGATCGTTCCGATGTCGCTCCAATACCCTCCAAACGGATAGCTGACTATATTTCGTTTCCCGATGGCATCCGGAATCAGCTCTTTCCCGAAGTCGTGATGATCCGGATAGTTTTCCAGCAGTCCGGTTATGGCTTCTTTGGTGAATATATATATCCCCATAGAGGCAAGGTAAACTCGCCCGGCGGCTGCCATTGCGTCATCTACGCGGCTTTCCTTTCCCGTCAGGTCGCTGGAGCGCGGTTTCTCGTAAAATCGGACCACGCGATCGTCGTCGTCCGTTTGCATGATGCCGAAATGCGGCGCGTCGTGAGCCGATACCGGCACGGTCCCAATGGTTATGTCCGCCCCCTTTTGCTTGTGGTGAGCGAGCATGAGCCGGTAGTCCATCGCATACAACTGGTCGCCGGCGAGTACCAGTAGATGATCGTACCGATATACGTTGAGATGCGCGAGGCTCTGTCGGACGGCATCCGCCGTTCCCTGAAACCATTCCGCCGAAAGGGGCGTCTGCTCGGCCGCCAGCATGTTCACGAATCCCCGGCGGAAGCGGTCGAACTGGTAGGTGTTTGCGAGGTGCTGGTTTAAGCTGGCGGAGTTGTACTGCGTCAGAACGAAGATCCGCGTGATGCCGGAGTTGATGCAGTTGGAAATGGGTACATCGATCAGACGGTACTTGCCGGCTAAAGGAACCGCCGGCTTGGATCGGCCAAGGGTCAATGGGAAAAGCCGCGAGCCGGCTCCTCCGCCCAGTATCACTGCAAGAATGCCATTCATAGCGATGCTCGTCGAGACGGAATCAACGAAGATACGTACTTCCGATACGGTATCGACCTCTTTTTCACGGAGAATCTCGCTTCCCTTACGAGGCGACGGCAAAAGAGAGGACACCGGTCGGAGACCATTGTAAACGTTAGGGAAAGTCGCACCGCCCCCCTAATCCGATTCGGCGTCGGGGTGTTTATTTGGTCGGCGCAGCACCACCCGATCTTATCCCCGGTGCGCCGCATCCGGTCATGCCGCCGTTCACGGCGACCAACAAACGAAGGGAGGCGAATGAAGCGAAGGATGAACCAGCAACATTATGAAGTACTCGCCCAGATGAGCGATGAGGATCTGATGGTGCAGTTTCAGGCAGGCACCCTCGATGCATTCGAGATCCTCGTAAACAGGCACAAGGGGCCGCTGTCGAGTTTCATTTACCGATTCGTCGGCGACATGGGGGCCTGTGAGGACTTGCTTCAGGAAACGTTTCTGCGGGTTTACCGAAACCGCCATTCCTATCAGCGCATAGCGAAATACACCACATGGGTTTATACGATCGCTCGAAACCTGGCGCTGTCCGAGTATCGCAAACGTAAAAGCAGGCAAGTGTATTCGTTCTATGCCGTCAATCGGGATGAGGAGGAGTACGAGGCCGAGTTTCCCGACCAGGAGCATACTCCGGATGCCCATGCCGACGGCACCCTGCAAGGGCGTTATATACACGATGCCCTCAAACAACTACCGGAGGGCTTCAGGGAGGTCGTTGTATTACGCGATATCCAGCAGCTTTCGTATGGGGAAATCGCGGAGATTACCGGTCTGCCTATCGGAACGGTAAAGAGCCGCATCAACCGGGGACGGGAGCGCTTACAGCAACTGCTCAAGCATGTGTACGCTCCGCAGCAAGCCGCGTGAAGCTGTAGAACGGATGTGGGACGCAGCGACGCCGTATATTGGGAAGGACGCCGGGCCGGGATCATTAAGGCTATGGCCCCGGGGGAGTTATCCCTTTAACATTTTAGACTTATGGCTCAGGAAGTCTGGTTGGTCCGGCATGGCAACCGTCAGGATTTTGTTGATCCGTTCTGGAAATACTTGGCCGAGCGACCTCACGATCCGGGGTTATCATCCGACGGCATCGCCCAGGCAAGCCGTCTCGGCGAGAGGCTTCGAAAGCAGGGGATAGGCCGTATCTTTGCATCCCCGTTTTTGCGTACCGTGGAAACGGCTGCCTGTGTGGCGGAAGTGCTTGATCTGCCCATCTGTATCGAACCGGGACTGTCGGAATGGATGAACCCGGAATGGTTTGGCCGCCGCCCGGAGATCCTTTCCCCGAAAGCATTGCGGGCTCAATTTCCCGGCCTTGAGTTTGGCGAACATGAGCCCTATCTGCACCCCTCGTTTCCCGAAGCGGAAGAGGAAGCGTATTCCCGCGTCGCGGCATCCATTCGGCGGCTGGCCGATGCGTATCCGGAACCCATACTGGCGG
>CBDUBS010000268.1:0-4495 GCA_965365445.1 uncultured bacterium | reverse complement strand
CGTGGTTCAGTTGTAAGAAATCGGTCGGCGTATCCGCAGGGGTTCTTGCCATGCTCTAGCGACGCCGCTGCCCGCTTTTCACATCTGCCGGAAGCATTGTCGGTCATCCCGCACATAAACCGTCATCCCGCACCCCGCATAGCGGAAAAGGCTCCCGCTGAGCGGGACAGGTCCCCGCTGAGCGGGACAGGCATGACGCGGGATCTATTCAGGTATGCAGCATCCCGTTTGATACCCCAACATAAAACGTCATCCCGGGCTCGACGCGGGATCTGTTCAGGTATGCAGCATCCCTTATGAGATCCCGGCTCGGGGGCCGGGATGACGTACAAGCGGGGCGGGGATTACGAAGAAAGTAGGGGCCGGGATGACGTTGTTATTGTTAAGAATGATGTTGTTTTCATGAGAGACGACGTACCCACACATCATTCCGGACCCCGCCTTGCGGGACAGGCTTGATGCGGGATCTGTTCAGGGTTTTATGTAGCCCTTATGAGATCCCGGCTCGGGGGCCGGGATGACGTTGTTTTTGTGAGGGGCCGGGATGACGTTGTTTTTGTGAGGGATGACGGCGTTTTGGTCAGGGATGACGTGGTTAGTGCAGGGGGCCGGGATGCGGTATACAGCGAAAAGGACTGCAACCGCGGTTGTCCTTACCAACCCGTAGGGCTCCGGGTGGGAGTTACTCCGGGGCCTGGTCCTCCGAAGGAATCAGGCGGCCGCTCGTCAGTTCCACCACCAGGCGGTCGGCGTCGTATATGTCGTCCAGCGATTCGATGATGGCGCGGCTGTCGGCGGCCATGTTCCGGCCGCGCTCCGGCAGGTAGATGAAATCGCGGGAAAGCCCCTCGATGTTGCGGTCGAAATTCAACCCTACTAGTTCCAGGCGGCGGTTGACTACCGGCGAGCCGGAGTTGCCCCCGATGGTATCCGATGTAGAGATGAAGTTGAGCGGCGTGGATTTATCGAACGAAGCGGGCGGATCGAGCCAGCGCGCCGGCAGGTTCCAGAAGGAATCCGGGCCGTAGGAGTAGTAATGATCGTACAGGCCGTAAAAGGTAGTGTACGGAGGAGCCACGGTGCCGTTGTACGTGTAGGGCAGCACCACCCCGTCGGCGATGCGCAGGGAGAACGTGGCATCCGGGGGGATGCTCGTTCCGTAGACCTCGTACCGGGCCCGGCCGATGCGTTCGGCGATATCCTGCTCCCTGGCCGTCAGGTCGGCCATAGCTGCCTGGAAAGCCGCGTACCGGGGCAGAAGGGCCCTGATCAGTGCGGCGGCCGGATCGTCCGCGCCGAGGGCGCCGCTCTCCAGCGCCGCCAGAGCGGGCTCCGGTTCGGCGAGCACCGACCGGCTCAGGATGTCTGCCGCCGCCTGCTCCGGTGTTTTTCCCCCCAGCACCCGGCTTATTTCCGCGTCCACAGGGGCCAGATGACGCTGCACATCCGCCAGGCGCAGCTCCAGGAAGCGCCGTTCGAGGTAGGGCGGCTGGTTGCGGATGGCCCGAAACGCCGCGGTGAGTTCCTCGATGCGGGCGGCCGGTGCTCCGCTGCGGCGGGCCTCCAGGATCTGGAGCGCGTAGAACGCGCGCAGCAGCACGCCCGGTGTGAACCCCGGGTTGGTCAGTTGCAGGAACGCGCCGAGTTCGTCCGCGAGCCGCGTCTTTTCCGTCTGCACGCTCGCCATGTCCTCCAGCACCCCGGCGTACCGGGCATACAGCACCGGGCTGGACCGTACGGCGTTCAGGAAATGCCGCTCGCCGTCGGCCCGCCGCATCATGATGACGGTATCGGTGAGGGCGGCCTGCCGGCCTGTGAACGCCTTGATGGAATTGGACAGGCCGAAAATCTGGTTCCGCACATCTACCGGCTCGCCGCGCTCGGCCGCTTCGGACTGGTACCGTTGCAGCGCGGCGATGCGGCTTGTCAGGAAACGGAGGGTGATCGGGCCGGATACGTCGCGCCGGTGCTCGAGCTGCGCCACGGTTTCCTGACGGGCCGTGGACCCCGGGTTGCCGACGACGAACACGACCTCCCGTTCTTCCACCCCGTTTTCGGCCAGGGGAAAGTAGTGTTCGGAGCGCACGGGGTTTCCGGCCCGGTCGTACGCCCGAAGGAGGCTGAAGTCCAGCGCGTAGCGGGGATACGTGAAATTATCCTCATCTGCTCCGAAGAAGCCGAGTTGCAGTTCCGGCGCCATCACCAGGCGGAGGTCGGTGTACCGCCGGAACGTGTAGGCCGAATACCGCCCTCCGTTGTAGAGCGAAACGACCTGTACGACCACGCTGTCGCTGTGCGGCCGTCCTGCGATCTCGCGCTCCACCTCGCGCATGGCCTGCGTGCGAGCGGCCTGCCGGGCCTCCGGCGACGTCTCCCGGTCCACGGCTTCCTGCACGCGGGCGGTTACGTCCTCGATGGCAACCAGTTGGTCGGCGTAATACCCTTCGATCGGGCGTTCTTCGGCCATCGTGCGGGCATAGAAGCCGTTATCCAGCAGGTTTTCGCCCTCCCGGCTGACGCGGGCCACGCTGCCCCTGGCGCAGTGGTGGTTCGTCGCAATGAGGCCGTTCGGCGATACGAACCCGGCGGAGCATCCCGGGATGCGCAGCGCCGCCAGACGCGCCCGCTCGAACCACGCCGCGTCCGGGCTGAAATCGTAGGTTCGGCTGAAGTACTCCAGCGGCGGATTCTCGAAGGTCCACATTTTCCCGTAATCGAACCGCCCGACCCGGGCAGGGTCGTCCGTTCCGGGAAGCGACGCGATTCCCTGCCCGAAGAGGACCGCAGGGTATAGAAAAAGGAGGTAAACGGCCGTGGCCGCGAAGGACGAACGTTTCATGATGCCTGTGAGAGCGATTACGTGGATGTGAAGCCGGACGAGCCGGCGGGGTTTTCCGCATTCGGAAACGGCGGAGGGGATACGCAGGCGCTTCCGCGGCGTCGTATATTCACCTCGATAGGCCCCCGGCCGTACACCGTCCCGAACCGTCCGACACGCCTCGAGGTGAAGCCATGCCAACCCGACTCGCGCATTCCGTTTTGCCCCTCCTGATCGCCGGAGCGCTCCTGTTCGGTTGCAGAGAGGAAAACCGCACCCAATATACGGTACGGGGCCTCTACCGGGGAGCGGCTTTTGGTGGAGAAGCGTTCGTGGTGGACCACGAGGCCATCCCCGGCTACATGGAAGCCATGCGGATGACGCTGCGGGTGAAAAACCCTGCTCTGCTATCCGGCCTCACCGCCGGGGACAAAATCGAGTTCGATCTGGTCGTAGAGCCTACGGAAACGTACGTAGAAAAGATCACCGTGCTGCCGGAGGATACCCCGCTGCAACTGGCCCCGGAAACGGGCCTGGAAGCCCCCTCGGGTGATATGGTTTCCGGCGAAGCCCCCGGGAGATCCCGCATCGAGCCTGTCCCGCAAGGCGGGCGGACGTAACGCGATCAGCCGGCCCGTACGGCGGAGAGCGTCTTTCCGATGCGCCGGATGTTTTCATCCATCTCTTCCGGCTTCATCATGCCGATGGTCATCGCGTCGACGATCCGGTTGCCGATCACGAAGCGCAGGGACGCATCCATCTGCTCCGGCCCCGTCAGCTTGCCCACGCCGAACACCTTCATGCCGATAACGGCCTTGCCGTCGTCGCGGGCCTTTTTCAGCAGGGCGCCGATGTTGTCGGCCGTGCCGTCCATACTGTATTCCCGCCCCCCCATGTAGTTGATCCGGGCGAGGATCACCTCGGTCCACGGGTCGGCTACGGCCGTTTCGAGCGCTTCGAGGGAGTGGCAGCTAACCCCGACCGCCCGGACGACGCCCTTTTCCTTGAATTCGGACAGGTCATCCCGGACGCGCTTCTGGATGGTCGGCCAGTCCCGCGCGGTCTGGCAGTGTACGAGCATGATGTCGATGAAGTCGGTATCGAGTTCTTTCCGGAACCGATCCACTTCCGCACGGGCGCCGCCCGAGAAGTCGTTCCAGTCCTCGGCGCGCGCCCATATTTTCGAGAGCAGCACGTAATCCTCGCGGGGCAGCCCGGCCACGGCCTTCGCTATCAGCTGGTGCGTGCCGTACAGGTCGGCGGTATCGAGGAAGTTCAGGCCGTTATCCAGCCCGTGGCGGATGAGGCGCACGGCCGCTTCTTCGCCCATGCGGGTATGGTTGGATACCCGCTTTGATCCGTTTACGCCGGTGCCCTGGGCCAGGAAGGAAGCCCGTATCCCCGTGCGGCCGAGCGGCGTCCGGTCGGTTGCCGAGGCGGGGAGGGGGAGCAGAGCCGGTGCGGCATGTACGGCGGGTATGCCGGAGGTCAGTGCCAGGCCTGCCGCCGAGGTGAGCCGGAGGAAATCTCGTCTGGTAAGCTTCTCCATAGGGGTACGCATCGGGTGAGCGGTGGGCGTCGTTCGTTTCCAACGGGGTGCGGCGACGAACGTCGGGAATATTCCCTTGAATGTACATGCACCATGCGACGTTCCCGAGCTCCTTCCGATTGCCCGCA
>CBDUBS010000267.1:0-4515 GCA_965365445.1 uncultured bacterium | reverse complement strand
GTGGTTGTCGGCGTAGCCGTACAGGTACAGGCCGTTGTCGAAGTGGAGGGTATAATCCTGCACGTCCAGCCGGGTCCGCTTCGTATCGATGTTCTGGTACGACATGCCGAGCGTGAGGTCCACGGAGTGGGCGCGGCCCGGCGTATTTTTATAGTTCAGGTAATTTTCGGTGAGCACGTCCAACCGGTCCGCCGTACTCTGGATCGCCTCGTCGTTGTAGCGGCTGCCGCGCAGCGTGTTGGCGTTGTAGAAAAAGTCTTTGGCGTTCTGGGTCAGGTGAACGCCGTTCTGGGTAGTGAACTTGAGGCCGTCGAGCAGTTCGAACTCGATGGTCGTATTGGCCATTACCATGTTCGTGGCGGCCTTGTCGTAGGTGTTTTCGAGCTCCGCGAGCGGGTTGAACCCGACATTACCCTGCGTGCCCGTCAGCGGATCGTCCGTATCGAGCTCATAGGGGTCGCCGAGCGGGTTGGCCCGGAAAGTTTTCCAGATGAGCCCGGAGCGGTCGTAGCTTGTACCGACGAGTTCGGAGCTGCTGGTCTGCACGCGGTCGGAGGTCGACCGGGAGCCGGTAGCGTTGAGCCGGAACGAGAGCCGGTCGTTGACCTGGGTGAAGAAGTTGGCCCGCAGGGAGTACCGTTTGAAGGCGGAAAACTGGAGCACCCCCTCGTCGTTGAAGAAGTTGCCCGCAATGTTGTAACGCATCAGGTCGTTGCCGCCGTTGACGCCCAGCTGGTAGTTCTGGGTGATGCCGGTGCGCATGATGGCCTCCTGCCAGTCGGTGCCGGCTCCGTACAGGCCGCGGATTTCCTCCGGCGTGGGGAAGTATGTGCTGTCGGCGCCGGTTTCGTTCAGGCGCCAGCGGCCGTCGTAGCGGGGCTCGTCTCCGGCAGCGAGCGCGCCCATATTGTCCAGCAGGGCATAGTTATAGGCATCGGCCAGCCCGATGGTCTGGTTCACGCCGGTGACGCCGGTGTAGTGTTCGAACTCGATGCGCTGGCGGCCGGGGGCGCCCTGTTTGGTCGTGATGATGATGACCCCGTTCGCTCCGCGCGAGCCGTAGATGGCGGTCGCCGAGGCATCCTTGAGCACCTGCACCGACTCGATGTCGTTCGGGTTGAGGTTGGCCAGGTAGTTGGTCGAAACGTTCCCCTCGTTCAGGTTGGCTTCCGACGCCAGCGACTCGTTGTTGTTGTACATCGGAATGCCGTCGATCACGAAGAGCGGCTCGTTGTTGCCGGAGATGGAGTTAGCCCCGCGAATGCTGATGCTCAGCCCGGCTCCGGGTTCGCCCGAGTTGGACGTAACGACCATGCCGGGCACCATGCCCTGCAGGGCTTGCTCGATGGTGGTCGACGGCACATCGTCGAACTTCTCCGCGTCGATAGTGGCCACCGAACCCGTGAGATCGCGCTTGCGCAGCGTTCCGTACCCGACCACCACCACCTCGTCTAGCTCCTCAACGTCCGGAGCCAGCTCCACGTCGATCACCGACCGGCCCCGCACGGCTACTTCTTCGGTGATAAACCCGATGAAGCTGAACACGAGCGTATCGGAGGCCGACGGTACATCGAGGGTATACCGCCCATCGATGTCGGTAACCGTGCCCGTAGTAGTGCCCTTAACGGCGATATTTACGCCCGGCAGCGGATCTCCGGAGGCCGCATCGATTACTTCGCCTCGCACCGGCAGCAGCACCGAAGCGACGGGCAGCATGGTTTCGGCCGGCGGCGCTTCGACGGGGGCCGCCGGCTCGCTGTCTATACTCAGGATCAGAAAACCGCTCGGAGAGAGCTGCATCTGGATCGGGGTCTCCCGGATAATCTCATAGAGGGCGGACAGCAGCGACATGTTCTCCGTGTCGAGCGTGACCCGCTTGTTCAGCGCCAGCACCTCCTGTCCGTAGCTGAGCCGGAGCGCTCCGATTTCGGCCACCTGTTGCAGAGCCTGAGCCAGCGGAACGTCCACCAGATGGAGGGATACAGATTCGTTCAACCGCGCCAGTACGTAGTCCGCCGAGCCGGACCGCACGCCCGGCAACGCCGCGTTAGCTTCGCGGTCCGCTGCAGGAACCTGCGCCGTGGCGCCCTGAGCCGACCATACCATCAAAATCAGAAGCGCTTTCATCGCCCGGTGCAACAACGTTCGGTAAGTACGGTCTCGGAGAAATAACACGGTATTCATGATGGTGTACGGTTGTGAAAGGAGCCGAAGCTATTTCAGTACGGATTGCCCGTTGGCTTCAGGGTAGAAAACCACCCGCCGCCGGGTGGCGTCCCGCTGGTATTCGAGGTTCAGGGTCGAGGCGATGACGTTCAGGATTTCACTCAGGTATTCGTCGCCGGTAAACGACGCGTTGAGCCGGTCGATTTTTGCGGCGGGGACCGTCGCATCCACCTCCAGATCGAACCACCGCTCCAGTTCCGCCGCCACCTCGTCGAACGAGGCCGCCTGAAACACGATCTCGCCCCGAATCCAGGACAGGTACGATTCCGGATTGGCCGCCTCCCGAACCGGGTTCAGGCGGCCCTGGACGATTTCCCCCATCTGTCGGGGGCGAAGCACGACGGAATCCCGCCGGGCGTCGGTCAGCGAGACGCCCCCTTCGGCCACCACCACCCGCACCCGGCTTCCGTCGTCGAATACGCGCACCCCGAAAACGGTGCCGAGCACCTCGATTTCCGCCTCGCCGGCGCGGACCACGAACGGGTACAGCACATTCCGGGCTACTTCGAGATACGCCTCTCCCTCGATCTCCACCTCGCGGCGGCCGGCGCTGAAATCCGCGGGAACGGTCAGCTTGCTTTCCACGTTCAGCCGGATCTGCGTGCCGTCGATGAGCCGGACGGTAGCCTGCTGGCCGCGCTGTGTAGTGTAAACGCGGGGTTGCGGCCCGGCCTCGGCGACCGCTACGGGGGCCGGGGCGTACAGGAACCGCGAAACGATCAGCGTCAGGAGGGCTACCCCTATAACGAGCAGCGACGCGACCAGCACCGGGCTTCCGGCCCTCCGTGCGGGCCGCCGGGGGCCTCTGTCGGCTGCCTTTCGGTCGGCCGGAACCGGGCCGTCGAGACGCCGGGCCACTTTCTTCCAGGCCGCATCTACATCGGCATGAACGGGACGCTCGCCGGAGGCGCCCCAGATGCCGCGGAGCGCTTCGGCCCGCCCGCGCCGACCCGGCTCGGCGTCGAGCCACGCCTCCAGGCGCCGCTCCTCCTCCGCCGTACACGCTCCCTTGATGTACCGAAGCCAGATTGAAGATATCATCACGTATGCTCCTCTATCATGCAAAACAGGACAGGCGCCTGTTGCCGGTCTATGCCAAAAAAACCATTCCTATTGCGATCAACGCGAGCAGCTTACGCAGCGTAGCCAGCGCCCGGCGTATCTGCGTTTCGACGGTATGCGCCGAGATGCCGAGCACGGCGGCAATCTCGCCGTAAGTCAGTTCGTGCTGCCGGTGCATCACGAATATCAACCGCCGGCGCTCCGGCAGCCTTTCGATGGCCTGCTCGATGCGGCCGGCCAGCTCGCTTCGGATCATCTCGGCCTCGGGCGATGGTACAAGCGTTTCGCCGCGCCGAACCACCTCGGGACGGCTTCGCCTCACCACACGTTCGTGCTCCAGGTACTGCAAGGCTTCGTTGCGCACGGCTCCATACAGGTACGTTTTCACCCGTCGGGGCCGCCATTCGGCTCGCCGGAGCCATATGCGGACGAACACGCCCTGCACCAGGTCCTCGGCCAGGTCATGCGCCGGCACGTACCGCCATGCGAATCCGTACAGTTCGTCGTAGTACCGCCGGAACAGGCGCTCGAATGCTTCGACGTCGCCGGAGCGAATCCGCTCGACCAGATGCTCCTCCGAAGGCTCCGCTGAAGTGTGTTCCATAGGAGAGGGCGGCTCGGCTTCGCTCCCCTTCAGCCGATGGATACGCGCCGCGGGTAAGTCGGGAAGCCGTTGCATGCTGCTGGGGGCCGCCATTCCGGTACCTGTTCTTTCTGATCGATCCGTCTACCTGTTAGATCGACTAGCAAGAGGATACCGGGACACCCCGCCTCATTTTTTTATTATACGGAGCGCTATGGCTATGGGGTAGGCATTTCGACGAGAGCGAAGCCGGTTTTCTCTCGACACCGGCGCACCCTGTAACCACACAGGTGTACGACCGCCGCGGCGGGGCTCGGGGTCTCCCCCTCGGGACGAACCATGATCTTAAGTAAAAAGGGAGGTTGGAGCAGGTCCGGCGAAGTGTCTGTTCGTACGCCGGAGGGGTCGATTCCGGCGAGGCGCTTGCCATGCGCCCGGACGTACGGCCGGCTCCGGATCAGGCGCCCGGTTTTGTCCCTTTTGCCGAGGAGCACCTGATGCCGCTGCCCGCTTCCGCAAACGGCATCGGGTCGCTTCGTGTCCACACGGCCGGTGCTCAGGAAAGTAGAGCGGCCCACCCGCCGCTCAATCGAACGCAGACGTAATCTCCTCCAGGCCAACCGAGAGGACTTTCCTGGCCACGG
>CBDUBS010000266.1:0-4516 GCA_965365445.1 uncultured bacterium | reverse complement strand
GTGCGGCAACCTCGTCCTGGAGCAGCTGCTCGACCGCCTGACGACCCCGCTGTTTGCCTTCCTGAGCATCGAACGGACGCAGAACCGACGCCGGAACTCGCTGGATCACGTGGTACGGGTGCACGAAGCCCTGGTGCGGGCGCTGGCCGACCGGGACGAAAAGGCCCTGCACGACGCCCTGATCGACCACCTGGCTCCGCCCTACCCCGACCCCGAATAAAGGATTTTTGCAGGGTATGCGGAATGGGGTTGTATTACGACGTGTACTTTCCTAATATCGATAATAAGTTAAACGTTTAACTCCACGACGCCCTCCGGCGGCGTACAACGCACAAGACCATGAAGGGACTCCAACGAACAGGCTGGCTCGTCGTGCTGCTCGGGCTGGCCGCAAGCGCGCAGGCCCAGACGGGCAAAATCAGCGGGCGGGTGACCGACGAGGGAAGCGCTTCGCTGCCCGGGGTCAACATAAGCATCGACGGCACGACGCAGGGAGCGGTTACCGACGTGGAGGGATACTACACCATCCTGAACGTGCGCCCCGGGACGTACGATTTGCGGGCCTCCTTCATCGGGTTCTCGCCGGTGGTGCAGCAGGGGGTGCGGGTGAACATCGATCAGACGACGGAAATCAACTTCACCCTGCGGGAGGAAGTGGCCGGGCTGGATGAGGTGGTGGTGGTGGCCGAGTCGCCGGTGGTGCAGCGCGACCTGTCGGCGAGCGTGGCGAACATCGGAGCGGCCGAGGTGGAGAAGCTCCCGGTGGCCAGCGTCGAGGAGGTGATCGGGTTGCAGGCCGGCACGGAAGGGCTCCTGGTGCGCGGCGGCGGGCTGGAGGAACTCGGGTACCTCGTGGACGGCTTCTCCACGCGCGTGGGGCGCAACAACAGCTCCGCCACCACCATTCCGCTGACGGCCATCCAGGAGGTGAAGGTCCAGACGGGCGGCTTCAACGCCGAGTACGGCAACGTCCGCAGCGGGCTCATCTCGGTGGCCCTGAAGGAAGGGCCCCGGAGGGGGTACATCGCGGACGCCCTGGTGCGCTATGCCCCGGCGGAGGACAACTATTTCGGCATGAGGCCGGACGACCCCGGCGCGTACTGGATGCGGCCCTACCTCGACCCCGAGGTAGCCTTCGTGGGCACGAGCGCATGGGACCCGTATACCGCCAACCAGTACCCGGTGTTCAAGGGGTTCAACCAGGCCGCCGCCGACTACAATAAAGGCAAGCCGGCCGATAAACAGGTTACACCCGAGCAGTTGCAACAGGCCTTCCGGTATTACACCCGCCGCTCGCTGGAGCCTTCGGCGGCGCACTACGAGGTGGACGCCACGCTGGGCGGGCCTTTGCCGATCCTGGGGCCGCGTCTGGGGGATTTACGGTTCATGGCGTCGTACCGGCAGTCCCGGGACCCCTACACCATCCCGATGCGGCGCGAAGCGTTTGACAGCCGGGTAGGGCTGTTCAAGGTGACTTCCAACCTGCGCGAAAACATCAAGGTGAACCTTCAGGGAATCATCTCCAGCGAGGCCGGAATGGTCGCCAACGACGAGGGCGATCCGGGCATCCTGCGCGGCCAGTTCCAGCTCAACCCGAACTGCTACGGCGGCCCGACCGGCATCCCGATCGAGTGCAACGGGCGGCCCCCGGCCTACGGCAACGATTCCGAACGAGGGGTGCTGTTCTCGCCGGATGTGCTCGGGGTGAGCGACATCAACACGACGCTCTTCGGGTTGGACCTGACGCATACGCTCGGGCCGCGCACGTTTTATGAAGTGCAGGTGCAGCGCAGCCAGATCGACTACCTGACCCGGCCCGGAGCGGTCCGGGATACGACGACGCGCACCGTTACGTTCGACGGAGCGGAACTGCCGTTCCGGGTGGACGAAGCGCCGTTCGGCTACTTCTTCGGCACCCGCGACGATCCGTTTACCGGCACCGGTCTGCCGCTCTCCCGGGGGCAGTGGATCAACGGGCGCGATTCCTCGAAAGCGTCGTACTGGTCCGGCCGCTTCGACCTGACCCACCAGATGAACCGGTTCGCGCAGATCAAAGGGGGCCTGGAGTATGTGCGGGCCGACTACAACACGCGGCAATACGACTTGAACCCGTTCACGCCGCCGGGGGCGGTGTACCTGTGGCAGCGCCAACCGGTGCAGGCGGCCGCCTACGGCCAGACGAAGCTGGAGTTCAAAGGGATGGTAGCCAACCTGGGCCTGCGCCTGGATTACTACCACAGCGGGGGCGACTGGTACGACTTTGCCGCCTTCGATCCGGCCTTTTCTTCCGCCTTCGGGTATTCACGCCTGGATGAAGTGCTCGACAGGGAGCCGACCGAGCGGAAGCTGTATCTCAGCCCCCGCGTGGGCATTGCCTTCCCCGTAACCCAGAACAGCAAGCTGTACCTGAATTACGGCCACTTCCGCTCGTTCGTCAACCCGACGACCGCGTTCAACATACGGGCCAACGTGACGAACAACGAGATCAACCGGATCGGCAACCCGAACCTGCCCTTGCCGCAGACGGTGATGTACGAACTGGGGTACGAGCACAACCTGTTCAACCAGTTCCTCGTGCGGGCGGCGGGGTACTACCGGGCCACCGAAAACGAGCCCCGGGGCGTAACGCTCTCCGACATCGAGCGGACGTCGGTCTACACGACCTACTTTGCCGACCACTACGAGGACGTGCGCGGCATCGAGCTGACGCTGTCCAAAAACCGGGGGGCGTGGGTGCAGGGCTTCGTGAACTACACCTATATGTCCTTCAAGGGCAGCAACTTCGGCTTCGGGCAATACTACGAGAGCCGGCGTGAGCAGATCGAACTCGAGCGGACGGCCTTCAATGCGATCAACCCGGCCGACCCGAGGCCGTATGTCAACTTCAACGTGGCGCTTTTACTGCCGACGTCGTTCGGGCCTTCCCTGGGCGGGGCGTATCCGCTGGGCGACTGGCGCATCAGCTTCCTGGGCTTCTGGCGCACCTCGCAGGCGTTCACGTGGAACGGCGGGCAGGGCGGCATTCAGGAACCGGGCCTGGTGAACAATGTCCGCTGGACGCCCGAGCGACGGCTGGACCTCCGCCTGTCCAAGAACTTCGGCTTCGCGAACGGGCGCGGCGCCAACTTCTTCGCCGACGTGACGAACGTACTCAACCTGCGCCGCCTCTACGCCAACGCGTTCGCCGCGCAGACGCTCGACTACGACGAGTACATGCAGTCTCTGCATCTGCCGGCGGACGTGTTCGGGGATTATACGGAGCAGGCCAGTTACCGCTGGATTCCCGGAAGCGACCAGCCCGGCGACTACCGGGACCCCGACGCCGAGTTCACCCCGATTGAAATCGTGGACGCCCTGCCGGGGCAGGGCCTCGACCTGAGGGCCCGGCCCGGCGTGAACGGCCCGCTGTACTACGTCCCGAACGAAGGGCAGTACTACGTCTGGAACGGCAATGCCTTCCAGGCCGCCGATAAAGGCTTCGTGGACGACGTGATGGACAAAAAGGCCTACATCGACATGCCGAACGAGGAGTATTACTGGTTCCTCAACCCCCGGCGCGTCCGGATCGGCCTGCGCCTGACCTTCTGAGGCCGCACCCGCCATCTGCCACAAGGAACACCCTCTCTGGATGAACCCGATGATGCTCAACAACACCATGATACGGACCCGCACGCTCGTTACGGCGGCGCTATTCGCGGCCGCCGCCGCGATGCCGGGCGCCGGCCGGGCGCAGTTTCTCTCGCGCACCCTCAACGTGGGGGAACTCTGGCACAGCTACTGGGGCGGCGGCTCGGAGTACGAAACCAACGTCGGGCGCACGTTCAACTGGGCGTACTGGCCGCTCGTGGTCCGCAATACGGGCGGGGCGCAGGGCCCGGCCACCAACCGCGCCTCCGGCATGTGGATCGGGGCGCAGAACGTAGCGGCGCCCGGCGGCGAAACGTACCCGTACCGCGTGGTGCACGTCGGGCCGCGGGCCACCGGAGCCGAGGAATTCTTTCCGGTGGATTTCAAGCAGATCAGCCGCTTCGAGCCGCCGAAGGTAACCGTGGACGGGTTCGATACGTACCTGCGCTTCAGCCGCAACGACGCGGTGGACCCCGCCCTGGCGGCCGACCGGGCCATCTATACCAAGAACAACAGCCTGCTCGGGCTGACCGTCGAGCGCATGGCCCGGCAGTTCTCGAACGAGTACCAGGATAACTACCACATCGTGGAGTACACGTTCACCAACACCGGCAACACCGACGGCGACGCCGAGATCGAGTTGCCCACCCAGACGCTCGAAGGGGTGTACGTGACGTTCCTGCACCGGCGCGACTTCTGGATCACCCATCAGGTAACCACCGGGGGCTTCACCTGGGATGCCACCTACGACGCCGTCGGCGACCGCCCGGAGGACTACCCCGGCGCCGACCTGGCGGCGGTATACTCCTGGAGCGGCCACCACACCGGCCAGAAAAGCCCGGAGCCCCTGGGCGCTCCGCTCATCACGCGCTTCACCGCACAGTGGCTC
>CBDUBS010000265.1:0-4539 GCA_965365445.1 uncultured bacterium | reverse complement strand
AGCCGGTTACGGAACCAATACGAGCCTGTACGTGATCGAATGCCTGAATCTGAATGAAGGGTAGGGGAGGAGCATTTCCGATTTATCCAAATCAAAAAAAATTCCCCTTTAAAGAGTTTATAATTAGTTTAAAGAGTTTACCTTCGCCGCAATCGGTTGTATTTACAGGCATTTGCAACAACCAGATCTGTACAGATTTGTGCTCAGATCTGTACAAACTTGTGATCCAGATCTGTACGGATTTGTGCTCAGATCTGTACAAACTTGTGCCGCCCTGTACAGATTTGTGCCGGCCCCGGCGACCCCTGTACGAATTTGTGCATGGCTGGAATCCGGTTTGAAAAGGGCGTTTTTGCACCGACCCCTGTACAAACTTGTGCAAAAACCCCGGCGACCCCTGTACAAACTTGTGCCGAGCCCTGCGACCCCTGTACAAACTTGTGCAAAAGGCCTTCCCGGGGGGGAATAATAGGGTTTTTGTCCCGATATAGGCGCAGCCGGCGGCGCGACCCCTGTACAGATTTGTGATACCGGGGTATTGCGAGCCATTGCGCCCGGATGTTATTTGGGCTATGCGGCAGGAAGTCATCAAACATAGTGCGGCCATCCAGATAGCCAACACGATCACGCTGCTCCAGCGGCAGACGTGGAATATCCTGCTGGCCTACGCCTACGACGACCTGCCGCGCCCCGACGTGGTGCGGCACAGCATACCCGTCGATACGCTCATCGACGAACTCCAGATCACCACGCGCAACGTGAAGCATCTCAAGGAAGCGCTGCGGGTGCTGCGCTCCTCGGAAGTGGAGTGGAACGTGCTCGACCGGGACAACGTGGAGGAGTGGGGCATCATGGGTTTGCTCGCCGAAGCCACCATCAAGGGCGGCGTGTGCACCTACGCCTACCCGCCCTCGCTGCGTGAGCGGTTGTACAACCCCCGGATCTACGCCAAGGTGAAGCTGGCCATACAGTGCAAGTTCTCCTCCAAACACGCCCTGGCCCTGTACGAGCTGGCGTGCGACTTCCGCGGGGTAGGGCAGACCCCCTGGATCAAAATGGACGAGTTCCGCCGCTTCACCGACGCCACCGGAGAGGGGTACGCCACCTTCAGCGAGTTCCGGCGGCGGGTGCTGGACGTCGCCGTGCAGGAAATCAACCGCCAGCGCGATCTGCTCGTCGAGCCCGTATACGACCGCGCCGAGCGAGGACGGGTGCAGGCCGTCCAGTTGCTCATCGCCCCGAAGCAGGAGATGCCGGAAACGGCCCGCCCGAAAAACCCGGTCCGCACGGTCCGGAAAGCCGGTCGGCCGGTCGGCCGCCCCCCGGTCGTGGAAGCTCCGCTGTTCGACGAACCCCGGCCCGCCGGTCCGGACCCCGAGAAGGAACTCCGTCGCCTGAGCGAAGCCGAGTACGGGGCCCTTCGGGACGAAGCCGTGCCGCTGGTAAACGAAATGGAAGACGTACCCGAGTGCGCCTTTGAAGCCCTCGTCCGCCTGAAAATGAAGAAGCTGCTCCTCAAGCGCCTCGCCGGCGACACCTCACCGGACTGACCCTCCATGACCCCTCGCATCCTGTACCTGGCGTGTTTTTTCGTCGCGGCCGCCGCCCAGGCCCAGCCGTGGTCCGTCCGCATGGCCGACGCCGTTATGGAGCGCCGTCCCATCCTGCGCGAGCGCTGGGATTACGAAACCGGCACCGTGCTCCGCGGCTTCGAGGAGCTGTACGAACTTACCGGCGACGAGCGTTACCTTGCCTACATCCGGCGCAACGTAGACGCCTACCTCGGCCCCGACGGCGTCATCCAGGGATACCGGGAGGAGGATTACAACCTCGACAACATCAACACGGGCAAGCTGCTGTTCCTCCTGTACGAAAAAACCCGCGACGAGCGCTACCGGAAAGGCATCGAGGCGCTGCACGGGCAGCTCCTGCGCCAGCCCACGACCACCGAGGGAGGGTACTGGCACAAGCAGCGCTACCCGTACCAGATCTGGCTGGACGGCCTCTACATGGCCGAACCCTTTGCGGCCCGGTACGCCCTGGCGTTCGTTCCGCCGGAGCGTCAGGCCGAGGCCTTCCGGCATATCGCCCTGCAGTTCCAGCTGGCCGCCCGGTACCTCCGCGACCCCGCCACCGGGTTGTTCTACCACGGCTGGGACGAGCGGCGCGCCCAGATCTGGGCCGACTCCCTCACCGGGCGTTCCCCGCACTTCTGGGGCCGGGCCGTCGGGTGGTACGCGATGGCCCTCGTGGACGTGCTCGACCTCTTCCCCGCAGACCACCCCGAGCGCTCCTCGCTCGTCGGCATCCTGCAGAACCTCGCCGAAGCCCTCCGGCAGGTTCAGGACCCCGTCACCGGCGTCTGGTACCAGATCCTCGACCTTCCCAACCGCGAGGGCAACTACCTCGAAGCCTCCGCCAGCAGCATGTTCGTGTACGCCCTCGCCCGGGGCGCCCGCAGGGGCTACCTCGATCCCTCGTACCGGGAGGCGGCGCGCCGGGGCTTCCGGGGCCTTCTGGACACGTTCATCACCGAAGAGGGCGGCCTGCCGAGCCTCACCCGCGTCGTCAGCGTCGGCGGCCTCGGCGGAGACAACAACCGCGACGGCTCCTTTGCCTACTACCTCAGCGAGCCCGTCGTCTCGGACGACCCGAAGGGCGTAGGCCCCTTCATCATGGCCGCCCTGGAGTTGGAGACCGCTCCGTAGGCGTTCGATTCCCCTCACCGCAGGAAAGCCCCCTTCCCGGCCTCCTTCATCAGGCGGCCCCCGGTCGGTGTATGCAGTAAGTCGATTCGGTGTACGCACGAAGGGCCTCCGTTCACCACGCACTCTCCCGCCGGGGCGCCTTCCCCGCTCCTCATTCCTGTAAGGAAGTGTACCTCACGCTTCTTCGATGCGCAGACAATGGGGGACCCGTGCCATTTTGCGGCGCCTAACCTGTTTTCATCGTGTAAGGGGAGCACCTACACGCGAAATGGAGAAACGCCTATTGCCGGAGGTACATTCTTTTTAGAGAATACGGGTGCTGATCCCTCATCCACCCAGGACACCCAACCGTATGAAGCCCATCTTGCTTGCGCTCGCCTTTGTCGTTACCCTGCCCGCCGCCGCCCAGACCGGCCACGTGCTCAACGGAGTCGGCCCCATCGACCAGTCCATGTCGGGAGCGGGCATGGCCCGACCCCAGGACGCACTGACGGCCCTGCACTGGAATCCCGCCGCCCTCCTTACGCTCGACGGGACCCGGCTGGACGTAAGCTTGCAGCTGATGACGCCGACCACCACGCTCACCTCCTCGATCAACCCGAACGCGCTCGGCCCCAACACGCCGCCCGTGTTGCTATCCGGCTCCACCGACAGCGACGCCGGCGTGTTTCCCATCCCGGCCGTCGGGTTTCTGTACCGCCCCGCCGAAGCCCGGTGGGCGGCCGGAGTGAGCGCCTTCGGGGTAGGGGGGTTCGGCGTGGATTACGCCGCGGCAAACCCCACGCAGCCCGGCGCCAACCCGATCACCTTTCCCCAATCCGCCGGGGGCTTCGGAGCGATCAACTCCTCCTTTGCCCTGTTTCAGGTTTCCCCGACGTTTGCCTATGCCCTCACCCCGAACGTCGGGATCGGGGTCGCCCCCACGCTGAACGTCGGGATGCTCGAAGTGAACCCCTTCCCGGCGGCCTCCCCCGATCAGGCCGGCTATCCCCAGGGCCCCCGGGCCACCTCCACCGGCTTCGGGTTCCAGGCCGCCCTTTCGGCCCATGACATCAGCGGCTGGGACGCCGCCCTCTCGGTCAAGAGCACCCAGGTTTTCGGCGACTACACGTTCAAAACCGGCAGCCGGGAGTTCCGCTTCGCCATGGACTACCCGATGATCCTCTCGGCCGGCATCGCCTTCTCGGGCATCCGTGGCCTGCTGCTGGCCGCCGACCTGCGTTACATCGATTTCGAAAACACCGACGGCTTTGGGGCGGCGGGGTTCGACCGTACGGGCGCCGTAACGGGCTTCGGCTGGAAAAGCATCGTCGTGGCTGCCTTCGGCCTTCAATACCGCCTCACGGACCGCCTGCCCCTGCGCCTGGGCTACGCCTACAACGAGAACCCCGTAGAGGACCAGGTCGCCTTTTTCAACGTGGCCTCGCCGGCGGTCGTCCAGCACCACGTCAGCGGCGGCTTTTCCTACCACGCCGGCGACCGGTTCGTGGTATCCGCCGCGGTGCAGTACGCTCCCAAAAACGACGTTGGTTCGACCATGCAAAACCCCATGCTGGTACCGGTGACGGGCGGACCCGTACCGAATACGTTCGTCCGGAGCGAGCTATCCACGCTCACGGGCATCCTGGGGGTCAGCTTCCGCTTCTGACCGCTGCGTATTGGCGGCCCCATACGAAATGCATCCTCTCGGACCGGACGTTTTTTGTCCGATCCCCCGGTCTCTTCAGGCGGGTGCGGCCCCCAGGGCCGCACCCATACGCCCTGTTGCACCGGTGCACCCTGTACTCCCCATACACCCTGTTTAACGGATGCAACCGCACGGCTTTCGGAA
>CBDUBS010000264.1:0-4609 GCA_965365445.1 uncultured bacterium | reverse complement strand
GCTCGACCCGATCATCGCCAATAGAAACAGCGACGTCGAATACCGGCGGCAGGCGCTCGTGATACGAGCCCAGCGCGAACAGATTGCCGCGCTGGAGGGGCAGGCCCGGGAGATTTTTTACCAGATGAAGGCCCTGGAACTCGCCGTGGGCAATACCCCCGATGTGCGCAACCTGGACCGGCGCTACGACCGATTCGTGGAGGAACTCGGCCTGTACGAAAACCGCAGCGAGGCCGACCGGCTGATCTACCGGGTTGCCCGGCGGTTCGGCGAGTGCGAGGTCGATATGCCGGAGTCGTTCATCCGGAAAATCCACGAGTACATCGGCTACTGGCAATCAACCCCCCGTTACCGGGAAGCCGTCCGAAGGGCCGGGGAAAACGGCTACGTCGAGCCCATCGTGCGGACGTTTCTGGCCCACGGCCTTTCCCCGCAGTTTTTTTACCTGGCGATGCAGGAGAGCAGTTTCAACCCGAACAGCGTCGGGCCGCTTACCCGCTTCGGGCACGCCAAGGGGATGTGGCAGTTCATCCCGCTCACGGCGGCCCGCTACGGGCTTCATACCGGTCCGCTGGTCGATATCGGCCGGGCCGACCCCCTGGACGAGCGGCACGACTTCGAGAAAAGCACCCGCGCCGCCGCCCGGTACATCCGGGACGTGTACGAGACGGACGCTCAGGCTTCGGGGCTGCTCGTGATGGCGTCATACAACTGGGGTGAACACAACGTCGTGCGGCTTATAAGGCAGCTGCCCGGCAACCCGCGGGAGCGCAACTTCTGGACGTTGCTCGACCGATTCGGGGACCGGTTGCCGGAGGAGACTTACCATTACGTGTTCTACATCATAGCGGCGGCCGTCATCGGTGAGAACCCGCGCCTGTTCGGTTTCGATTTCGACAATCCGCTGGAGCCGGCCGTCCGAGCCGCCGAAGGACTTCCCCCGGCCTGATTTTCCTCATGCCCGTATGAACCCGGAAACCCCGACCCCTTCCCGTATCGCCGTTACGTTCGGCGCCGCCACCGATGTCGGGATGCGCCGCCGCGAAAACCAGGATGCGTGGGCCCATCTGCCATCGGCGGCTGTACCCTACGGGATAGGGGACGAGGAATTGTTCATCGTGGCCGACGGTATGGGGGGGCACTCGCGAGGGCAGGAAGCCAGCGGGCTCGCCATACGCATCATCGGCGACGTATTCCGGGCCGACAGCTCCGGAGGGCCGCTCGGGGAGCGCCTGCGCCGCGCCGTAGCCGAAGCCAACCGGGCCGTTTTCGACCGGTCCCGGGCCGGAGGCGCCCCTGAAGTCATGGGCACCACCTGCACCGTGCTGGCGCTGGACGAACGGAAAGCCGTCATCGCCCACGTCGGCGACAGCCGGGCCTACCTCGTGCGTGACGGATCGATCCGGCAGATTACCCACGACCACACGCAGGTCGCCGAACTCGAACGGGAGGGCATCATCACGGCGGAACAGGCGCTGAACCATCCCCGGCGTTCGGTGCTCACCCGGGGGCTGGGGGTAGGCCCGGAGGTTGAAGTGGACGTCTCGAGTACCCTGGCCCTGCGCGACGACGACCTGTTCGTACTGTGCTCCGACGGGTTGTTGTCGGTGCCGGCGCAGATCATTCTGGAAACCGTCACCACACTCGACCCTCCGGTGGCCGCCGCCCGGCTGATTGCCCTCGCCAACGAAAACGGCGGACCCGCCAACATCACCGCCGTGGTCGTGCGCGTCGATTCGGCGGTGGAGCCTTCCGAGCCCGCTCCGACGAACGCGGACTACGACACGCTCCCACTTACCGACGAGCCGATTCCGGCCCTTCCGGATGTTCGCCCTCCGCAGCACTCCGGCCGTCCGCCTTTGCGATGGCCGTTCATAGGAGCATTCGTCCTGCTGGTTCTCGTGGTGGTGTATTTGCTCCTGTAACGAACCGTTGTTTCACACCCCGCCCTATGGATAAGACCACGCAAGAAGCTACCGAAATCGCTGATCCGTTCGTCGGACAGACGATCTCCGGGTATACGTTTCTCCAGCTGCTGGGTCGGGGCGGCATGGGGATCGTCTATAAAGTTCACGACACCCACTTGGACCGGCCCGTCGCCCTGAAAACCCTCATACCTGAACTCGCGGGCGACCCCGTCATCGTAGAACACTTCATCCGGGAAGCCCGGATGCTCGCCCGCCTGCGCGATGACAACATCGTAACGGTTCATAATGTAGCAGACCTGCCCCCCTACGGCAAGTTCATCGTCATGGAATTCGTGGACGGCGAATCGCTTGCCCAGCGCCTTCAGCGCGGCGGAGCCATTCCGTGGCGGGAGGCCCTTTCCATCGCCCGGCAGCTCATGGCGGCCATCGCCGTCGCCCACGAGGAGGGGGTCATCCACCGGGATCTCAAACCGGCCAACGTCATGATGACCCGGAGCGGGGCCGTAAAAGTAGCCGACTTCGGGCTCGCCAAGGTACTCGCCGATGCCGACCAGACCAAAACGCAGGGCGTGGCCGGCACGCTGAAATACATGGCTCCCGAGCAGCGCGAAGGTCTTGCGTTCACGGACCACCGCTCTGACATTTTCTCCGCCGGCATGACCATCTACGAAGCCATCGCCGGCGTGACGCCGTACCAGGTGGGAGGAGGGCGATTTACCGGCGAGATGCCCACGCTCCGTCAGGCCAATGCGGCCGTTCCGGCGGACCTTTCCGCCATCATCATGAAGTCGCTGCAACAGGACCCGGCCCGGCGGTATCAGTCGGCCCGGGAGATGTTGCAGGACCTGGATGCGGTCGAGGCCCGGTACAAAGAGCGGCGAGCCGACCGGAAGAAGCGGGTGTACGTTTTTGCGGGCGTGGCCGCGCTTGTCCTGCTGGCGCTCGGAGTGGCGTTCTTCGCCTCGGATGGGCCGCAGTCCTCGCTCATGGTGACCACCATTCCACCGGGAGCCACCGTGTTCGTCGGGGAGAAGAACATCGGCGACACGCCCATCGAGTCCTATCCTGTGGATGGTTCTCCGCTCGACCTGCGCATCATTCGCGCCGGGTATGTGCCCTTCGATACCACCCTCACCGTCGGGAAAGGGCAAGCCGTGCGGTTGCGCGACCTGGCGCTCGTGGAGAGCCGGGGCGCCACGCTGACCGTGCATTCGGAACCGGCGGGCGCTCGGGTCGAGATCGGGGGCGCCTCTGTCGGGTTGACCCCGCTGGAGGGCTATCCGCTGGATGCTTCGGCTTCAGCGGAAGGGCCACTGACGCTACGGCTCGTACAACCCGGTTACGCCGTATTCGATACCGTGCTGAGCGTAGCGCCGGGCGAGGCCGCCCGGCTGTCGGCCCGGCTGCGTCGGGAGCCGAGCGGTCCGGACACGCGTCCCGGGCGTCCGGAACAGCCTCCCTCCGGAGGGTCGGCCACGCTCGTACTGACCGCTCATCCTTCCGGTCGCATCCTGATCGACGGCCGGCCGGCCCGCAGCGGAGCCAATACCGTTGCGCCGGGGCGCCGCACCGTCACCTGCGGGGACGGAGCGAAACAGACCGTAACATTGCGCGAGGGCGGCAGCGCCGCGCTCGAATGTTATTTCGACGCCACGGTCAACGTCAGCACGGCGTGGACGGGTGGGCGCGTCGGCATAGCGCCCTCCGCCACGATCCGGATTGACGGGGGGTTTGAGGGCGATTCGCCGTGGAGCCGCACCCGGGAGGCCGGATCGTACCGTATCGAAGCGGGCTTCCCTCCGAACCAGCCTTACGAAATCGTCGGCGGCGTGTATACCGTGCGCACCGATGCGGGAAAGCCGATCCGCTCCACCGATTTCGACGGCTCCGGTTTTACGGTAAACATTCGACCCGGCTTCGAGCGGGAGCGCCACCTCATTTCGTTCCTGGTGCGCGACAAGACCGCCGGAGCCGCCGCCTACTGACCATGACCTCATTATTCTAACGAGACATGATTCGAACACTTCTGATTTTCCTGATCCTGGCCCCTATCGCCGTTCCGGCGTCCGCCCAGACCGACGCGCGCTTGCAGGAAGCCGCACAGATGTTCCAGTCCGCCGACTTCGACGGGGCTGCCGGGCTTTTTTCCAGGGTCGCAGAAGATGAAGCCGCTCCGGATGGAGCACGCCGGGAGGCTCTCCAGTACCTCGGGCGCATTTACGTGGCCCAGCGGATGACCGACAAAGCCCGGCAGGCCATCACGCGGATGCTGGAGTACGAGCCGCCCCTGGTGGAACTCAACCCGGACGTCGAGCCGGTGGACTACATGAAGCTGTACTATCAGGTTCGCAAGGAAACCTGCGATTGCTACGCCGTGGAGCACGATCCCGGCATCCAGACGATGGCGGTGATCGACTTCCTGAACAGCTCGATAGACCAGGCCGCCCGATTCGAACCGATGCGCTGGGGCATCTCCTCCATGCTCATCGGGTACCTCAACGGCGCCACCGACCTCAAGGTGGTGGAGCGCGAACGGCTCAACTGGCTGCTGGACGAAATCAAGCTCAACCAGACCGACCTCGTGGACCCCTCTTCGCGGGTGCGGCCCGGCCACCTGCTGGGCGCCACCAGCATGCTTACCGGCGGGTTCATGGTGCAGGGCCGGAACGTCAACATCTGGG
>CBDUBS010000263.1:0-4615 GCA_965365445.1 uncultured bacterium | reverse complement strand
ACAAGCCCCGACTGCCATGTCGGCAACGGATAACCGCCTAAACGAAAAGTCCGTTGCCCGAACGCCGTAACGTTGGGGGCAACGGACTTCCGAAGCGTTGGCGAGGCCGCCTGTCAGGCAGGCATGGCGGCCCATGAGGTACAGTAGCCGCCCGGATTGACGGGCCCTTTGAACAGCTGGCAGCCGCCGCACGTTTCGCCGGCGGCGGGGGCCACATAGAAGCGGCAATTGCTGCAAACCTGGTTCGCGTTGGGAGAGTCCGGCACGTAGTTGAGCGTCTGGCGAACGGCCAGTTCCTGCTCGGTCAGGCCTTCGTAATTCTCGCAGGCGACCACTTCCGAAGGTACGTCCGCCGCCTCGCCCGAGGGTTCCGCATCCCCTCCGCCGCAGGCCGAAAGGGTTCCGGCGACGCCCACCCCGATGGTCCCGATGGTGAACAGGCGGGTGAGGAAGCTGCGGCGCGATTCCGGGGCGGCCTGCTCCGAAAAGAATGGGTTGTCCTGAGAAGTAGATTTCATGATGATGGCAGGGATGATAAACGGATACAACGTTGGCGGAAATCTACGGAAACCCGGTCCGGGTCATTGAAACGAAGTTGCCTCTACTTTGCAAATTCTAGATTTCATCGATGGGTTCGACGCATTCGGGGACATCGTTGCGGGCGTTGTTGACGAGGGTATCGACCCGGTAGGCCTGCATGGCCTCCGGGGCATAGGGCCTCAGGAGCTCGCGTGCGATATCGGGGGCGGGCGCATGGAGCCATGCCTCCCGGTGTTCCGCCCCGACGATGACCGGCATACGGTCGTGGAGTGGTTCGAGTAAGGCATTGGCCTGTGTGGTCAGGATGGTGCAGGTTTCGAGGGGCGGCTCGCCCGGGCGGCGCTCCCACAGCCCGGCCAGCGTAAACGGCCCGCCGTCCCGGGTGCGGATGTAGTACGGTTGCTTCCGGCCTGCTTCCTTCTTCCACTCGTAAAACCCGGATATCGGGATGAGGCAGCGCCGACGGCGGAACGCTTCCCTGAACGCGGGTTTTTCTTCCACCGTTTCGGACCGTGCGTTGATCGTCCGGTACCCGATCTGCGGGTCGGACGCCCAGGACGGGACGAGGCCCCAGCGCAAGACGGCCCACTCCTCACCCTCCGCTCCGGTGCGGATGGCGGCCAGCAGGGATTGCGGCCCGACGTTGTAGCGCGGGCCCCGGATGAGCTCCAGAATATCGGCGTTGCGCGTCACCTCGAAAGCTGCTGCGAGCTCTTCGGGCGTTGCTGCGGTGGCAATGCGTCCGCACATGGGTTATCTCCTCAGGGGCAGGGTATGGGGTAGCACAGGGCCGCCAAGTTTTCCGGAGCCGTACCGGCCGGAATCTCGCAACCGGCGGCGGCCATGTAGCGGGCTCCGGCGGCCTCGCGGCATGTGAGCACGGCGGCCCGGATGGACTCGGGGCGGCCGTCCCGAACGTGGCCCACCGGGTCGAGGTTGCCCGCCAGCACCACGCGCTCGCCGACCTTGCTGCGCGCCTCTGCCGGATCGACCATGTGATCCAGATCGAGGATATCGACGCCGAGCGCAGCGATGCCGTCCAGCAGGTGCGTTATGTTGCCGCAAATATGGAGGCGGACGTACGCCCCGGCCTCGTGGACGGCATCGACGAGGCGCTTTTCGCGAGGTAGGATCAGGGAGCGGTAAATCCGGGGGGATACCTGGCTGGCGATGGCGTCGCCGATGCCGATGGTGTCCGCTCCCAACCCGATCTGCGCCCGGGCGAATGCAATGGCCGTCTCGGTACACCGGTCCATCAGGTCGGCGGCATACTCCGGGTCGTCGAGCACGTCGTACAGGAAGTTGACCGGGCTGCGCAGGTCGGCGGCTTCGGCGGCAGGCCCTTCCACCCAGCCCAGGATCGAAAGGCGCCCGCCCACCGCTTCCCGAAACGCCCGGACCGCTTCGAGCCGGTCCCGCATTCGGCCGGACGTAAAGGGGTACGGCTCGGGCAGGTTCGAGAGGTCCCTGGCGTCGGCCAGCGGCGCCGTGGCCCGGGGCACGCCGTCGGGCACGAACGTAATGCGGGCGCCGAACCCTTCCGCTTCGCGGTAGGGGTCGGAAATCGTGCTCACCTGATCCATGCCGAAGCGGCGGGCGCAGGCCAGGTTGGCTTCCACCAGCACCCGATGGTCGGAGGCGAACGCTCCGTAGTTGGAGCCGATGTATTCGGCGGCCCATTGCATCAGAATGGGTATCCGGGGGGTGAAGTCGCAGGGGGCGCCTTCCAGAAGTCCGGTGTACCGTTCGAATCCGGTCGGCATGGGTTCAGGATTTTTGGGGAGCGACGCGGTTTTTCACGGCCCGGGCAATGGCCTCCACGTGTTCGGGGGTCGTGCCGCAACAGCCGCCCACGATTTTCGCGCCGGCCCCGATATAGCGCAGAGCAAACGAAGCCATCTGCTCCGGGCCGACCAGGTAGCGGGGCGGTTCGCCTTCCGGTATCCCGGCGTTGGGCTTGGCCCAGATCGGCAGGTCGGTGTGGGCGGCCAGCACCTCGACGATCTGCTCCATGTTTTCCAGCGTGGTTCCGCAGTTGGCCCCGATTCCGGCGACCCCGTAGGCCGCTATCGCCTCCACCATCTGCTCCGGTCGGACGCCCATCATGGTGCGCAACCCCCGGTCGTAGCTGAACGTCACCACGACCGGCAGCCCCACCTCCCGGCTGATCCCCTCCAGGGCGGCCCCGGCTTCGTCGAGGGCGAAGAAGGTTTCGAGCAGCAAGAAGTCGGCCCCTCCTTCGGCCAGGGCGTACGCCTGGGCCAGATAAGGCCCCGCTACGTCATCCACCGTGAGCGTGCCCAGCGGCTGCAACATCATGCCGGTCGGGCCCATCGAGCCGGCCACGAACACCTCGCGATCCGATTCGTCGGCGGCGTGCCGGGCCAGCTCGGCGGCCCTCCGGTTGATTTCCGTCAGCCTGTCGGTATATCCGGGCTCGTGCAGCCGGAACGGGTTTGCCCCGAAACTACAGGAAAGGATGATATCCGAACCGGCTTCCACGAACCGGCGATGCAGGTCGTAGACGCGCTCCGGCTGCTCCATGACCCACACTTCCGGGGGGGTACCTGCGGGGAGGCCCATAGCCTGCAAATTGGCGCCCGTGGCCCCATCGGCAACGAGGGGCCCTCCGAATTGTAAACGCTCGATGAGTGACATGCTCGGTTTCATTGCCTGTTTCGAAATGGCGAGGCGGTACACCCGGCAGGCGCCGGCGGCCGACTAGAGGAGAAGGTTCTCGGTGAAAAGCGGGGTGAACCGTTCACAGGTGGTCAGTTCGACATACGTGGTTCGACGCGCCAGCCCGGCGGCTTCGGCCCGGGCGTTGCGGTCCAGAAGCAGCCTCACGGCCCCCATACCGGCGGCGTTTCCGATTTGCACGAACCGATGGGGCGGTATGGTTGGAAACATCCCGATGTGCATGGCGCTTTCCGTATCAAGATAGGTACCGAAGGCTCCCGCCACAATAAAGGTTTCGATATCGGCGGCGCCCAGGCCCGCTTCCGCAGCCAGCACTTCGATTCCGGCCCGGATGGCTCCCTTGGCCAGCTGGATTTCATGCACGTCGGATCGGGTAATTACGATATCGCGGCCGGAGCCCGTATGGGCCGCTTCGGCCAGTACGAATTCCAGACCTTTTGCCCCCCGGCGCACCCGAATATCCCCCTCCAGCAGGCGGCCGGAAGCATCCAGCAGATGCGAGCGGCGCATGACCGCTATGGCATCCAGAATGCCGGACCCGCACAGTCCGACGGGCGCGTGCCCGCCTATGGTCTGGAGCGTAACGGCCTCGCCGATCAGCCGGACCCGCTCGACGGCGCCGGGGGCGGCCCTCATGCCGTCCCGGATGTGCGCCCCCTCGAAGGCAGGCCCGGAAGCGCACGAGCACGACCACAACCGATCCCCCCGCTTCAGGCTGATTTCCGTATTCGTGCCGATATCCACCAGCATCGCCGAACCCGGCCGGTTCGCCAGCCCGGATGCGAGCAGGGCGGCCGTATGGTCGCCGCCGACGTACCCGGCGATATTGGGCGGCAGGTACACCCGGGCCGCCGGAGCCATGCCCAGCCCGATATCGGCGGCGCGCACCCACAACGCTTCCGAAACGACCGGCGCGTACGGCGCTTCGCCGAGCGGCCGGGCCGGAAGCCCGCAGAAAAGGTGATGCATGGCCGTATTGCCCACCACCACCGCGTCCACCACCTGCCGCCGGCCAATCCCGGATTCCCGGCACAGCGTTTCGATGCATCCATCGAGCGCCCTCATCAGCCGCTCCTGCAATATCCGGCCGTTGCCGGCGGCGGCATTGGCGAACGCAATGCGGGATACGACATCCTCGCCATAGGCGACCTGCGGGTTCGCCAGTCCGGCCCGCCCCGCGACGACCCCGCGCTCCAGATCGACCAGGTAAAGGGCCAGCTTGGTCGTCCCCAGGTCCACCGCGACGCCGTACAGCCCTTCGGCGGCCTCGACCACGCCGACTACTCCGGCCACGCCGTCGACGCTTCCGACGGCTGCCTTGAGATGGGCCCCTCCCCCGCTTACCCGTTCGTACAACCGGCTCAGCACGGGCGTC
>CBDUBS010000262.1:0-4615 GCA_965365445.1 uncultured bacterium | reverse complement strand
GCAGCCCGGTTCCGGTATACGGCCTCCGGCCCACCCTCGATCAGGCCCGCCGCTGCTGGGAGGCCTTCGACACGCGCACCTGGAAAGACGTGCCGGAAATGCGGTACACCGAGGTGGCGCACGAAGCGGGCGCCCGGGTTCTGGAGGATGACACGTGGCGCGTGACGTCCGCGCCGGTGGTGCACCCGGTCCCGATCATCGGCCTCCGTGTGGAGCACAAGCCCACCGGGCGCGTATTCGCCTACTCCGCCGATACGGAGCCTGCCGAGGCGGTCGTCGAACTGGCCCGGGGAGCGCAACTGCTCGTTCACGAAGCCACCGGCGAAGGGCCCGGCCATACGTCGGCTGCCGGGGCCGCCCGGATCGCCGCCCGGGCCGGCGTCTCCCGCCTGGTGCTCGTCCACCTGCCCCCCGGCATCCGCGACGGGGACCTGGCCGAAGCCCGCCTCCACTGCCGGGATGTTGCCCTGGGGGACGAACTGGGGCGATACACATTCTGATCGGCCGGCGCCCCGACGGGGCATTAGCCACCCGTACCATGCGGAGTGCCCCAACCCCGAAAAAAATCACCCCCCGTTGAACCACTGACGTGCGGTTGTCAGCGAAGCCGCCGTATCGTGGTTCTTCATCATTCCTAAATATTCTGGAGGCCGCACTATGGAAATCACCCCCGCGCCCGGACGATTCTGCTGGGTAGAGCTCGCCACGACCGATGAGGAGGCCGGGACGAGGTACTACGGAAGGCTGTTTGGATGGAATTCCGTCCGCGCGGCCAATGCCTCCGAAATGCCCTACACCATGTTCCAGGCCGGCGAACAAAACGTAGCCGGCATGTTTACCCTGTGTGAGGACCAGCGGGCTCAGGGCGTACCGGCCCACTGGCTGCCGTACATTCAGGTGGCCGACCTCGCAGCGGCGGTCGGACGCGCAAAAGACCTCGGAGGTAAGGTAGCCGGGCCGGAGGCGTACGATGTAGAGCATGTAGACCGCGTGGCGTACATCCAGGACCCCACGGGTGCGTACTTCGCCCTCTGGCAGCCGAACCCGGTTCAGGGGACGGGCCTGTCGAACGCCCCCGGACGGGTATGCTGGATCGAACTGGCGACCCCCGCGGCCGAATCGGCGAAGGTGTTCTACAGCAACCTGTTCGGCTGGTCGGCTGAAACGAGCGACATGGGGGGCGTGCCGTATACCATCTTTTCAGAGGGCGGCGAGATGATGGCCGGTATGATGCCGCTTCAGCAGGATATGGAGGGCGTTCCTCCCCACTGGCTTTCGTACTTCAGTGTAACGGATATCGAGGCCGCCGTGACGGCCACGGAGGCCGACGGAGGGAAAACGCTGGCTCCCGTGGCGCCCATCCCGGGCATGGGCCGGTATGCCGTTCTCGCCGATCCCGCCGGAGCCGTGTTCGGCGTATTGCAGTACGATGAGGTCGCTATGCCCCAGTGATACGCGGCGGGGAGCGCACTGGTCCTTCCGCTGCGCTCCCCTACGCGGCGCGACATGATCGGGAATTCGGCGTTATATGGATACGATGCTAAACAATAGGACGCCTCTAGCGTTCGAAACCGGAATATGACGGCGATCTCACCTGTATCTTCTACTCGCATGAAACTAACTGCCGTATTCAAACAGGTGCCTGAAGGCTACATCGCCTTCATCGAGGAACTTCCTGGGGCCAATACCCAGGGTCAGACGCTCGATGAAGCACGAGAAAATCTGAAAGAGGCTGTTGCTCTCGTATTGGAAGCCAATCGTGTATTGGCTGAAGAGGGGTTGGTCGGAGAGGACGTTGTCCGTGAACCATTCAACATGCCGAACGCGGCATGAATCGCCGAGATCTGGTGCGGCATCTGGAAAAGCACGGCTGCGAGCAACTTCGCGAGGGTGGTAACCACACGATCTTTATCAACCGACAGGCGCTCAAGACCTCGGCCGTGCCTCGGCACCGGGTGATAAACGACTATCTGGCGCGCAAAATATGCCGGGATCTGGAAGTACCGGCGCCGTAGGAGTGCCGGGCGCAAAACAGGCGTGTAACGCAGACGCCCCACGTGCGCTTTCTAAAACCAGTCTTTCCGTTTGAAGAACACGATCATGCCCAGGAAGATGAGCAGCATGATACCCAGGGCAAACGGATAACCCAGGGGCCAGTTCAGTTCCGGCATGTTGTACGGCGACGCTTCGGTGTTGAAGTTCATGCCGTAGATGCCCGCCACGAACGTCAGCGGCAGGAAGATGGTGGAAATCACGGCCAGCACCTTCATTACCTCATTCGTTCGCAGGCTCAGGTTGCTCAGGTACAACTCCAGCATCGAAGCGAGCAGTTCGCGGGATGATTCCATGATCTCCATGGTCCGGACCGTGTGGTCGTATACGTCCCGGATGTAAACGGCGTTTTCCTTCGACAGAAACGGGAGGGTGCTTCGTTCGAGGTTCGTAAATACGTCCCGCAGCGGCCAGATCGACCGGCGCAGAAAGATGACCTGCCGGCGCAAGCGGTTGATGCGGCGGAGCAGGGCCGGGTTGGGGTCCCGGGTTATTTCGTCCTCGATGGACTCGATGTGCTCTCCGATGCCTTCCAGGACGTTCAGGTAGTGATCCACGATCAGGTCCATCAGTTCGTACGCCAGGTAATCCGCCCCGGAGGTCCGCAGGCGGTTGCGGCCTTCCCGCAGCCGGTTCCGGACGGGGTCGAATACATCGCCCTCTTTCGCCTCCTGGAAGGAAATGAGGTAGTTGTGACCCAGCACCAGGCTCACCTGCTCCACCGACACCTCGCACGCCTCATGATCGTAATGGAGCATTTTCAGCACCATGAATGCATAGTCCGGGTATTCCTCGAACTTGGGACGCTGGTGGGTATTTACGATGTCTTCGAGCGTGAGCGGGTGAATCCCGAAAAGGGCTCCTACCCGGCGAACCAGCTCGACGTCGTGCACCCCTTCGATGTCGAGCCAGGAGACGGTATCCCGCCCGGCGAACAGCAGCGTTTCTTCGCTGGAGGACAAAGCCCGTTCCTCCAGCGTGTTCTCGCTGAAATCGAAGATGGTGGCCCGAACGGAACTCGAAGCCAGGTCGCCCGAGTAAACCAGCGAACCCGGCGACAACCCGAGCTTCTTCAAGGGAGGCGGTTTGCGCATTCGACGGCACCTGTATAATAGCGGCGGCCTATGTGTCAGCGGCGGCCGCACAAGTTGGAGAGCAGGGGCGTGGGTTGCAACGGCCCCGGCCTTTCCTTAGCGAATAAAGTCGGGGGCCATACCGCGAGGGCCGTCCGGGTCGAGAGATCGTTGCATCCCGGCGGCGTCCCGGCCCTCAATCGTTTCGTTTGCCCTGTGCACATGCCGCAGGAAATACGTATTCTCCCGCGCCCTCTATCGTATAGAAGACAGTGGTTACGACCGTCATGGATTTTTATGAGTTACTGAAGGCGCTTATCCTCGGCCTCGTGGAAGGAGCAACCGAGTTCATCCCGGTATCCTCAACGGGGCATCTCATCCTCGTGGGCGATTGGCTGGGGTATACCGAAGAATCCGCCAAGACGTTCACCGTATTCATTCAGCTGGGGGCCATCCTGGCCATCGTGTGGCTGTACCGGGAGAAGGTGATGTCCGTATTCGGTACGTGGACGCACAACGAGCAGAGCCGCCGCCTCATCATCAACCTGGCCGTGGCGTTCGTACCCGCCGCCGCCATCGGCTTCGTGATACACGACTGGATCAAGGAGTACCTGTTCAACCCGTATACGGTGGCCTGGGCTCTGGTGGTCGGCGGAGTGGCCATCCTGATCATCGAGCGCTGGAAGCCTACCGTGCGCGTCCCCGACGTGGACGACATACCCATCCGCACGGCCTTCGGGATCGGTCTGGCGCAGGTGCTCGCCCTGTTCCCCGGCGTATCCCGGTCGGGGGCCACCATCATGGGCGCGTACGGCCTGGGTTGCTCCCGGCTGGCGGCCACCGAGTTTTCGTTTTTCCTGGCCGTGCCGGTCATGATTGCCGCTACCCTGTTCGACCTGTGGGAGAGCCGCGATTTCCTGAGCGCCGGCGATCTGCCTACCTTTACGGTGGGGTTTCTCGTGTCGTTCATCTCGGCGCTCGTCATCGTGAAGGCGTTCGTAGCGTTCGTTTCGAACCACAGCTTCGCGGGGTTTGCCTGGTACCGCATCATCTTCGGGGGCCTCATACTGGTGTACTACAGCTTTCTGGCCGGTTGACTCCCAGCGGGAGCCTGTCCCGGGAGCCGGAATGATGTACATTGGAGGCGGCGTGACCACGCAGCCAGGGTTTTATTTTTTCGCCCTCATTAACACGATTTATTGGATTGACCGGATCATGTCCTCCACCATTTACCTGAAACCGGGGCGGGAGAAGTCGGTGCGCCGCCGCCACCCCTGGGTGTTCTCCGGCGCCGTAAACCGCATCGAAGGGAGGCCCCGACCCGGCGATACCGTGGAGGTGCGGGCGGCGGATGGCGGTATGCTGGGGCGGGGGGCGTACTCGCCGCAGTCGCAGGTGCGCGTGCGCATGTGGACGTATGGGGAGGAAGAGGAGGTAGATAGGGGTTTTTTTGAACGCCGCCTGCGGCGTGCGGTTGAAGGCCGCCGGCC
>CBDUBS010000261.1:0-4720 GCA_965365445.1 uncultured bacterium | reverse complement strand
CTTTTGCGGCCGGAGATGGAGTGAGGTCTTATCTCGATGAGCCCCTCTTTTTGGAGCCGTAGGATTTCCGCTTTGCGGACTTCCCGCCGTATCAGGCGGGCCGATACCGGCGCCCACCCCTGGCGCTTGTTCAGGGCTTTGGGTCCGGGCATGAGGAGATGACAAAAGAAGCGGACGCTATGGGGATGGAAACCCGACGTTAACTGGCGGATGAAGGTGTGCTGGGCTCTGGTTCCGGTCATGCGTTTCGGGATGTAGGCACGGCCTGTCGTTGCTTCCGTTTTCTGGCTCATGGTTTCGTCTGCGGCTTCGTTGAACGTGGCCGCAGTGTAGCGCCGGATGCAAGACGGACCAAAAAACGGAGAACGGGAGGCTAACCCTCGAAATCGGCCTGGAAACGAGGGGTCGGAGCGAATATTTTTGCGAGGCGAAATAGTAGTACGGACAACAGGAGAGGACTCGCTTCTTTTTTGCCGTCCCGAACAGAATTTTCCGGCCCCTCCTCAGCCTTCCGGACCGGTACAGGACCCGTCGTGCCCGTAGGGCTTTGCCGAGTGAGGGGCCGAATGGCCTCTGGCATTGCGATGTCTCGCGCGAGACAAATCAGAAGCGCCGATTGCGTTTCCCCTTTTGCATAACATCACTTCTCCTTGGCGCCCTGCAGGAACAGATTCTTGCCCAGGAAAATCGCTAATGTATGGACGGAAGCAGTCGGACGGATCATGTCCGATGCCGGGTTTGAGCCTATATTGCAAACGGCCGGGCTGCCGCCTGAAAAACCACTGGATGCTTTTTGGATGAAGCTACACGACCTGATCGGCCACCGGCCGCGCCCCATCAGCCGCACATCCAGACCTTCTTCCAACATATGCAGGGCGTGGCCCCGAGTTCGCGGAAGGGGGTTGTATTTCGTCCTCCGTCGGATGAGTGCGCGGCAACGGGCGCCGACAGTACGCGACAACCTTATCGTCCGACGGGTAGGCGTAGGTACACCAGGCTCAGGGCCGGGCAGCGAACGCGCAATTCGTTTGCAGTGAGGTTTGAAATGCGCACGGGTCGGACGAACGCAGCGCCCGGTTCCTTCCATGTCACGGGTCGGAACGGGGCGTCGCTCTGGTAAAGCCGTCCTTGAGTCTGTTCGGTGCGTACTAATCCCTGTAGCCGTACCTGAACATCCAGACCTCGGCGCTCGTTGCGGTTCAGCAGCACGATATGCACCATGCCGGAATCATTGAGCATTGCCACAGCATCCATATCCGCCGCCAGGCCAATAGGGCCGATCTCGGGATAGTCGGTATCGACCCGAAGGACAGGGCCGCTCACCTGTACGTCGGCCAAACGTGCGCCGACGAAAGAGCGGTAAAGCTTTCCGATTTCGGAGCGCGGGTTGGGCGGCTCGGCGTGCGCGGTTACCGGGTTGACGAAATAACTGAAGTTGTGAAGAGCCGCCTGCCGCAGGATGTCGCCGTTACGAAAGAAAACGTTATACTGCCCGGCGGTGGCTTACGCATTGAAGAACGTCTGGCGGGATGCGCCCAGTTCACGCACGCGCGGCAGCACGGCCCATTCGTAGTGCACCAGTCCAATGTGGGGGTTTTGGGAGAGCAGTACGCGCTGGAAATCGTAGTACGCTTCCAGGCGGGCGCCGGAAGCCAGCAGCGCCCGGCGAATGGGAACAGGGCCGTCCATGCCCAGCCATTCCCGGTCAGGGCCGTATACGTAGTAATGTACGTCGAGCAGGTCGATGGCCGGACCGGCGATGCCGAGCACCTGCTGATTCCAATCCGGGGATTGCTTGCGGTAGTCGTTATGCACTCCAAGGCCGACGGCGGCTACCTGGATCGAAGGATCGCGTTGTTTCATCGCTTCGGCCATGCGAAGAAACCCTTCCGCATAAGTTCGGGCGTCGGTATGTCCGATCTGGTAGGAGCCGTATACCTCGTTTCCAATACCCCAGTAGATCACTCCATAGGGTTCCGGGTGGCCATTGGCCGCCCGCAGCGCTCCCATGGGCGTCGTGACGGCTCCATTACAATATTCAACCCAGTCGGCCGCTTCCTCCGGCGTGATGCGGCCAAAGCCGACGCCTATGACAGGTTCAAGGCCAGCCAGTTCGCTGAATCGGAGCCATTCATCAGTGCCCACCTCGTTGGAGACCAGCCCGCCCCATGCCGCGTTGGGACGAGTACGGCGTGAATCGGGATGGCCGATCCCATCGCGCCAGTGGTAGCCGCTGGTAAAGTTGCCTCCAGGCTACCGGATGAGAGTAGGCCGGTAGTTTCGGATATGGGCGAGCGTTTCGGGATTGTATACGCCCTCTATCGCATCCTCTGGGAAAAGCGTAGCCGAGTCAATGAAGAGACTGCCTTCCACGATTACCCCCACCCGGGCTACCCCATACCGCTCCAGGTGGCGCCGTGTAAGGGGCCGCTCGATATGGAAGGTTACCTGGTGGGCTTTCCATTCAGAGCTTGCATCAGGCACAACTGTTTCGGCCAATACCGCCCCCCCGTCCGCATCGTCGGCCAGAAAGGCCCGTATGCAGAGAGCGCCTCGCGTGCAGGCAAAGAAGCGAAAAACGTAATTCAGGGTGCGATATTCCGGGAGAGCAACCCGCTGCTATACCCCCGCCTTTGCTCCCGCGTGGATCAGAATTTGCTGGCTTTGCTCTGAATTATACGGTGCGGCAGGTGAATAAGCGGCGGCACTAGTCCGGTGGCTTTGCCAGGGGTAGGCCACCCCGGGCGATGGCTTCACGTCGAAGACGAGCGCCGTTTTGGTCTCTCCTTCTTTTCGATGGCGATAGGCCGGGAGAAGATCACGTCTTGGTGATGGGCCGTTCGCCCGGATCGCTTATCGATTTGTCTTGCTGAACAACCACGGACCATCTGGAGAATTTCGGCCCCTATAGGTAGCCGCCCGTCCAGATACTGTTATCTCGCCGAAAATGCAGTCGCACCTCTTGCGTCGTGACTTTGTTCGTAGTACCATTACTTCATATTGTATGAACATATGTATAACGGCGTTCCCTTTCAGCGGCTTTCATGCGCTTCGGTTGTTTATTCTTCTCCAACCTGCCCGTTTTCGCCTATCGCCGCGGCGGAGGCGAAACCAGACCCCTGGCCATACTGAGCGGTGGACGGGTGGCGGCCGTCTGCCGACGCGCCCGGCGCGCCGGCGTCCTTCCCGGTATGCCTGCTTCCCGCGTTTCGGCTCTCCTGCCCCAGGCTCGCCTCTGTCTCCGTGATCGTCACCTCGAGCAGGCCGTCTGGGAGGACGTGCTTGCCGGGCTGAACCGCCTCACCCCCTTCATCGAACCCCTGCGGCCGGGCGTGGCTTTTTTCGCCGGGCTGAGCCCCGAAGCCGTCCTGCCGCTCGTGCGCCCGTGGGGGGCAAGCGCCGGGTTTGCTTCGCACCGCTCGTCGGCGCATCTGGCGGCGGTGAAAGCGGGCCCGGGCAGCGTGCTTCCCGTAGCGTCCTCCGCCGTGCGCTCCTTCTTGGCCCGGGTGTCGGTGGAGACGCTGGCCGACTTCGGTTTCTCCGACGATATGGTGGAACGCCTGCGCCTGTTCGGCTACCCCGACCTGCTGGGCGTGAGCGGCCTGCTACGGCGGCGCCTGTCGGCCCAGTTCGGCCCGGAGGGCACGCGTCTTTTCGACCTGCTCCATCCGGGGGACGAGCTCCCCGTAGGGCTCTACGCGCCGCCGCCGGTGGTACGCGTAAGCTACGACTTCGACTGGCCTGTGGCCGATGCGGGTGAGGTCGTGCCGGTAGTGCGCCACCTGGCGGAGGAAGCCGTCCGGAGCCTGGGCTCCGGGCGGTGCCGGAGGGTGACCCTGGCGATCCATGCGCCCGGGGGCGCCGCGCTCCGTCTGGCGTGCCGGGTGCTGCCCGAGGCCGTCGGGGAAGCGCGCCGCCTGGCGCAGACGGCCCTGACGCTGCTGATGGAACGGGCGCAGGAGGGGTACGAGACGTCCTCGGTGGTGCTGGAACTGGGCGCCTTGCAGGCGGTCGCTCCGGTGCAGCGCTCGCTTTTCTTCACGCGTCCGCCGCTGCATGAGGCCGCCCGGGCGCTCGAACGCACGTTCCCGGGAGCGGCGCTCCGGGCGGTGGTTGCCCCGCACGCCGTCTTTGAGGACGAGGCGGTGCGTTTCGAGCCGTATCCTACTGAGGCCCCGAAAGGACGGCGAAGGAGGAAGTCTGTATGAAACGCCGCCTCCTTCCGATATCTGTCGCGTGCCGGGAGGGCATGCCCTGCCGGGTGCGAAATCTGGCCGTGGAGCGCGTGCTGGAGACGTGGACGCTCCGCAGCCGGTGGTGGGAGCAGGAGGAGCGGCGCACGTACTACCGGCTGGAGACGGCCCGGGGCATCCTCGACGTCTTCGAACGTGAGGGCCAATGGTTCCTGGCGACCGTTCTGGACTAACCCGCTCGCCCCATGCCGTTTGCCCATCTGCACACCCGCTCGTGGTATTCGCTGCTCGCCGGAGCCTCCTCGCCCGAGCGGTTGGCCGAAGCGGCGGGGAGGGCCGGACAGGAAGCGCTCGCCCTCACGGACGTGAACGGCGTGCAGGGATTGGTGCGGTTTGCCGTCGCGTGCCGGCGTGCCGGCGTGCGCCCGATTTTCGGGGCGGAGGTGGCGGTGGACGGAGCGCCGCTCGTATTGCTGGCCGCTTCCCGGGAGGGCTATGCCAACCTTTCGCGCCTGCTTACCGGGGCG
>CBDUBS010000260.1:0-4728 GCA_965365445.1 uncultured bacterium | reverse complement strand
CTTCGTTACCCGGCTGGAGCCGTAACTCTTCAAGTCGTGATAGAGAGAGGGAATCACCGGCCCGTACGGCCAAGCCTCCACAGGGTCAACGATAAGAGGTGTACCCCGCAGCGCGAGGTGCCATCCATGCGCGTAGTAGACGATCTTGAGCAACTTCATGGGCGAAACGGACGAGCCTTCGCACCTCGCCCGATCAATGAAGAAGTTGGCAACCGCCTGTGCAGTGTAAGGAGGTAGCATGGATTTGCCCTTGTTGTGGACCTCATGCGGGGCCAAGGCATCGGCAATACGGCCAATATGCGAACAAACCAGATCAAAAAATAGAGGTGCGCCCCCTACGCGCGTACTGGTCTACTTCACCGCCGGGCGGTACGCCGCCTTCGCGCCCGGCACGTCTAAACGTGCGCGGATGTTCTATCCGCTAATGCCTTTGTAAGAGAACAGGCGAGAACGCAGTACCCTAAGCGACAAAAAAAAGCCCGGTTGGTTAGACCGGGCTGCTGAAATGTGTTCAATCACCCTTCTTTACGTTTCTTCCTTCCCTTCTTCGCAACTCCGGCAGGCTGCGGAGATGGGGCCTCCAACAACGGTTCAACCCGCTTGCGATAATCTCGCGGCTTAATATCTTCCTGAAAAAGGCTAAGCAACAAAGGAAATTGCGCTTTACGTACAGGCTCAGACTCACCCCCTGCATCATCAGCTGCTATATACTCTAAAACAATAGTGTATTCACCCTCCTGAGAAACGTGTACCCCGGCTATCTGGATGTTTACCCGGTAGTGAAGAAAATCTCCAAAATTCAGTTCATCGGTCTTTTTCGCATATAGCTCCTCCTCGGTGGGAGATATAAGCCTCGCCTGAACGTACATCTTTTCTCCTGGCCTTTCCCGTCTCCAGAGAGTTGCCACCATTACCGGCGGCAACTCGCCAGGAAGTTTTCGTACCTGAAATCCCTCCACGACATTGAGCAGGCTAACCGCGTTGGTTTCGCGGTCAGTCAACACCTGAAGGCAGGGAACCGACCATAGATAACGTGCCATAGCGACGAAGTGATAATCAATATTCAGCGCTTGCTGTCTCTTGCTCGCGAGAATAGATGTCCCGCAAAACCGGATCCTGGTACGTTTCGGAGTGCTTGGAATAGATCCTTTTCCCGCTTAAAAAAGCGGGAAAATGCAGCGGAGCAGACGATACCACATCGGCAGTTGCTCTACTATCTCGTGTCCACGAATAACCAGCAACACTCCTGGCGCCAACCCGCTCGCTCAAGAAGTCATTAATAAGCGTATTCAGAGACACGCCTTCATACGTAGCAAGACGAACCAATTCAGCATGAAGCGATTTTCGCATCCGCAAACGGAGTTGCCCGCTGTAATGCAGCGGCAGATGCGCCTCCGGCAGAGGAATACCCTCCTCCTCATATTCTTCGATAAACATATCCAGCACCGCTTCTCCGTTTCGAAGCGCCTCTTCACGGGTACTCCCAAAAGCCGACAGGTCCGGAAATGATGCACAACGAGCTATGTAGCCTTTGTCACGCTCATCCCACACCAACTCAATCCCATAATTTGATTTACGCATAATCGTAAGCGATAAAGATTAAAACGCCCAGGCCCGCGAGCCGGCGTCAGTAGTGATCCAACATTTCTTTATTCCCGCTCGATCACCAGGACAATCACACCGGATAACAACCCGGATGCTGCTCTTCGATAACAGCGATAGCTTCCAACAACTGCTTGATTTGATAATCAACCGCCTTCCCCTTGTTGTCCTGAAAAACCAGCATGGCATACCGTGCTGGAAGCTTAAAGTCTCGATGTTTCCACTTTCGATGAGACCCTGTTCCACCTTTTTTGGGCTCATAACCCCAGCATGCCGCCAGAGCACACAGTTCCTCGTACCGCAGGTTCGATGGGGACTCCCGAGCCTTGGTCAGTAGCTTATCGCATTTTGGCATGACGAATAGGGCAAAAAGCGACGCAGCGCCGACCTTGGTTCCATATGCGGTACCAACTATACGGCATAATCGTCTTCAAGTTCAATGGCCTTAAGTGTGGTTACAAGAAATTTTTGAAGAGAGAACGTTGTCTCACCCCTCACCACCTTTCCCGCCACTTACCGCCCCACCGCAGCAGGCCCATCACCAGGCCGGTCCGTACCAACCGGCGCCGCCCGCGTCAACCTTTGGACCATACCCCGTGGCTGACCAGGTCAGCCGCTCACCCCTCGTACATCCGCACCCTACTTCAAAACCGAACGGCCAGCGCCGCGCCCCGGCCCCTTCCGTACAGCGCAAGCCTCGGAGCCGTCGCCCCATGCTTACGGTTCATTCGCGCCGCCGAAGGCCGTGCATCGGCCAGGCCCACCACCCAGGCTAACGCCGATACCCCGACCCCCACATAGAGCGCCGTCCAGTTCGTGTTATCCGTGCAATTGACGGTGTAATTCAATCCGCGTCCCGTTGATGTGCATTCGGCCTCTACCGAGCCGGCGGCAACGGCATACCCTGCGGCCGTAGCCCCTAACGAGGTAAGAAGAAGCGCAACACCGGCGCCGTTCTCTCCGCTGTAAATATGTCCTCCTCCCGGCACGAACAAGCTCCAGAGCTGGGCGAAGGATGGATCCTTGTAGCCGGCCTCCGTAGTGGGTTCTTTGCCGGCATCCAGACTGATCAGAAGGCGTTTGTGTACGTACCCTATATGTCCCTTTTGCCGGGTAGCTATCGCATAGAAATCGTTATGCAGCGCATAAGCGAAAAGAGTGTCCTTCTTACTGTATACAGCTACTTCGGGAGCATATGTAGCAGCGTCCCTGAGCACCTTCGTTTTATTGTATTTACCTCTCATCGCCGTAAGCGAGGAATGGGCACGGGCGATTGCGATAAAGGCATCGGAATCCCCACCAGCGGGTGCCAAACCCGGCTGGATATGTGAAGGCGTTACGGCCTGTTCAAACGTGTCCATGAAATCCAGTTGCTTTGCCGCCACATATCCTAAAAACCCCTCTTCCAGGTCGGCCACGGCATAGAACGGCCCCTTCTTCTCAAACACCAGGAGGGTTTCGTTTTGCTTCAGATGAGCCACGACCGCAGCCATCGAGCTGGGCTTGGCGTATACCGGAACGTCATCCGCAATCGGGGCTGCCTCTACGGCATCGGGATAGGCCGCAATGATTTCGTCGTATGACTGCCCCCACGCCGTAGACCCCATCAGCAGAGGCACCATCAATAGTACCAATCGCTTCATTTTGTCACCCTGATTTTAAGATCTCAGCCAACTGCTCGTGATTTTCTGGTGCGTGTTGCGCTTTTCAATCCACTACCCCATATTATCCGCCGCACACTGGTTCACACATATCAAGCCCGACCGATGGAAAAGCCCGAGTCAGTCACCTTGCATATCCGTATTTCCATCTCCCAAACCTGTAATCTGAATGGGGATAGTAATCGCCTCTGTGCTCCCTTGAGTAATCAGCGAGATCTCCAGCATCTTTCTACCCCCAGCTTCGAGCGCCAGAAAAGGAGTGATGATCCGCTCTGGGTCGGGAACCGGTTGAACTGAATCTTCCTCACCCCTCCACCGCGTCACTAAGTCAGCCACATCCGGCATACGGTTCTGGGCCTTCTGCTCCTGTTCAATTCTGAACCGTGGCTCACTTCCAAATAGTAGCCAGTCCGCAGACGTCCCTGTTGTCTGTAACACAGCCAAGATCTGATCTGCGGTTATCGCCTTCGTCTTACCGCTCAGGATATTATGAAGCGTGGGCCTCGCAATGCCCGTTCTACGCGCCATCTCTGCCTCTATGCCGCCGAAATGATCGTCTCTGAGCGTGCAGAGCCGAACACGCACTTCATCTATCTCTGCCATGACAACAATTGAAATTTTATTCAGCTCATATATTGACAGACGTTCAATATTGAACTATACTAACCCGTGTCACACAAACACGCCAGCACGGGTTATATGGAAAACGCCGAATTCATCGTCACCGACACCGTTTGCGTCCACCGGGACGCCTTGCTCCTGGTCAAATGCTCCGACGAGCACGACTTCACCGAGTACCAGGCCGAAGGCGGAGCCGTCAAAAAAATAAACGACGCCGGCGGCCTCCTCATCCTCTCCGGTACAGGCGGCGGCTCCATGGTGCGTATCGGCCGCCGGGCCGCCCGAAGCCTCATCGAGGCCCTCAGAACCGGATAACCTCCGTATCGGCCGCCTCCTCCGCAACCTCCCGAACGACATGCACCGCCTCCGGGCGCACCCAAAAACCCTCCCCGAGGAGCCCGGCGGCGGCCTCGATCCGGCGGCGCACCGCCTCCGCCGAAGCCGCCTCCACCTCGAAGGTAAACCCGCATCCCACGTACACCCTGAACCGCTTTCCCATAGCCCGTTGCCCTCATAAGTAACACCGTGCCACAAGATACATGAGCCGAACCATGGAAAACAATGCCGCCGAAGAGTACCCCGCCGAGTGGATACACGTGCGTCTCCCCCCGGACGTCAAGCGCGAGGTGCGCATCGAAGCCGCCTACGCCGGCGTGGACATGAGCACCTGGGTGCGCAACATCCTCCTCGAAGCCGTTGAACGCTCCCAATGGCTCCGCACCCGCGCCGAGTCCAAACAACCCACCATAACGCCATGATCTACGACACCGACAACGACCGCGAGGACCCCGACGACCGAAGCGCCCTCGAAGTCGCCCTCGACGCCCTCCACATCGCTACCGCT
>CBDUBS010000259.1:0-4754 GCA_965365445.1 uncultured bacterium | reverse complement strand
ATGTTGCCGTTCACCATGACGCCCCCCACCAGGAAGCCGGGATCCAGACCCGTTTCGCGCAGCACCTGCACCAGCATCCCGGTCGTCGTCGTCTTTCCGTGCGTGCCGGCAATGACGAGCGAGCGCCTCTGGTTCAGGAAAAAGTGAGAAAGGGCCTCCGGAAGGGAGAGCTGCGGCAACCGGTGTTCCCTGGCATAGGCCGCTTCCGGATGCAGGGGGGTGCAGGCGTTGCCGACCACCACCAGATCGGGCCGCGGTTCGAGGTGAGCGGCATCGAACCCCTCCAGAACGGGAATGCCCATTTCGGCCAGCCGGGTGCTCATCGGAGGGTAAGCCGCTTCGTCGGAGCCGCGAACCTGGTACCCCGATTGCTGGAGCAATCCCGCCAGCGAGCCCATGCCCGTGCCGCATATACCGATGAGGTATACGTCTCGAATGGCTTCCGGAGAGGGGACGGGAGGGCGCGTGAACGTTCGGAGGTGAGCGTCGGCAAAATCCGATAGGTTTTTCATAGGGTCCTGAAGCCGGCAGATTCGGTAGCCAGTAGTAAACCTGCAAGGTTACGCGCGTCGGGCGATCCATGCAACAACCCGGTCCGGATGATTCCGCGTCGTTACAGATCGGGCAGATGCTTCCGGAACGCACCGAGCGCCGCCCATCCAACGGATGAACGGCGCTCGGTTGCCAAGTGTGGGGTGCTTCAGAACCGGTTCTCGGGTTTGCGTTCTTCCATCTCGCCGTTCCGCGTCCCGTCTCCGCCTACTTCCGGCTCATAGGTTTCGAGATACCCGTCCTCGTATGGCTCATTGCCCACGGGAATCCTGGATGTATAGGCATCCTCCTCGGCGGTGTGCTTGCCCATGAGGCGGCCCATGCGGATACCTACCGAGTCGAAAGCCGAGTACATGACCGGTACGATGACCAGGGTCAGGAAGGTGCCGAACGTCAGACCGGCGATGATCGCGGTGCCCATCGGCCCCCAGAACTGCGTGTTTTCCGACCCGATCTGGAAGTTGGGAGCGAAATCGGTAAGCAGCCCCACGAAATCGATGTTGATGCCGAACGTCAGCGGGATGAGGCCCAGCACGGTCGTAAGCGCGGTAAGCAGCACGGGCCGAAGCCGGGTGGCGCCGGATTCGATGATGGCTTCCCGCTTTCCTATGCCCCTGGCCCGGAGTTGCATGGCGTAATCGATCAACACGATGTTGTTATTGACGACGATGCCGGCCAGGCTGATGATGCCGATGAACGTGAACAGCCCGAACGGCGTCCGGGTCAGGATCAACCCGAGGAGTACGCCGATCATACTCAGGCCGACGGCTACCATGATGATGAACGGCGCGCTGACGCTGTTGAACTGCGCCACCATGATCATAAAGATCAGCGCCACGCCGATCAGGAGCGCCGTCGTCAGGAACCCGAAGCTTTCCTGCTGCTCCTCGTTCTCGCCCGTATACTCCATGGTGTAACCGGGTGGGAGGTTTTCCCGGTACTCGCTCAGGTACGTCTGTACCCGGCCCAGCACTTCCGGCCCGTTATACCCCGGCGCGGCTTCGGCGGTAACCGTAGCCACACGCGACAGATCCAGGCGCGTCACCGATCCCAGCCCGCCGGAAAGCTCGAAATCGGCTACGGCTACTACGGGTATCTGTTGCCCTTCGTATAGGATGGTCAGGTTTTGCAGGCTCTCCAGGCTCTGCCGCTGGACTTCGGGCAGCCGCACCACGATGTCGTACTCATCCTCTCCGGTGCGGTACTTTCCGGCTTCGGCGCCATAAATCGCGGCCCGGATCGTGGTGGCAATCTGGCTGGTGTTGAGCCCGAACTGCGCCGCCCGCTCCCGGTTGATATGCACCTGGTACTCCGGACGCCCCGTATTCAGATTATCCGAAATATCCACCAGGCCGGGAATCTCTCCCGATTCCGCCGCCCGGGTCAGCCGCTGCTTGATGTCGTCCGTAATCCGGACGATTTCGCTGAAGTCCTCACCCGAAATCTCGATGTTGACCGGAGCCGCCGTCGGAGGACCCATTTCCTCCTGCTTGAACTCCAGTTCGGTGCCCGGTATGCCCTGAACGCCCGCACGCAGCTTTTCGAGCGTGATCGCACTCGACTCCACCCGGTCGGCGTAATCCACCATGTTAATGGTCACGCGGGTTCGCTCCGGTCCCGAAGCGCCGCCGCCGAACGTCATGTCGCCCCCGACGCCTACGTTGACGAGCAGGTTCTTGACGTTGCCCCGCACCTCCGGGTACTCGTCGAGCAGCCGCGTCAGGCGCGTTTCCAGGTCCTCCGCCGTCCGGTTGCTCGTTTCGATGTTGGTGCCCAGCGGCGCCTCCATGGTAACGCTCACCATACCCGGGTCGGTCGTGGGGAAAAAGACCACGCCTGTCGGGACGAGCACGAACATGATGATGATGAGGACGAACGCTCCGAGTGAACCGTTCAGCAACCGGGCGCGGTTATCCGTCAGGACGAGCGTGGACCGTTTCTTTCGGTTCAGCAGCATTCCCAGAAGCCCGATTCCTATGACCAGCGCCGGAAGCAACATCAGCTCGATGATGGAGGAAATTTCGACCTCGCGCGGGCTCAGGTACATCAGCCCGAGTATGGTGAACATGATCGCCCCGAAGACGAGGCCGATCCTGACGCTCTGCTTGCCGCCGAGATAGATGCTCTCGAACGTGTGGAACAGTACCCCGATAATGCCGACGACGGCCAGTATGCCGCCCGGAACGAGCAGGATCATGCCCGCCGTCTGCCCGGCCAGGCTCGAGACGATGCCGCCCAGAATAGCCAGCACGACGCCGACCGTCAGGGCGCCCAGCGCCAGCGTGTTTTTGAGGAGCGCCCGCCGGCCGGTGTAATCGCGCTCCAGCATCCAGTTCAGAAAGCTCCGGTACCGGTCGATCACCCGGGGCAGGCCCTGTTGTACGAAACGGTCGCCGAAGGGCTTGAACAGCCGCGTGTGCAACAGATACAACAGGGGCGCTCCGACGGCCAGCACGACGAGGGTTTTCCAGTTGGCGAACGCCAGCATCACGCCGAGCAGGGCGATGCCGCCCGCGATAACGTATTTCACTCGCTTCGGCATGGGACGCGACTCCTCGTTCTCGAGCTTTACGTACAGCCCGGTGATGACCGGGTTAATGACGATGGCAACGAAAAGGGAGCACGAAAGCGTAATAATGAGCGTCAGGGGCATGTAGCTCATGAACTCGCCGATGATGCCCGGCCAGAACATCATCGGGGCGAATGCGGCAACCGTCGTCGCGGTGGACGACACGACGGCCGCACCGACCTCCCCTGTGCCAAGCCGGGCCGCCTCGAACTTGGAATACCCCTCCGTCCGGTAACGATAGATGTTCTCTACGATGACGATGGCGTTATCCACCAGCATACCCAGCGCGATGATGAGGCTGAACAGAATGATGAAGTTCAGCGTGTACCCGAGCGTCTGGAAAACGATGAACGACACGAACATCGATAGCGGGATGGCGATGCCCACCAGCAACGCGTTGCGCACCCCCAGGAAGAACAACAGAATGCCGACGACGAATATGAGGCCGCTGATGATGTTGTTCTCCAGGTCGGTCACCATGTTCTCGACGAAAATGCTCTGGTCGCCCGTAATCACGGCCTGGGTGCCCGCCGGGAGGGGGAACCGGGCAAGCTCCGCCTCGACAGCCGCGGCGGCTTCGAGGATGTTTTCGCCCGAGCGCTTCTTCACGTTTAGGCTGATGACTTGCATCATCTTGGCGGCGCTGTCCGGCAGCACCGTGAGCCTTCCCTCCTCATCCTCGTCCTTCAGGACCAGCAGGCGGGCGTAGGACTCTCGCTTTTTGAAGCCGAAATCAACCGAGGCCACGTCCCGGACGTACACCGGACGGCCGTTCGGTGCATCGATGACCAGACTTTCGATTTCACGCGGGTCGTCGATCTCACCGTCCACCCGGACGAGGTAGTTCATCCGGTCCACATCCACCGAACCGCCGGGGATATTGGTGTTTTCGCGCTGGATGGCGTCTACGACATCCACGAAGGTCAGGTTGTACCCCTGAAGCGCGTTCAGATCCACATCTACCTGTACTTCACGATCCAGCCCCCCGACGACGTCCACTTCCAGGATGCTCGGGATCGCCTCGATCTCTTCCTGAAGGTCCTCGGCTACTTCCTTCAGCCGGGCCAGCGGGTAATCGGCGGCCAGGTTGATCGTCATGATCGGAAATTCCGAGAAGTCGATTTCGTTGACGAGCGGTTCCTCGACGTCTGTAGGCAGATCGGCTTTGGCCACATCCACCTTGTCGCGCACCTTCTGGAATGCTTCGTCGATCGATACGTCGGGGTTGAATTCGACGACAATGGAGGAAACGCCCTCGGTTGAGGTGGACCGAATTTCCTTGATGCCGTTGATCCCCTGCACCTCCTGCTCGACAGGCTGGGTTATCAGCGACTCGATGTCATCCGGACTGGCGCCGGGGTACAACGTCGTTACGACGATGTAGGGAATCTCGATCGACGGATTCGACTCTTTCGGAATCGACAGGTAGCTCAGCAACCCTCCGATGGTCAATACGACCGTCAGGACGAGAATGCTGGTGCGGTTGCGTATGGCAAAATTCGTAATCTTCATAAAATCATCCTTCCGAATCGTAAGGAGAATGTCTCAGGCCAACCCATCGTCCGGTGCACCCGTTGGCAGCCTGCCGCGTGCCAATCCGAAGACCCCCGGCGGGTCTACCGAACTACGGGAA
>CBDUBS010000258.1:0-4801 GCA_965365445.1 uncultured bacterium | reverse complement strand
CGTCGCCGTCCCCCGCGACCGCGACTTCGCCTTCGCCGATTTCGACGGCTGGCTCATGAAAATCGCCCGGCGCTCCGGGTTGAACGACATACGCAAATTCGGCAGCTACAGCGAGGGCTTCAGCATTACCGGGCTGAACTACCAGGGCTCCAAGCTCGACCGCCGCTTTACGGCATCGCTTACCCTGGAGGACTGGACGGGGCTGGCCCGGCAAATCCAGACGCTGCTTACCGACGAGGTAATCGAGGAGGCCTTCCGGGAGGCGCCCCCGGCCCTGCGGCAGCCGGCCGACTCGAAGCTCATGGAAACGCTCAAGGGGCGGCGGGACATCCTTGTTGAGGCCGCCGCCGAGTACTACGAAAAAATATCCCACATCGTAGATGTGGTAGGCAGCAACGAGAACGAGCGTTTCGAGGTGAACCGCCTGCCCGATGGCGATGTCGTCGTGGTCATGTCGGCCGCCGAAGCAGACGGCCGGCCCGGCCGGGAGCTGTACCGCCGCCATTTCGATTACAAGGAGACGGAAGAAATCCGGTTGTACGGGCTGGGCGGCAACGACCAGATGATCATCATGGGAAAATCAGGCGAGGGCATACGGGTCCGGGCCATCGGCGGCGACGGCGAGGATGCCTTTACCGATCACTCCCGGGTGCGCGGCCCGTCGCGTAAAAATCATCTGTACGATACGCGCTCGGGCAACACCTGGGCCGTGGGCCGCGAATCACGGGTGCATCGGAGCCCCGATCCGGAGATCAACCGGTACGACATGTATCGCTACGAGTTCGACCGGACGGGTCCGCTGGCCTCCTTTGCCTACAACAGCAGCGACGGCCTGTTCGTCGGAGGCGGCCTGAAAATGACCCGGCGCGGCTTCCGGAAGGAGCCGTATGCGGCCCGCCATGCGTTGAAGGTCAATTACGCTCCCTACAGCAGCCGGTACAACGTCACCTACAGCGGCCACGTCGTTCGTTTCTGGCAGGGCTGGAGCCTCGAAATGGTGGCGGGCTACGAAACGGAGAACAAGTTCCGCCACTTCTACGGCCTCGGCAACGAAACCGACGGCTCGTCTGAAACCAGAGAACGGTTCCGGGCCGAGTTACAAACGATGAGCTTTGCGCCCGCGTTTTCGAAGCCGTTCGGCCCGTTCGACTTCCGGTTTGGCCCCCGCTACGACTTCGCCGACATCGAGCCCCCCTTCGAATGGGAAGTAGGCGACCCGCGTTCGGGGTTCGCCGCGCAAGATTTCCTGGATAAATACTACGTTGGTTTCGAGACGGGACTTCGGCTCGACCGACGCGACTCCCTGGGTTCGGGGATCCGCTGGAGCGGAGATGCTTCCTATAACCTCGGCGTGCGCAACACCGACCGCCGGTTCACGCGCCTTCGCTCCGAGCTCAGCCTGTACCGGGCGGTGCGGGTCGGCCTTCCTCTGATGCTGGCCGTACGGGCCGGCGGCGCCACGAATATCGGAGGGTTCGAATTTTACCAGGCCAACACGCTCGGCGGCAATGACAACCTCCGGGGATTCCGCCGGACACGCTTTGCCGGGCGCAGCAGCGTATACACGAACGCCGAAATCCGGGCGCCGCTTTTCGACCTGAACCTGTACGTGGCCCGGGGGCCCCTGGGGGTGCTTGCCTTCCTGGACCACGGCCGGGTGTGGGCCGACGGTGAAAACTCCGGGCTGCTGCACCGAGGGTACGGGGGCGGCTTGTGGTTCAACCCGTACCGGCGCTTCATGGTAGTGGGAACGGCCGGCGCCTCCGAGGAAGGGACCGTGTTCGACGTATCATTCGGCTTCCTGTTCTGATGCAGGTTTGGAAAATAGCCGGGCCGTCCGCCCGCCGGATATACAACTACCCGCCGGACGGGGCAGAGGGTTTCCGGTAAAGGTTCCGGCATCGGAACACCAGGCCTGCCTGCGGATCGAACCCGGCGTAACGTCGTTGGTAACCTTCGGGGCCATAGAAGCTCCTTGCCAGAGAGCATCTAAATGCTTTATTATCGGTGAGGGGTTCATCCGTAAGGCCGCATGTATATTTTTTGTTTTCCTGCCACTGCGGCGCTTTGAGTTAGCGGAAGCAATAGCGAGTACCTACGTGATTGGCCGCAGCGAAGAAACCATACTGAGGTGTCCGGGCTGTTTTCGGGAGGGGAGGAACGAAGAGCCCTGTCCGTACTGCGGTCTCGACCCGGAGCGTCCGGCCCCGTCCGACGGGCTGCCGGTCGGGGCGATGCTGGACGGCCGGTATACCCTGGGCGGCATCCTGGGCAAGCCGGATGGTTTCGGGGTGGAATACCGCGCCTGGGATCGGGTGGAGGAACGATCCGTGGTCGTCGAGGAGTTCGCCCCCGGAATGCTGGCGGACCGAAACCCGGAGGGGTGCTTGATCCCTCATGCCGGGCGCAACGCCACGCTTTTCGGGGCCGCTGTGGAGTATTTCAAGGAAGCGTATCGCCTGCTTTCCCGCCCGGCCCTCCCGAACACGTTTCAGTACGCCGGACTGATCGAGGCGAACCGGACGGTCTATGCCGTTCGGGAACCGTCCGGCGGGGCGTCGCTCGCCGCAATCGCTACGCAATCCGGCCCGCTGGAAGAAGCGCCGGCGATGGCCGTGCTGGTACGGGTACTCTCGGCCCTCGAAGGGCTGCACGGCGCCGGTATCCTCCACGGCGATCTTGGCCCCGAAACGATATTCCTCGAACACCGGGAGGGCCCCGGCGCATCGAGCGTGGTGCTGGGCTGCTCCCTGAGCCGCCGGGCGCTTGCTTTCCGACGGGAGTTGCGCCCGTTGGTGCTGAGGAGCGGTTTCGCAGCCCCCGAATGGTACACCCCCAGGGAAGAAGCCGACATCCGGGCGGACGTGTACGGGTGCGCGGCGGTTTTCTACTGGATGATTACCGGCAAGGAGCCTCCTTTCGCTCCTTCGCGGCGGGTAACGGACCCGCTGGTGTTGCCGGCTGCGATGGGCATTCGTCTTTCCGGACCCGTCGAAAAGGCCCTGTTGAAAGGGCTTGACGTACGGCGGGAGTACCGCCCCTCGTCGGTGGCGGCCTTCCGGAGCTTGCTGAATCCGAACGGAGAGCAGCCGTCGGATGAGATCCGAAGCTCCGAGCCGGTTGAATCGCCGCCGGCTCCCCCGCCGGAGGAGGTGCGAAAGCCCGAACCCGTAGAGCAAAGCCCTCTGCCGTCCGGCGTCATGGTGGACCGCCTGCCCGTGCACATCCGGACGGCGTCGGGGACCGTGATCCCCGTAGGGCCCGGTTCGCCGTACCGGCATGGAAGCCTGATCGGCGACCGGTGGAAAAAAAGATTGTACGGCCTGGCCCTTCTGGCCGGATTCGTGCTGTTCGTCGCCGCCCTGTACGATCGCGCCCAGGTTCCGGACGGCTCACCCGGTCCGGGCGTTCTGGAACCATCCCGGCCGTACCCGACTGCCGGGACGGTTCTGCACGAGGACAGCCCCTCCTCCGAAACGGTGCTGAACGCCGCACCCTACATGCCTTCCCCCCTGGGGGGAATGGCTGCCATTCAGGCGTTCATCGAATACCCTCCGGAGGCGCTCCGCAAACGTGTCCAGGGAGAGGTCGTTGTGGAGATCGTGGTGGACCGGTACGGGTACGTACGGGACGCCGTCGCCATCGACGGACCGGGAGCCGGGTTGAATGAGGAGGCGGTGCGGGTAGTGCGGCAGACCAAGTTTTCATCGGCCTATGCGGAGGGCAGGCCCGTGGCCGTCCGGATGCGGCTGACGGTGCCGTTTACGCTGCCCCGGCCTGAACGGGCCCCTGCGCCCGCTGCTTCTTCGACGCCCGCGCCCCGGACGGCGCGTCCGCCGTCTCCCGCTTCGCAGACGGTGGCGCTGGCCGAAGAGGACCTGGCGCAGGCGCTTGCGTTCAAGGAGCAGGGGCGGTACGCCGAAGCGGATCGACTACTCCGAAGGGGCCTGGGCCGGTTGGAAAACCTGGACGGATCGCAGAGCCGAACCGCTGCCGTCCAACGCCGTCTCGCCGCTTCCCGGGCCGAAAACCGGACGGCCTGCCTGAGCGAAGCCGAAATAGCCCGACGCCGGGGTGAAACACCGCCTGCGTGTGACTGAACCAACCGGCGCTTTTCGCGCCAACGATCCATGACGGGCCGACGAATCGTGCAGATGGTCCTGCTGCTGGGGATATGGGCGGCCCCGAGCGCCGCCAGCATGGGACAGCCCAACCCCTACAGGCTTTCCGATGTGGTGGCCCTGCTGGAGGGCGGCGTCTCGGAAACACGTGTGCTCCGCCTCGTGCAGGAGGAATGCCGGGCGTTTCGGCTCACCGAACTCGCCCGAGCCCGGCTCCTTGCGGCGGGGGCGGGGGAGAAGATGCTGGATGAACTCGACCGGACGTGTTTTGCGGAGCCGGTCGGCGGAGGCCGCCCCGTCGGAAACAGGGCGTCCGGGCAGGTAGCGGACGGCAATCCCTCCGGCCTGCCCGACCAGGTCATGCAGACCGGAGACCAGCTGACCCTCGACATCGGGCCGTTTGCCGGCCGCAATGCCGACATGCGATTGGGCGCACCCCTATCCAGCCGCCCCGATGTGGCTTCCGCCCACCTTGCAGGCACGGATCTGACCGTAACCGCCCATGAACCCGGCAGGACGGTCATCACGATCCCGGTGCGGGACGGTGCGGGTCTGGAAACGGCCGTCGTGTTCAGTGTGACCGTTTCGCCCGTGCGGAAACGAAACGTCCTGGCGATGAAACTGTTCGTCGGCGCCGGGGCGGCCGCTGTGGCGGGAGCGATGTTATACCTGCTTACTGG
>CBDUBS010000257.1:0-4804 GCA_965365445.1 uncultured bacterium | reverse complement strand
GAAGCAGTGGTGCCGCGCCGCATACTCTTCCTGCCGAATGCGGCCGACGACCTCCGATACGGCATCCGCCTCTTCTACGCCGGTTGCTTCAGCCAGGAACCGCGACCCTTTAACCTTGATTTCCGCCCACCCGCCGCTTTGCAGGGTCAGGTATGTTTCGGAGGGACCATGATGGGGTGGGCCGGCATCCTCGTTTTCAGCCATGAGCTATCGTCATGAAAGAAACACACGTCAGGCGTGCGCCACGAGCCGGTCCGCTCCGGCGCCTGATTGCGGTCCCATGAACAGGCCTCCTTCGCTGACTTCGCTCCCACGTTTCATGGTCAGAACCGAAAAAGCGGCCATCGGAGATGCGCCTTCGGCGGCGTTGTCCTCCGGGCGCCATTCGTTCTCGGAAACGCCTCTGGCGCCCAGAACGATCAACTGTATCCCCTGCTCTTCGGCAAAATGGGATACTTCGTTCATGTGATATCCGGGACGGCAATGAAAAGTCAGTTCGACATCGGAGCCGTTTGCCGCACCCAGGTATTCCCGGGTATCCCGACAGCGCTCCTGAAAGTTCGACGCCTCCGGTTCAACGCACAACAATACGTCGAGGCGGGCTTTGTACACCGAAGCCACCTCCCGGGCATAGGACAACACGGGATGATCCGACGGGTTTCCGGTAACCGATACCAGGACGCGATGGACCATTGCCGGCGACCTGCCGTTGCGCAACCCGACGGTCAGTACCGGGCACGGCGCCTGGCGCACGATGGCGTCCGCCGTGGTGCCAACGAGCAAATGATCCAACCCGCAAATCAGGAACCGATTCGCGGCCGTGTCGCCGTGGGCCCCCATTACGATCAGATCGACGGCGTGCTGCTGAGCGTACTCCAGCACGGCCTGCGCCGCATCCGGAGCGAAAAGCACTTCGTGAAAGACCCGACCGGCCTGAAGCCCGTCTACCGAAGCCAGATCGGCGGCGTACCGATCTGCAATGTTACGGACTACAAGCAACCGGCGGTTTTCCTGCATACCTGGTTCATCACCCCCGTCAGGGTTTTCCACGACGTGAACCAGATGCAAATCGCACCCACACTTCCGCGCCAGATGCACGGCATGTTGCAGGGAAGCCCGTGCGCACGCAGAGAAGTCGGTCGGAACGAGAATACTGTGAATGCTTGACATAGCGCCTGCTGAACAACCCGCTATCGGATAGGCAAAGAACGGCGTTTCCCGTACAGGGGAGTGAATCCTCCGAAGCCCTGTCGAACATTGCCGTGCGTGGAGAACGTAACACCTTAACGGTGTTATCCTTATGCACATGCAAATAACGACGACGAGAGCTATGCGGCTGACGGACAATCCGGGGGAGACGTGTAATGCTTTTTCGACACCCTTCGTAAGGGATTTACCCACATAGCGGGAATCCGGACCGGGCAAAATCGAGCCGGCGGGTATATGAGAGGCATTCTTTCCGGGCGGAAACGCCTTCCCGGCGGGCAGGTGTTACCGGCGCCTGCCCAGCTCCTGACGAATGGATGCGAGATCCGACTCCAGAGCCGGGTCGGTCGCCCGGCGCTGCTCGACAGCCGAACAGGCGTGCACAACCGTCGAATGATCCCGGCCGCCGAAGTGCGTGCCGATGACGGCCAGCGTGTCGGGAACCCGTTCCTTACAGAGGTACATGGCTACTTGCCGGGCCTGGGTCACCTCCTTTTTCCTTGATCGGCCCAGCAGGTGAGCCGTCGTGAGGCCGTAGTAACGAGCCGTTGTTTCCTGTATGTCGCCGATGCCGACACTGCGCTCGGGATCACCCAGCATATCCCGCAGTGCCGATTGCACCTGAGCCAGTTCCATACGTCCGTGCTGCAACCGGGCGAACGCCTGCAAGCGCACCGAAGCGCCTTCCAGTTCCCGTACGTTGTTGTTGATCCGGGCGGCCACGAAGTTCGAGGCTTCCTCGGTCAGCCGCACCCCGTTTCGTTCCAGTTGATTTCGCAGGATGGCTATCCGGGTGGTAAAATCCGGAGCCTGAAGCTCGGCGCTCAATCCCCACAGGAACCGGGACAGCAGACGCTCCTGCATTCCGGCAATGTCCTTCGGAGCCCGATCCGAACAGAGGACGATTTGCTTCCCCCGCTGGTGCAAATCGTTGAATATGTGGAAAAACTCCTCCTGCGTCTTCTCCTTACCCCCGAGGAATTGAATGTCGTCAACGATCAACACATCGACGCTTCGGTAGCATTGCGTGAATACCGCGACGGCGTTCTGTTTTACTGCCCCGATGAACTCCCCGGTAAACTGTTCACTCGACAAATAGCGCACCCGCATCGACCTGTTGCCGTCAACTACCGCATTGCCTATGGCTTGTGCAAGATGCGTTTTTCCGTAACCTACGTTTCCGAACACGATAAACGGGTTGAAGCTGGTAGCGCCCGGGCGCTGAGCGATGGCTTCCGCCGCACTTCGCGCCAGCCTGTTGCAATCGCCTTCCACGAAATGCTCGAATGCATACCGTGGGTTCAAGCCCGTTGCAACAGCTTCATCCCGAGCCATGCCGGCCCTTGGCCGTTCCACGCGGAGCGACCGCTCCGGCGCATGAACCGGCTCCGGCTCCTCCGCAACGATCTGCCCGGATCGCCGGGCCGTGAATGCCACCCGCGTCGGTATGCCGGCCCCTCTGGTAACGGCTTCCGTCAATAACTGGCTGTAGCGCTCTACGATCCACTCCCCATGGAACGCGCTCGGCGCTTCGAGAACCAGTTCTCCTCTTTCGCCGCTCGTTGAAAACTGCAACGGAGTAAGCGGCCGAAACCAGGTATGAAATGCCTGATTGTTGATTGATTGGGCTACGGCGTCCAGGCTTTTCGTCCAGATGACACCGGCTGACTGACTATCCATACACTCGAGAAGTCGGGAGATGAACCAGATTACGAATGCCGATACGGCGTCCTGCACCGCCTTTCGGCTCCGACAGTCTACCACCGCCGGCCTGCGCTAGCAAGCCCAAATCTCCCACCACTTCTCCACAGGTCGCCCCACCTCCCCACGCACGAGTTATCCACAATTGCTCCCTGTCGATCCGCGCACCGGCCGTTCCTGTTCGCCCGTATCCTGTTGGTATACAGGCATTAACGCCGCCTGGCAGCGCAACGGATCGGTTACGGCTTATTCAATGTTGCCAGAGGTCAGTTATCCACACCTCCTCAACACCCACGGAACGGCTTCGGCAGCACGGACCGGAAAAAGGAACCCTGGCTTACCGGACCTGCTCCCGGAGATGCCGATATCGGTTGCGGAGCGAATCGAGGCTGCGGCCGTAGAGGGGGTCGCCGGAGAGGTTGCGGGTTTCGTGCGGGTCAGTTTCTAGTTGGATGCAGACCGGCTTAAGATCGGAAAACGAAATGATGAGGCGGTGAAGATTCCGGGCGTCGGGATCAGGAGGGCATGGACAGTATGGCTTCGATACGCTCCTGCATTCGATCTGCGAATCGGTTCACTGAGACAACCTGCATATCGAACAACCCGCTCAATGCATCAGCGTGCTCGGGACCGATCTCAGAAAGCACCATGAAGGTGGAATTGAAATCCAGCGCCAGCAACCGGGCCATGCGGGCGTACTTGACCACGTGCCGCTGATAATCTCCGGTCTTGGCCTCGATCCAGATCAGTTCGTCGTTGATCCGGGCCATATAGTCTATCTCAAAGTCGTCTCCATTTGGCAGGGTCACCTGGGCATTGGAAAGCTGCGAGAATCGCACCGGACGCGTCTCCATACGCGCCGATACGGCGTCGGTTACCACGCAGCGGACATACCGCTCCAGCCAGCCTCCGGATAGGAAGTTTAGTGCCTTGGGCAGGCGGGTCGTTCGGGCCGTGAGCAGGTACCGCGGCGAGTTGAAATACTTATATGACTCAAGAAAGGCGATTGCATGCAGCCGGTTGCAAAGCTGTGTCGAGGCAGAGATGGCAGCTTGCGGTTCGGCGTGCAACGACAAACGGAACGCCCCGCCGTTGTTCATGTGCTTTTTGATCTGCCCATACACGCATTCCACATCTGCAAAGTTGCTCCCGATAAACCGTGCGATGCCGTCGAGTACATCGTCGTACGGCTGCTCGGGCGGAACGGTTTTTATCTTGACGCCACAGTTGAGCAGGTAGGCTGCAATAAAGGTATCTTCCGACTCCATCGCCACCTCCATCTCCGGCTCCCTTGTTCGGGGAGATGAATCCCCGGAAACGGGCGGCGCCTGGGACTCGAGCGCTGTAGCGATCCGCTCAAGAAGAGCAAATAGCCTTTTTTCATCCATACTATACGCCCGGTTCTCGTTTTACTGCGTATCGGCGGGTCAAACCATTCCCTTTAGCAAAGACCCGATGGAAAAAAATTAATCCTTCACGCGCCCGGGGGCGCACGAACTTTGTCACTCGGGGAAAAGCGACCGGGCGAACGTATCGATCCAATTGTAACCTATGCGGCGTTCGTGCTCGATCTCCGAAAGATTGCGCCGCACCACCCCATCCCGGCCGAGGTACATCGGCAGGTTCGTCCCGATCTCATAAAAACGCGCCCACAGGGGCGGCGCGGACGGGTCCTTGACGAGCACTCGGTCGAACCCGCGAGGCAGCGCCGGATCGGCCCTTCGCTCTACCCGAACCCCGGTAATCGCTGTTTCCCGAAACCACTCCATTGCCCCGTCGATGGCCGCAGACACGTCGGCAGAGGGTTCCTCTATCTCCCGCAGGAACCGCACGATACCGACACTCTCCGCACTGCTCAGGGATACGGGCTCGTAGGCCCGGGCCGGCGCGCCGTGCT
>CBDUBS010000256.1:0-4868 GCA_965365445.1 uncultured bacterium | reverse complement strand
ATTGCCATGCTGGGCGTGGCGTTCTCGCTCATTCCCGCCGTGATGTGGCCTTCCGTCGCCTACATCGTGGAGCAGCGCCGCCTGGGCACCGCCTATGCCCTCATGACCCTGGTCCAGCAGGTAGGAGTGGCAGGTATGAGCTGGCTCATCGGGTGGACCAACGATACCGCCGGCGCGAGCGACATCAACCCCGGCGGCTATATCCCCGGGATGTGGATCTTCAGCATCCTCGGCTTTCTGGCGCTGTTCTTCGCGTTCATGCTGCGTCGGGTGGAAACCGGACCGCACGCCCACGGCCTCGAAACGATCACCACCCGCTCATCCGGGGATAACTGACCCCGTTTCGCTTCGGGTAGGCCTGCTTGCGGAATGGCGCAAGAATTATTGGTGAACCGTCAGGTGCACGGCGGCCTCGCCGCATCATACCCTCGACCGCCCTCCGTTAAACAGGGTTGATGGCGCGTTCTCTCGTGGCCGCCGGCGGATACGGTGTCAGGAAGCTTTATACCCGATTCGTACGAACGAAACCACCCGGACTGTTCGACGTGAAGCCAATGCCTGCGATCCCGCCTCGTCTTTTCGCACCGATCATCCTCCTGGGGGCTTTCCTCTCGGCGCGACCCGCTCTCGCGCAGCCTGTTGCCGAGGAGCCCATCGACCGGAGAGCGCTCGTCACCCGGCACAACCCGGTCATCGAGCGCACCACGGCCCTGAATGCGCTCTCGGTAGGCAACGGCCGGTTTGCCTTTACCGCCGACATAACGGGTTTGCAATCCTATCCCGAAGCCGTTTCCGCCGACTCGGCGCTGCCGGGCTATATTCCCTTGAATACCCAGTCCGAGTGGGGCTGGCATACCTTCCCGAACCCGGAAGGGTATACACTCGACGACGCCCTCCAGCCCTACGACCACTACGGTCGCCCGGTGGGTTACGCTTCCGCCCAGAACACCCCGGCGGGGCAGTGGCTCCGGCAAAACCCCCATCGCCTGAACCTGGGCCGCGTCGGCCTGCGGGTGAGCGATGCGGCAGGCCGCCCCCTGGGGCCGGACGAGCTAACCGCCGCTCGCCAGACGCTCGACCTCTGGACGGGGACGTTGCTGAGCACGTTCCAGGTAAACGGCGTTCCGGTCCGGGTCGAAACGCGCGTCCACCCCGATCAGGATTTGCTCGCCGTGCGCATACACGCCCCCGGCGTGCCCCCTGCACGCATCCAGGTCGTGCTGGCCTTTCCGTACGGCAGCCCCGCCCACACCGGCGATGCAGGAGACTGGAGCCGGGCCGACAAGCACGGCACGTCCATCCTTTCCGAGCGCGAAGGGGAAGTCGTGTTTGCTCGCACTTTGGATGCGGATCGGTACTACGTGCGCGCTTCCGGCCCCTACGACGCCTCGTACGAACGCACGGGGCCGCACGAATACCTTTTCTCGTTTTCCGCCCCGCTCGATCCGCTGGAGTTTACCATAGGCTTCTCACCCACGCCGTTTGCCGAACCCGCCCCCGACGTTGCCGCTGCCGAAAAGGCGGTGCGTGCCCACTGGGAAGGTTTCTGGACTTCCGGCGGCGCCGTCGATTTCTCGGGCAGCACCGATCCACGGGCGCACGAGCTCGAACGCCGCGTGGTTCTCTCGCAGTACCTGACGGCCATTCAGGGTTCGGGCTCGCTGCCGCCTCAGGAAACCGGTCTTACCTTCAACAGCTGGCACGGCAAAGCCCATCTCGAAATGCACTGGTGGCACGGGGTGCACTTTGCCCTCTGGGACCGCCTTCCCCTGCTCGAACGCAGCCTCGACTGGTACGGTCGCATCCTGCCCAAAGCCCGGCAAACCGCCGGGCGTCAGGGGTACCGGGGAGCCCGCTGGCCGAAGATGATCGGGCCCGACGGGCGGGAAAGCCCCTCGGGGGTGGGCGTATTCCTCACCTGGCAACAGCCGCACCCCATCTATTACGCCGAGCTGGTTTACCGCCGGAAAGCGGACCGGGCAACCCTCGACCGCTTCCGGGAGGTCGTGTTTGAAACGGCCGATTTTATGGCGTCGTACGCGCACTGGGATGCGGCCGGCTCCCGCTATGTCCTCGGACCCCCGCTCATCCCGGCGCAGGAGCTTCATCCGGCTCGAACCACGTTCAACCCGACGTTCGAGCTCGCGTACTGGCGGTTCGGGCTGGAAACCGCCCGGCGGTGGCGCGAGCGCCTGGGCCTGCCCCGCGATCCGCAGTGGGAGCGCGTCCTCCAAAACCTTGCCCCTTACCCCACGGACGAGGGCCTCTACACCAACGCCGAATCCGACCGGGACACGTTCACCGACCCGGCCATGCGGCGGGACCACCCCACCCTCCTCGGCGCTTGCGGGATGTTGCCCTGTCCAGGCATCGACCGGCCCATGATGCGGGCCACCCTGAAAGAAGTCCTGCAATCCTGGGATTGGCCTTCCACCTGGGGTTGGGACTACCCGCTCGTCGCGATGACCGCCGCCCGCCTCGGGGAGCCGGATCTGGCCGTCGATGCGCTGATGATGCCGGTGGTGAAAAACACCTACCTTCCCAATGGGCACAACTACCAGCGCGAGGGGCTGGTCGTTTACCTGCCCGGCAACGGGGGGCTTCTGACGGCCGTAGCCATGATGGCCGCCGGCTGGGACGGCGCCCCCGAGGTCCACGCCCCCGGTTTTCCGAACGACGGCCGGTGGAAGGTGCGATGGGAAAACCTGAACCCGATGCCGTAAATCCGTAGCCTCGTATTCGATCATGTCGAGTCAATCCGTTTCCCGATGGCGTTTACCCTGCTCACCCGAATCCGGGCGCCGTTTCCGAAGCGCCGGCAGGGCGGTTTGCCTGGTGTTTATGCTGCTGCTGAGCGCCGGTTGCGGGAGCGGCATGACGACTCGCTCCGCGCCGGACGCCGCCCCGGCCGGCGCCGAGTGGCCGGAGATCCGCCGGGAGCACCGTCCGTGGGCTTACTGGTGGTGGATGGGCAGCGCCGTGAACAAACCCGACCTGACCCGCCTGCTCGAATCCTATCAGCGGGCCGGGTTCGGAGGGATGCATATCATCCCGATCTACGGGGCGCGAGGACATGAGGATCGGTTCATCGATTTCCTCAGCCCCCGGTGGGTCGAGATGATGGTGCATGCCGCCTCCGAGGCCGAACGGCTGGGGATGGGCCTCGACCTGACCACCGGCACCGGCTGGCCCTACGGCGGCCCGCAGATCACGCCAGAACTCGCCGCCGCGCAGGTATTCCTGAAAAGCTTCGCCCTTACCGGCGGGCAGCCCCTTTCCGATCCCATCGAGTACCTCCAGCCTCGCACCACCCGGAAGCTGCCGCTCCGGATGCTCGCTGCGTATTCGGAGTCCGGCGAGGTGCTGGACCTTACCGGCAAGGTAACCCCCGAAGGGCGGTTGGACTGGCAGGCACCTTCGGGAGACTGGGAGCTCGTGGCGCTTTTTCAGGGGCTTACGGGGCAGGCCGTCAAACGCGCCGCTCCGGGTGGCGCGGGGCCTGTGATGGATTACTTCTCCCGGGATGTAACCCGGCGCTACCTGCAACCCTTCGATGCGGCCTTTGCCGGAAAAACGGACCGGGGGGTGCGGGCCTATTACCACGACTCCTACGAAGTATACGGGGCCAACTGGACCGACAACCTGTTCGAGGAATTCGCACGGCGCAGGGGGTACGATCTGCGCCTGCACGTGCGGGAACTCAACGGCTCCGGCGACTCCGATACGGTCGGGCGGGTGAAAGCCGACTACCGCGAAACGATGGCCGAATTGCTTCTGGAAGGGTTTCTCCAGCCCTGGGTCGAGTGGGCCCACGGCCGGGATGCCCTCACCCGGAACCAGGCGCACGGCTCGCCGGGCAACCTCATCGACCTTTACGCCGCCGCCGACATCCCGGAAACGGAATCCTTCGGCCCGGCCGATTTCAAGATTCCCGGTTTGCGCCTGGACCCGGATTACCCCCGCACCAGCGGCACGCCCGACATTCTCCTGTTCAAGTTTGCCTCTTCCGCCGCGCACATCGCCGGGCGGCCGCTCGTATCCTCCGAAACGGGTACCTGGCTCGGCGAGCATTTCCGGGTGGCCCTCTCGCAGGTGAAGCCGGAGATCGATCATCTTTTCCTCGGCGGCATCAACCACGTTTTCTACCACGGGGTTACCTATTCGCCGCCGGATGAGCCGTGGCCGGGGTGGCTGTTCTATGCTTCCACCAACTTTGCTCCGTCGAACACCTTCTGGCGGGATCTGCCGTCCATGAACGCGTACGTCGCCCGGGTACAGTCTTTCCTCCAGGCGGGCCGCCCAGATAATGACATCCTCTTGTACTTCCCCATTCACGACCTCTGGCACGATCCCGAAGGGCTGCTCCGCCTGTTGACGGTGCATGATGCCGGAGAATGGCTCGAAGGCGCCTCGCTTCATGCGATTGCTTCCCAACTTCAGAGCCGGGGCTACTCCTTCGACTACGTTTCCGACCGGTACCTGCAGGAGGTGAAACCCGACGGTAAAGCCCTGATCAGCTCCGGCAACCGGTACCGCCTGATCCTCGTTCCCGAAACGAACCACATGCCGGTAGCCACGCTCGAACGCCTCCATCAGCTGGCTGCGGAAGGGGCTACCATCATCTTCAGCAACCGCCTGCCGGACGATGTGCCCGGCCTCGGCAACGTGGAGGCCCGCCGCGCGCGGCTTCGGTCGATCATCGCCGGATGGCCGTTCGAAACGGTGGGGGCCTTCCGGCAGGCCCGGATCGGGGAAGGCCGCATCCTCGTCGGCGCCGGCGTCGAAACCCTTCTGGCCGCCTCAGACGCTCGCCGCGAAGCGCTCGTCGATGCCGGGCTGGGTTACATCCGGCGGGTACGGGAAGCCGG
>CBDUBS010000255.1:0-4870 GCA_965365445.1 uncultured bacterium | reverse complement strand
GTTTGCCGTGCCCGACGGCGGATTCGGGGCCGGAGGAAGGTTGCAGCGGCGCGTCGGCGGGGGCGGCGTCCCGGATGGGGATGATGCCGAGGGAAAGGAACTCGCGGGAGAATCGCTGGATGCGCCCGTTTCCGGCGTCGGCGACGATCAGCACGGCTCCGTTCGTGGGGTCGATGTCGGAGGGGCCGTCGAACTCGCCCGGCCCGGCGCCGGGGCCGCCCAGCTCGTCGATTACGAACCCCTCGGGCGTCAGCCGGACGATCACGTCCCGCCCGGCATCCACCACATACAGCACCCCGGCCGGGTCCACGGCCAGGGCGCGGGCATCCACGAATCCCCGAGCGACCTCCACCAGAGCGCCCGGCGTCTGCGCGAAGCCGGGCAGAGCGAGCAGCCCCAGCACGCACCCCCAGAATCCCTGTCGGATTCCCTCCATGAAACCCCTCACGGGTCAATCCGTCGCTGACAGGCGGGCAAGCCCTTTGCTTCCGATGTCGCGACGGTACTGCATTCCCTCAAAAGATATCGCCTCCACGGCCCGGTAGGCGCGGTCCAGGGCGGAGCGCAAGTCCTCGCCCAGCCCGGTGACGCCCAGCACGCGGCCTCCGGCCGTCAGCACCTCGCCCCCCTCGCCGGGCCGTGTGCCGGCGTGGTATACCACCGCCTCTCCGGCGGCCTCCTCCAGCCCCCGGATCGGAAACCCTTTCTCATACGGGCCGGGGTACCCACCGGAAGCCAGTACGACGCACGCGGCGGATCCTTCCCGCGCCCGCACCTGTACGTCATCCAGCCGACCGTCGGCGGCGGCGGCCATCAGGTCCACGAAATCCGTTTCGATGAGCGGCAGCACGGCCTGCGCCTCCGGGTCGCCCAGGCGGCAGTTGAACTCCACCACCCGGGGCCCCTCCGCCCCGATCATCAGGCCGCAGTACAGGAACCCCCTGTACGGCGTTCCTTCGTGGGCCATCCCGGCCAGCACCGGCTCGATGATGGTGCGGGCGACCCGGTTCAGCAGAGCGCCCGTTACGACCGGCGCCGGAGCGTAAGCGCCCATGCCTCCGGTGTTCGGGCCGGCATCCCCATCCCCCGCCCGCTTGTGGTCCTGTGCGGCGGGCAGCAGCACGTAGCGGCGCCCATCGGCCAGCGCGAACACGGTCGCCTCCTCCCCTTCCATGAACGACTCGATGACGACGGTGCGGCCCGCCTGTCCGAACGACTGGTGTTTGAGCACCTCGTCCAGCGCCTCCCGGGCTTCGGGAAGCGTCCGGCACACCATCGCTCCCTTTCCGGCGGCCAGCCCATCCGCCTTGACAACGATGGGCGCCCCGTGCCCCTCCAGGTACGCCACGGCTTCCTCATACCGGTCGGCGGTAAACGTACGGTGCGGGGCCGTAGGGATGCCGTAGCGTTCCATGAACCCCTTGGCGAACGCCTTGCTGCCCTCCAGCCGGGCAGCGGCCGCCGAAGGCCCCACCACCCTGAACCCCTCCCCGGCCAGCCGATCCGCCAGCCCCAGCACGAGCGGTTCCTCCGGCCCGATGACGGTCAGGTCGATCCGCTCGCGGCGGACGAACGAGGTAATGCCCTCCAGGTCGGATACGTGCAGATCCACGTTCGTCCCGAGCGAGCGGGTTCCGGCGTTCCCCGGCGCGATGAAAAGGCGAGGGGCCGTCCGGCTGACGGAAAGGGCGTGGGCGATGGCGTGCTCGCGGCCGCCGCTCCCTATGACGAGGATGTTCATCCCGAATAGTTGCTTGATTGAGGAAACACGGGCCTCCTAAGATAACGGTTTACGTCCATCGGGTTGCGAAAGAATCGCCGCCTTCCCGGATGCCCGTATCTTCATGTACCCCGGCGACCCGGAGGGTCGGTTCGCCCGGAAGCGTGGTTGCTCTGAACCGAACGGCTTTCCGATACGTTGTTTCGGCAACCCCCTCCCCGCTCAGCCGACCCCGCCCGTGTCGGGCGGGAACGTCGGCTACGGTACTCCCCCTGCCGCCGCCGGCAGACGGCGGTAAAGGGGGAGAATTTGCGCTGCTCCCCTCCTTTCCCAGAGCCTGTCCCGCCCGGGCGAATCGGCGGGGTGGCGTTCGGCGGCGTATCTTGTTTTGCCCTGTCGAACCCTGAACGAGCCGAAACGTATGCGCCGCACGCTGATTCCTTTTCTCGCCACGCACGGGGCGCGGCGGCTGCACCGGCTGGTTCCGGATGCGCTGTGGCGCCTGCCGGCGACCCGGCGGACGGCGTACCTGACGTTCGACGACGGGCCTACCCGAAACCTGACGCCGGCCATTCTGGATACCCTGGCGAAGCACGAGGCGCGGGCGGCGTTTTTCCTGATCGGGCATCATGCGGAGCGGAACAGGGAGCTGGTCCGCTCCATCGTCGAGGGGGGGCACGTACTGGGCAACCACACCTACACGCACCCCGACCCCTGGCGCGTCCCAGAGGCCGTCCTGTGGAAGGAGCTGGAGGCGACCACCGCCCTGCTCGAAGACCTCTCCGGGCGGGAGGTTCGGTGGCTTCGCCCTCCCTACGGGCACATCTCCCGGCTGATCCGCCGCTGGTGCCTGGAGCGGGGGCAGCGGCTGACCATGTGGGACGTGATGCCCGGCGACTACATATCGGGCATGACGAGCGCCCGGATCGTGTCCCATCTCGTCCGGAACGTGCGGCCGGGCTCGGTGATCGTGTTGCACGATAACCCCCGGTGCGCCCGGTTTGCCGCCGCTGCGCTGGATACGTTTCTCGGGCGCTTCAGGGAGCAGGGCTGGCGGTTTGATCTGCTTCCCGAGGGCGAACGTCGGCCGTGAAATCCGACCCCACCACCACCGGCAGGGCGCCGGGCATCGCTTCGAAGCGGACGGGTTCCCTGGTCAGCAGCTCGCCGTCGGCGTTGAACCACATGCCGGGGTTGGAGTCCACGGTGAGCGTTTTCACCTGCCGGTATTCCACCAGTTTGCTGTCGAGGTAGTTGCCGGCCATGAGGCGGGCCACCACTTCGGCCATTTCCACGACCGTACCGCAGTGTACGATCACGACGTCCAGCAGCCCGTCCTGCGGGTTCGCCCAGGGGGCAACGTTGCGGCCTCCGGCGGCCGTGCGCCCGTTCGCCACGATAATGTTGAACGCATCGGTGCGTTCGGGCGGGGCGTCGTCCCAGGAGATGTAGGTTTCGTATCTCGTCAAGTCCGGGAGGTGGCCAACCGCCCCGATGAGGTAAGCGAGCGGCCCCCAGCCGGCTTTCAGCTCCGGGGTGAGGGCGTCCCCCACCTCGCCGCTGAACCCGCCCGCCGCCACGTTGATGCCGAACAGGGCCGTATTGGGGGCCGTGATGCGGATGGCGTCGAGCGGCTCCCGGCGGCCGACGGCCAGCAAGGCGAGGGCGTCGCGCGGATCGAGCGGAACGGCGAGGGTGCGCGCCAGGTCGTTGCCGGTGCCGAGGGGAATCAGGCCGAGCGTCGCCCTCCGGCCGGCCGTAAGCAGGCCGTTGGCTACCTCATGCACGGTGCCGTCGCCGCCGGCGGCTGCCACCGTACCGAACCCTTCCTCGGCCGCCTCACGGGCCAGCTCGCGGGCGTGGCCCTCGCGGGCCGACTCGCGCAGGATGAACTCGGGGCGCCCCTCGATCAGTTCGAGCAGGAGCCTGCCCTGCTCGGACGACCCGGAGTTGGGGTTGGTAATGATGCACGTGGACTCGCTGCTCTCCATGAAGATGTCTCCATCGTAAGCCCTTCCGAACCAAGCCTGAAGCCCGGCGTAGCCGGGTACGTTTGCGTGAACCCCGTCAGCCGTAAAAAGGATTCGTCTCCGGAACCTCCCGTTCCATATAGATGCGGCTGTAGCGCACGTAATTCTGCGCGTTTTCCCGGATGCCCGCTGCCTCCTCATCCGAAAGCGACCGGACGACCCGCGCCGGCATACCCAGCACGAGGGATCGGGGCGGGATGACCATGCCGCCCGTAACGAGCGCTTTCGCCCCGACGATGCTATCCCGCCCGATGACGGCATGATCCAGAACGACGGCCCCCATGCCTATGAGCACATTGTCCTCGATGGTGCAGCCGTGGATGATGGCCCCGTGGCCGACGGTCACGTACGCGCCGATGGTGGTAGGGGCCGTGCCGTGCGTGACGTGCACGACGGAATTATCCTGGATGTTGGAGTGGCTGCCGATGCGAATCCAGTTGACGTCCCCCCGGATGGTTACGTTGTACCAGATGCTGGCGTTTTCGCCGAGCGTGACGTCCCCGACGACGTCGGCGGAGGGGGCGATGAAGTTGGTATCGTCGTAGGTGGGCGATACCGATAGAAACGGGCGGATCATGGGCGAAAAAGGTAGGGTGAACGGTTCGCCCGGTTGTACGCCCGATGGATCGGGAGTATGCGGCCCAACAAGAATTTCGCCTACCGCCCGGCCTCGGCCTGTAACACGCGCTCCCGGATGCGTTGCAGAAGCCGGAGGGCTTCCACGAGGTCGGGGATGCCGTTGCGGTCCTCGTCCCGGCCGTACTCGCCGGGGTCGCCGTTGGGCCGGGAACAGCTCGCGTTGATGGTAAGCAGAGCGGCGGGGGTGTCGCCGAGCATGACGAGCTGATCCGGGAGCCGGCAGTTTTCTTCCCAGAACGCCGTCACTTCCTCCGCCCGTCCCTTGAACGAGAAGCGTCCGTAGGCCGGGGTTTCGAAATAGGTGAGCGAATCGATGACGGCGATCCAGGCGTTCGGCTCTCGGATGATGTTGTAGTACACGGTGAGGGTGTCGCGCGGGCCGCCGACGAACACCTGACGGCCGAGCGAGTCGCCGTGCGACGCCAGCAGCTGCCAGGCTACATCCTCGGGGGTGGTCTGGGCGGCGGCCGGGGCGGGCGCC
>CBDUBS010000254.1:0-4871 GCA_965365445.1 uncultured bacterium | reverse complement strand
CGGGATCTGTTCGGGTATGCAGCATCCCTTTTGATACCTGGACACGAACACGTCATTGCGCACCCAAAACGTTATCCCGAACCCCGCGGAGCGGGACAGGCTCGATGCGGGATCTGTTCAGGGCTTCATCCATGCCTTTTGAGATCCCGGCTGCCGCAGTCGGTAGACGGCGGAGGGGCCGGAATGACGGAAAAGGAAGCGGGCCGGGATTACTGCCACCGCGCATGACGTTCATAGGGGCAATGCACGAATGGCCCTGCGATATGGGGGATGACTAATCCAGAACGCCGGCCGCCAGTTCACGAATCCTCGGGCCGATTGCCTGGACGAAGCCCGCCATACCCTCCAGGGGTTCGTTACGGAATCGGGCCAGCCCGGCCAGGGGGCTGCGCTCGGGGTCGCTGAGACGCTCCAGAGACGACCCGCTCTCGGGCTCCGGCAGTTCGGCGGCGCCGGCGGCCGCCTGAATGATGTACCCGAACAGTCGGATGTGCGGCTTGCGAATCTGCTCCGGCTCACGGTGGAACCGGATCACGGTAGCCAGTTCCTCCGGCATGTTCCACCGCTCGGCCATCAGGCCCCCTATTTCCGCGTAATCCGTTTCGAGGCGTTCCCGCTCGGTTTCGAGATCCGGCGGCGCCGGGCCGTCCCGCTTGCTCTCCGGGGGGCATTGCCACAATGGAACGTACGGCTCCTTCCTGGAATGCAGCAGAACCAGCCGGCCCAGCTGGTGCAACATCCCGGCGGTAAACGTGGTGTGCGTAACCGACAGCCGGCAGTGCAGGGTCAACTCTCTGGCGAATAAACCGGCCGCCAGGCTCTTTTCCATGATGTACGCATAAATATGCCGGGTGGATGGTTCCTCCAGGTAGCTGAACGCCTCCCGGAGGGCCGCGCTGAGGGCGATGCGGCTGACGGTGGCAAACCCAAGGAAGGTTACCGCGCGATCTACGCGGGCAATGTACTGCCGGACGGCATAGTACGACGAATTCGCCTGCCGGATGACGTAGGCGGTCATGGCCGGATCGCGCTCGATGATTTCGATCAGCCGCTCCGCCGTTACCTCCCGGGCATCCTCGGAAATGAGGGCCAGTACCTCCCCCAGCGTTTGAGGAAGCGGAGGAAAATCAAAGTCCGTATCGATTCCGGTTTCCAGATCCATGATGCACAAATGCAAGTCGAGAGAGGTGGGCACGTATGGCGTACCGGGAGGCCCGCACGCCGGTTATGTATCGACCTGGTTACATTTGACTATAGCGAAAGCAAAACGAAAATAACCGCCATACGTCGCCCGGAGCGATTCCACGCCATTCGCCTATCACCTCCCCGCCGATCACCCGGACCTCTCAAAAAAACTGGTCATCCCGGCCCATCACAAAAGCCACGTAATACCGGGCCCTCAAAAAAACCTCGTCAGCCCGCCTACGCAAAAACCACGTCATCCCGGCCCCTCCGCCGTCTACCGACGGCGGCAGCCGGGATCTCAGAAGGCCGTGATGAAACCCTGAACAGATCCCGGAACAAGCCTGTCCCGCTCGGCGGGGTGCAAAATGACGTGTGGTGGGTATGCCGTCCCGGGTCTGCGATGCGCCTAAATAATAATTGCCAGAAAAACAGGCTGACTTACTACTTAAGATCCCGCCCGGACGTTCGATAATTCGACCAGCGCCCGGTCGGGCGCCCGAAGGCCGTACGGATAAGTAACACCGGAAGGGTCGTGAGAAAGCCTTGTGCGTCGGAAGGTCAGATTGGGTGACGAGCATACCTGCGCCGGCAATTAGATAACCGTTTTTCTGCACGCCCGTACCTCGATGAAAGGCATACCTGCAACACGCTTCGAACCCGTTTCGTTTTCGAGCCTGCGATTCCCCCCCCTGCCGAAAACGGTTTCCGAAGTAGCCGCCCTCCTGTCGGACGATTCCGGTGTACCGGATACGGCCCGGCTGTCCCGCATCGTCAACATGGACCCCGTTGTGGCGATCGCCGTGCTCCGCCGGATCAATTCGGCGTACTACGGCCTCCGGCACCACGTAGACGACATCCGGATGTCGGTCATGCTGCTTGGTTTTCTCCAGGTGTGCAACATCGTCATGACCGAAAGCATGTTGAAGATGCAAAGCATCTTCCACTCGAACAAGCAGGTGCATCTGTTTGAGGAGATCATGCGGATGAGCATCGGGGCGGCGGCCTTTGCCGAAACGCTTACGTCCGGCCTGCGTATGGAACGGGCTTCGGCCGCCGTCACGGGGAGTTTGCTGCACATCGCCGGGCGCCTCGTGCTGCTCTACAACCGTCCCGACGATTACGAAGCGCTCTGGCTTACGAGCGACGATCCCTCGGGACCCAGCCGGGAGGACGAACGGACCATCTTCGGCACCGACCACGTTGAGCTTGGCAGCAAGGCGGTCAAGAACTGGAATCTGCCGGAGGAGGTCGTCGCGCTGGTGGCGCACTACGCCGCCCCGGAGGACGTGGCCCAGCTGCCGCTGAAAAAGCAAGCCCTGGTGGTGGCTACCAGTGTAGCGGCGAGTACGTGCGTCTGCAATACGGTGAACGGGCTGCCGAATTTCCAGCCCCCGAAGGCGCTGTTCGGTCTGGCTACCCTGATGCGCATACCGCACGCCACCCTTACCGACCTGATCGAATCGCGGTTGCTGGACGTGCAGGCGATGGTGCAGGAAATATCCGGGCCGCCCATACACCATTCCGCCTGACGGGTGCTCAGGATACCCGGAAGTGGCCGTACCGGGCGCGCGCGAAACAGTACACCCCGTAGGCAATCAGACCGGCCGCCACGAGGGCCAGCAGGATCGATCCGTAGGGCTGCCGGGCTATTACGTCCAGCGCTCCCTCCAGGCCCCGGGCCTCATCCGAATCCTGCTGGAGCGCCGCAAAGATCAGAAACACGCCGGTAATGCAGAAAACGACCCCCCGGGCGGATATGCCGAATTGCCCGGCATACTTCGCCCATTTCCATTCGGTCGCACTCATGCGGTACCGGTCGTAGTGCTTCACGAACTTTTCCTTGTAGGCCCGGTAGAACTGCACCGCGCCCGCCCCGATGGTCGCTGCGCCGGCCAGACCGAACAGGTAAGGGCCTATCCCTTTGGACATCAACCAGGCCGACCAGGACTGCCCGCCGCCCTCCCCGCCCGAGCCGGATTGCAGCAGCAGGGCGGCGGTCCAGACGGCCAGGCCCAGGTAGATGATGCCGCTCACGACATACGCTGCGCGTTTCACCGCGCCCTTGGCGTCGTCATCGTTCTCCTCCGGGTTGAAATACGCGGCGATCAGTTTCCACAGCCCGTAGAAAAGCAATCCGATAGTGACGGCGGCCAGAATGATCTGGCCGAACGGCTCGTCCGCTACGGCCTGGATGACGCCGCGTTTCCCTTCCGTGGAGCCGCCTTCCCCGATGGCGAGGCGAACCGCCAGGACGCCGATCATGGAATATAGAATGCCTTTTGTCACGTAGCCGATCCGGGCCGCGCGCTCGATACATTTAGCCGTATTGTAGGTCATACCTCGGGGGGGTTGAAGGAAACGGGTGAATGGATATGGTATGCCGCAGTCGGCAGGGTGCTTCCTCCTATCGGTAACGTTCGTAAAACGACCTCGCCCCGGATGAGTATATTGGCCTGCTTTTTCGACAGGGCCGGATCAACTAACCCTATCTATGGAACCATCCGGGCGTGCAGGTACGGAGCGGATTGAAGGGGCCGACGCCCCGGAGGGGGCTTTCTTCGAGCCGGTGGTGGGGGCGGACCGCAACCCGCCGGAATTCACCTTCCGGGCCGTGGCCGCCGGGATCGTGTTCGGCATTCTGTTCGGCTCCGCGAACGCTTACCTCGGCCTGCGGGTAGGGCTGACCATCTCCACGTCGATACCGGTGGCGGTACTGACCGTAGCCTTGTTCCGGGCCATGCGCGGGATGGGGGTGCAATCGAGCCTGCTGGAAGCCAACCTCTCCCAGACGGTAGGCTCCGCCTCGAGCTCGGTCGCCAGCGGCGCCATTTTTACCCTCCCGGCGCTGTTTCTGTGGGGGCTCGATCCGGGGCTGCTGCAAATGACGCTCCTGGCGATGTGCGGCGGGTTGCTCGGGGTGCTGTTCATGGTGCCGCTGCGGCGGTACCTCATCGTGCGGGAGCACGGGCGGCTGCCCTATCCGGAAGGGGCCGCCTGCGCCCAGGTGCTCGCCGCCGGCGAAAGGCGGGGGGCTGCCGCAACGCATGTATTTTTTGGGCTCGGGGCGGGCGCCGTATCGAAACTCCTCGTGGGCGCCCTGCACATGGTACCCGACGAGGTGCGCCTGAAAGTACCGCTGTTGCGGAACGGGTACGTAGGAGCCGAGATTTCGGCGGCGCTCCTCGGCGTGGGCTACATCCTCGGGGTGCGGGTGGCCGCCGTCATGGTGGGCGGCGGATTGCTGTCGTGGCTCGTCATCATTCCGCTCATCTCCGTGTTCGGCGACGGGCGTGCGGCCCCGCTGTTCCCCGAAACCGACCTGCTGATCTCGGCCATGGGCCCGGATGCGATATGGTCCCGCTACGTCCGGTACATCGGCGCGGGCGCTGTGGCTACGGCCGGGTTGCTCACGCTGATCAAAAGCATACCCACGATGGTGGAAAGCTTCAGGGTGGGCGCCGGGCAGATCAGGGGGCGGCTTCAGGGGCGCGCGGCGGGCGCCATCCGCACCGACCGTGATTTACCCCTCGGATTCGTGGGGGGTGGAGCGGCTGTCGTCGGGCTTGCGCTGGCCGTGCTGCCGTTCATCTTCGGCATCGGCTCGCCCGGAGTCCGGGCGGCGGCCTCGGGACTGGTGCTGCTGTTCGCATTCTTTTTCGTGACGGTCCGCTCGCGCATCGTCGGGA
>CBDUBS010000253.1:0-4888 GCA_965365445.1 uncultured bacterium | reverse complement strand
CCGGAGCCGGGCAGGACCCGCGCCGCCGGTTTCCACGACCTCTACGAAGTTGACGTTGGCGCCGGGGTGCTCCAGCCCCTCGTCCCGACGGAGTGCCGGCCCGAGCCGCTCCACCGCCGTCTGCCGCACCGGGCCAGGGTAGCACACCAGGTGCTCCGTGCCGGTCCAGATGAAATGCCCTCCCCCTACTTCGGCGGCTTCCGGGCTATGCAGCGCCGCCTTCGGTTTAAATCGGCGGGGCGGGGGCACGTACAGCCGGATGGGTGCATCCGCTCCGGGCGGCACGATGGCCCGGTACACGCCGGCATCCGACTCGAACCGCATCTCCTCGGCCTCTACTCCGGCGCTGCGGGCGTACCGGGCCAGGCACCGGGCGCCGTTGCCGCACATCGTGCCGAGCGATCCGTCGGCGTTGTAGTACCGCATCCGGTAGTGATGGGCGGGGTCGTCCGCCGCGTCGTAGGCGAGCAGCCCGTCCGCCCCGACGCCGACGCGCCGGGGGCACCACCGGGCGGCCAGCTCCGACAGCTCGGCAGGGGTGAACCGGTAAAAGCGGTTGTCGATCACCAGAAAGTCGTTTCCGGCGCCGTTCATCTTGGTGAACTCGAGGACGAGCTTGCGAATCATGAGCGATTGGACCTGAACCGGGAATGCAGCGGACCCAATCTACGTCGAAATAGCCGGTCTCACCACCCCCGTTGCCGGAGGCCGCCGGAGGGGTTCGGGCGGCCAAACCACCCGGTATGCGGAAATATATTTCGGCATGGTGTCCTGTGGGTGGCCGGGCTGGTTGTCCTGATTGTAACATGGAAAGAAGGGCGCACCATTCGTCGCACCGAGGTCCTAGCCGGGTCATGCCGTGGAACTGAAAGAGGCCGTCTACAGGGGAGAGGGGAGCCTTGCCGACCGCATCCGCAGTGGTGATGCGGGGGCGTTCGAGGAAGTATTCCGGGCGCACTTCGACGGTTTGTGCGGGTACGTCTGGCGGTACGTGAAGGACTCCGACATCGCCCGGGACATGGTGCAGAACGTGATGGTGAACCTGTGGCAGCGACGCGAGCACCTGTTCATCCAGGAGTCGATGAGCAGCTACCTGTACCGGGCGGTGCGCAACGAGGCGCTGAACTATCTGAAGCACGAGGCCGTGGTCCGGCGCTGGCAGACCGAGTGCCCGGCTGCGGAGGAGCCCGTTACCCCCGAGGAGGAGCTGGCCGGGCAGACGCTGGCCCATCGGCTGGAGAAAGCCATCGGGCAGCTTCCCGAACGCCGTCGCGAAATATTTCTGCTCAGTCGGCAACACGGCCTTACGTACCGGCAGATCGCCGATTTACTCGGTATATCGCCCACGACCGTCGAAACGCAGATCGCCCGGGCGCTTCTGGCGTTGCGCGCGGTGGTGGCGGTAGCCTTCGTATGCCTGACGTGGCCCTGATGAACACAACAACCTCGGTATAGAACCGTGTCGAAAGAAATCGATCCTCTTCTGCTGGTCCGGTATCTGAACGGGGAGTGCACCGACGCGGAGCGCCTCCGCATCGAGCGGGAAACCGACGCGGACGCTTTGCAGGCATTGTGGCGGGCCGCCGCCGAGCGGCCCCTGCACTGGGACGTAGAAGGCGCCTGGCGGGAAACGGCCGGAACGCTTGGCCTGGCGCCCGCCTCCGGACAGACGATGGCGGCGGCGCCAGTGGACCGGTCTCCGCGAGGGCGTCAGAGGCGCCGCCGCGCCGTGGAGGCGGCCGTCGGGGCGCTGGTGCTGATCGTACTTACCGTGACGGCCGTTCGCCTGGCGGGGCCTGCAACCGACGCGGCATCGCCCAACACCCGGGTGTACACCACCGCCCGGGGGGAACGGACCACGGTGCAGCTCACCGACGGCACGCGGGTATCCCTGAATGCCGGGAGCCGCCTGAGCGTTTCTTACGCAACCGGGCGGCGGGACGTGGTTCTGGAGGGACAGGCTTACTTCGATGTCGCTCGTGATCCGGCAAGGCCGTTCGTGGTGCATTCCAGAGCCGCCACGGTGCAGGTGCTGGGCACCCGGTTCGACGTAGCGGCCTACCCCGAGGATGCCCGGGTGCTGGTCACGGTGGCCGAGGGATCCGTGGACGTCCGGGCCAGAGGGGCCGGCCAGGCCGTGCTGAAGCCGGGCGACATCGGGGCGGTGCGGGAAGGGGAGGACCCGGACGTGCATCACGTCGCCTCACTCGACCCGTACATCGGCTGGACCGACGGACGGCTGGTGTTCGCCCGGTCGCCGTTCCCGGAGGTCATGCTGCGCCTGAAACGGTGGTACGGCGTGGATGTCCGCTTCGAGGGCAACCCGACGGACGTGCTTCGCCTCGACGTAGCCTTCGAAAACGAGCCGCTCCCGGTGGTGCTGGATATCGTGAGCGGGGCGCTCGATCTGGAGTACGATCTTCACGGCGACGTGGTGACGTTCCACCCCGCCCGGTCACACTGAATTCTCCATTTTCCTAACGTTACCGTCTATCCGTATGCGACGCTTACCCATGCAACCGTCCGGCTTTCGGAGGATTACCCGGGGGCTTCTTCTCCTGGCCCTTTCGATCACCTTGCTCGTACCGGCCTTCGGGCAGCCGCTGACGGCCGGAGTGCGCCAGGCGCCGCCCCGCACCCCGGAGGAGGAAAGCCTGACCCGGCTCGGCACACTGGTATCGGTCCACCTGTACGAGGCGACGGTAGACCAGGCGCTGACCTCCATCGCGGTTCAGGCCGGGCTGCGGCTGGCCCGAGCCAACCGCCCCGACCTGGAGCGGCGCATCTCGGTGGAGCTGGAGCAGGTTACCGCGCTCGAAGCACTGAACACGGTCCTGAAAGGCACTAACCTGTACCTCAAGATCAGCCCTTCCGGCTACATCATCATCGCGGAGCGGGCGCCGGAGAACGCCCGGCTGCCGGTAGCTTCCCCCTCGCGGATGCCGTACCCGATGGCCGGGCTCGTCCGGCCGGACCGCCTCGGGCCGCATTTCCCGATGGTCGGTCGGAGGATCGTGCATCAGGTGACGGGCCGCGTCGTGACGGCTGAAACGGGGGAACCGCTTCCGGGCGTCAACGTGGTCGTGAAAGGCACGCAAACCGGCGGCGCTACCGATCTGGACGGTCGGTATGCTCTCACAGCCGCCTCGCCGACGGATACGCTGGTGTTCACCTACATCGGGTTCCAGCCGCTGGAGGAGCCGATAGACGGGCGGAGCATCGTAAACGTGCGGCTGCGCGAGGACATGAGCGACCTGGAGGAAGTGGTCGTGGTGGGCTACGGCGAGCAGCAGCGCCGGGATCTGACCGGCTCGGTAAGCTCCATCTCGCCGGATAAAATCGGTCCGCTGGCTATTACCTCCCTCGATCAGGGATTGCGCGGACTGGCCGCCGGGGTCAGCGTAACACAGACTTCCGGGCAGCCCGGCGCTTCCACGACCCTGCGCATCCGGGGCGGCACCTCCATCGCCGCCGGAAACGAGCCGCTGTACGTCATCGACGGCGTGCCGGTATACAATAGCAGCGCAACCGTCAGCGCCGGGTCGGTGCAGGCCCCCGATCTGAACCCGATGGCGAGCATCAACCCGGCCGACATCGAGTCCATACAGATCCTCAAGGATGCTTCGGCCACCTCGATCTACGGTTCGCGCGGAGCCAACGGAGTCGTGCTCATCACCACGAAATCCGGAAAGGCCGGACAGACGCAGGTCAATTTCGCGGCGTCGTATGAATCGCAGGAAGTGCGCAAAACCATCCCGATGCTCGATGCGACCGATTTCGCCCGGCTGGTGAACGAAGCGTCCACCAACGACGGCAAGCCGGCCGTGTACTCCGAGGAGCAGATCGCCGGGTTCGGAGCGGGCACGAACTGGCAGAACGAGCTGTTCCGCACGGCGCCCGCCCGGAATTACGAGCTCTCTTTTTCCGGCGGCACGCCGGACGTACGGTATGCGGTGTCGGGCAACTACTTCGATCAGGAAGGAGTTATCCTCAACTCCGATTTCCAGCGTATGGCCCTGCGGATCAACCTCGACGGTACCCTTTCCAGACGCTTCCGGATCGGCAATACGCTCAGCATCAGCCGTACCCAGTCGAACCAGGCGCGCACCGACACCGACGGCGGCGCCGGAAGCGGCGTGGTGCTCGGAGCGCTGCTCATGAACCCGATCCTGCCCGTATACAAACCGGACGGTACATTCGTGTTCGAAAACGACCGGGGCATCCTCATGGGCAACCCGGTGGCTCAGGCCATAGAGGTATCCAACGAATCGCAACTGACCCGGTACCTCGGCAACGTGTTCGCCGAATACGACGTGCTCGAAGGCCTCAAGGCGCGCGTATCCCTCGGCGCCGACGTGCTGGACAACAAGGAAAATTACTACGCGCCCAGCTATACCTACCGGGGCTACGCCCAGCGCGGCTTCGGCAGTGTGGGCGACGTTTCCAATACGATCTGGCTCAACGAAAACACCCTCACGTACCAGAAAGACCTCGCCCGCCGGCAGCGGATCAACGTGCTGGCCGGCGTAACCTTCCAGGCGTCGCATCTGGAGCTGGTGCGGGCCTCCGCCGAAAACTTCGCCACGGACGCCCTGACGTTCAACAACCTCGGCTCCGGGGCGGTGGCCGGTTTCCCGGAAACCAACACCACCGAGTGGGGCCTGATTTCCTACATCGGGCGTATCAACTACTCCGCCGCCGACCGCTACCTCCTGACGCTCACGGCGCGCGCCGACGGCTCATCGAAGTTCGGGGCCGGGAACAAGTACGGTTTCTTCCCCTCCGGGGCGGTGGCCTGGCGCGTGTCCGGCGAGCCGTTCATGCAGCGGCTGGGCCTGTTCGACGACCTGAAGTTGCGCCTCAGCTACGGCCTGACGGGCAATCAGGA
>CBDUBS010000252.1:0-4898 GCA_965365445.1 uncultured bacterium | reverse complement strand
GTTCTGGGTATAGGCCCGGTTGAACCGGACCGAACGCTCGGCGAGCCGGTCCAGGTTGGGCGTCTGTACGAACGGATGCCCGAACGTTTTCAGATCGCTGTTCAGGTCGTCCACGGCGATGAACAGTACGTTCGGCCGATCCTGCGCGCGGGCGGTGTAAGCGGCCGGAAGAAGGGCCGCCAGGATAAAGAGCTTCCAGCGTTTCATAAGGCGGATCAGGGGGTATCGTCGGAACGTTTTTTCCGGCGCGGCTGTCGCCCGGCGGCGTCGGATTCGGTGTAGGGCGGCCGGTCGAAGGCGTCCTCCAGCCGGGGGTCGCCGGTCTGCTGCATGACTTCGGCCAGCCGGCGGGACAATTCGGCCTTGACGGCGGCATATTCCGGTTCGGCAGCGACGTTGCGCACCTGGTCCGGGTCCGCCCGGAGGTCATAGAGTTCTTCGGCCGGGCGCTTGCCGAAGCCGAGTTCGTACAGGGGCTTCACGGCCGGGTCGTCCCGGTGGGTGACGATCCAGGCTTTGGCCGGGCTCGCGTCGATGTCGGGGAAGGCGGCATACGTGTTTTCGGCCAGCCGCTCGAACGAGGCGCTTCCGGCCTCGTTCGGTGCGCCCACGGGCCAGCGGTCGGGTTTGAAGTTGCGGATGTAGAGGTAGCCGTCGGTGCGCACGGCGCGGGAGGGATAGGGCAACCCCCCGGGACGGGCGCCGGCTACATGGCGCTCCCGCCCGGTAACGACGAACGTGCGCGAGGAATCGATCCGGCCCGACCGTTCCGAGGTGAGCTGAGCCATCAAGCTTTCGCCGTCCATTTTCTCCGGGGGCCGTATTCCGGCGGCTTCGAGAAAGGTAGGCGCCAGATCCATCAAATTAACGAAGTCGGTAATTACGCGGCCGGGGCGGTTAATGCCCTTGTCCCACCGAACGATCAGCGGGGCGGCGGCGCCCAGGTCGTACAGGGTGGTTTTGCCCCGTGGGAAGCCGGGGATTCCGTTGTCTCCGGTGAGGACGATGAGCGTGTTGTGAAGTACACCCGCCCGCCCGATTTCATCGAGCAGGTAGCCGAGGTACGCATCCACGGCCTGTACTTCGCCCAGGTAGTCGGCGAAGTCCTCCCGGACGGCCGGAACATCCGGCAGGAAGGCAGGCAGGCGACCGGACAGCCGATCCGGGTCGATGCTCCACAGAGCCGCGCCCGATCCGCGCACCCAGGGCCGGTGCGGGTTGTGCGGCCCGAAAGAGAAAAAGAAGGGGGCGCCGGCGGGTCTGGCTTCCAGGAAGGCTCGGAAATGGCCCCGGATTTCATCTTCGATCCGGCGGCGCCCCTCGTTCGGGTCGGCGCTGACGGTTTGCGAATACGTGCTGGCCGGCGTCTGCCCGGCCGCGAGCTGTTTCCCCGGCGTCCAGCGGGCATCGAAGGTTTTGTAGAGCCGCCCGAGGTAGTATCCCTGCTGCTGAAGGAGCGCGCCCGCACCGGGCAGGCCGTCGCCGGGATCCGGTTGATTATCCCACTCGCCTCCCTGGAGATTGGCCGTGCGGCCCGTACGCCAGAAATAGCTGCCCGTAGCGACCGACGCTCGGGAGGGGGTGCAAGAAGGGACCCCTACGAAGGCGTTTGCAAAGAGCACTCCGTCCTCTGCCAGCTGGTCCATATGCGGCGTGCGGACGACATCGTTCGGGCCGGGGCGCTGCGGGTCGGCGTAGACGCTCGCGTACCGGCCCCAGTCGTCGATGAACAGGAACAGGATGTTCGGGCGCTCCTGCGCCCGAACATCGGCTGCCCCCAATAACCCGGCAAGCAGTACGGCCCGGGCGATATTTCTAAACATAACAGATAAAGGAAATACGGCGGGATATAGGACCGCTCGAAAGAGCAAATTGCGGTCCACATCCGGCCCCTCCGGCTTCAGGCGGCCGGAGGGGCCGGATGGGGATCGGCGATGGAATCAGTAGCCGGGGTTTTGCGTCAGCACGCCCTCGGTGATGTCGATCTGCGACTGGGGTATCGGGAAAAGGTAGTTTCGCGGGTCGTAGCGGCGTTTCTGCTTTTTGACCTCGGCTTCCATGCGTCCGGTGCGCAGCCAGTCGAACCAGATGTGGCCTTCCTCGGCGAGTTCGCGCACGCGTTCGTCATAGATTATTTGTCTGAAGTTCTCCCGGCTGCCAACACCGGCCGGCGTAAAGTCGGCGGGGGTTTTGCGCACCGTTCCGTCGGCTTTGCGGGCCCGCTCGCGCAGGGCGTTCACGCAGTTCAGCGCGTTCCCGGTGGGACCGTTGAGTTCGTTTTCCACCTCGGCGTAGAGCAGCATCACCTCGGCGTGGCGCATCACGATCCAGTTGCTCTCGTTGTCGATCTGGCGATCGCCGGTCCGGGGAAACTTGATCGGGCGATTGTTTTTGGCGGCATTGGTAGCCGTTTTCTCCCGGCGATAGTCGCCTTTTTCGTAGAAGCTTTCGAACCAGGAGGTAACGAAGTTTCTGCGCAGTACATCGCCGTACACCTGGGCTACCCATACATCCGAGCGGTTGCTGAAGTTGATCTCGAAGTACGATTCGGCGCTGAACTCATCCGCCGGGCGGACGATGTCGCCCTGGTGCTCACCGGAAACCACGATCCAGAGGCGCCCGAAGTCGTCGAGCAGGCGGCGGCCTTCCTTGCCTACCGAGCAGGTCGCGGGGTCTACGAGCTGGAGCAGCACCTCGTGCGCTTTCTGCCAGTTGTTTGCATTTCCCTGGACGAGCGTGCCGGGGGCGGCATTTACATCCTCCCGGTAACCCGCCCGGGTGACATACACTTTAGCGAGCAGCGCTTTCGCGGCTCCCCGGTCGGCGCGGGCGGGGTCGAGTATGCCCCGGGGCGGCAGGTTTTCCGCCGCAAACTGCAAGTCCGCCACGATGGCATCGTAAACCTCCTCTACGGGGCTGCGCGGCTTGACGGCATCCTCCAGCGACTCGGTCGGCTCCAGGTGCAGCGGCACGTCGCCGAAGAACCGCACCAGGTTGAAGTAGTACAGGGCGCGGAGGAACCGGGCTTCCGCCACGTACTGGTTTTGCAGCGCCGCATCCATGCCCTCGATGCCGGGCACGTACTTGACGACCGCATTGGCCGTGTTGATGCCTTCGTACGACCGGGACCAGATGGCTTCGGTGCGGTCGTAGGAGGCGTCCCAGTTGAGCAGGGACGACGGCCGATTGGAGTTCTCCTCGATCATGCCGGAGGCCCGGACGAGGATTTCCGGCGCCCACCGGGCGTACAGATCCGGATTGGTCAGGATGCCGTAGGGGTACAATACGGCGGCCCTGGCATCCCCCTCGGTCTGGTAAAAGTTATTCCGCGTAATGAAGGTGTGCGGGGTTTCTTGCAGCAGGTCGTCGGCGCATCCGAGCAGGCCGGCCGAGAGCAGTATCGCCAATAAGAGGGTACGCATGGGTTCTTGTTTTCTATGAAACAGGGCGGAGCAGGAGGAAACGGCCGCCTAGAGGCCGATTTTTACGCCGATGGTGATCATGCGGGGCCGTGGGTACGCGCCCGAATCCACGCCCGGCGTGATGATGGTCTGGCCGTAGCTGTTCACCTCGGGGTCGTAGCCGGAATATCCGGTGAGGGTAAGCAGGTTGGTGCCGGTAACGTACACCTGCGCCGAGCGCAACCCGAGCACCGCCCCCCGGGGCAGGTTGTACCCGAGCGACACGTTGCGCAGGCGGATGAAGCTGCCGTCCTCCACGAGCCGGTCCGTGGTGATCTGGCTGCCGCCTAGCCCCATGTTGACCGGGCGCGGGTAATAGGCGTCCGGGTTATCCTCGGTCCAGTAATCCGAGAGGTATTCTTTCGAAGGGTTGCCCATGCGGGTGTCGCCGTATTCGGTGAGCATCCGCGTCATGTTGAGTACTTCCTGGCCGATGGCGCCCTGGATGAGCATCGACAGACTGAAGCGCTTGTACGTGAACGCGTTCGTCCAGCCGAACACGAAATCCGGCATGGCGTTGCCCAGGATCACCCGGTCGTTTGCGCTGATGATACCCAGGCCGGCCGTATCGGCGGGGTTATCCCAGAATTTGAACATACCGGGCTTGTTGAACACCGTCAGGGTGGGGTAACCGGCGGCCAGATCGGCTTCGGTGAGCAGCCCTTCCACCCGGTAGCCGTAGAAGTTGCCCAGCCGCTCGCCGACCTTGATGATGTGGGTATCCTCCTTGTTGCGCTGCCCGAAGGCGCCCGTGACGATGTAATCCCGCTCGCCGAGATCGAGCACCTCGGAGCGGTTGGTGGAATAGTTGGCGCTGGATGTCCAGGTGAAATCCCCGCTGTCGATCAGGTTGGCGCTCAGCGCCAGTTCGATGCCGGAATTGCGGATGCTGCCGAAGTTCGAGATCATCGACGTGAAGCCGGACTGCGCGGGCACGCTTTTCCACTGGAGCAGGTCGCGGGTGGTTTTCCGGTACACGTCGGCGGTGAAGTTGAACCGGTCGTTGAGGAAGGCCAGGTCCAGGCCGCCGTCGATCTGCTCGGTGGTTTCCCAGGTCAGGTCGAGGTTGCCCGGCGTGGCCGGCCCGACGCCCGTGGCGAGGCCGCCCGAAGCGAGCTCCCAGATGCTCAGGCCCATGATGGGCAGCGAGCCGTAGGGCCCGATGGCCTGGCTGCCCGTGAGGCCGTAGCTGAAGCGCAGCTTGCCTTCGGTTAGCCCGCCCATGCCCTGCAGGAACGGTTCCTCGGAGAAACGCCAGGCGAATGCCCCGGAGGGGAAGAACGCCCACTTCTTGTTGGCGGCAAACTTGCTGGAGCCGTCCGCCCGGCCGGTGAAGGTAAACAGGTAGCGGTCCAGCAGGCTGTACATGCCGCGGCCGTAGTAGGAAAGCAGCACCTGCTCGTCAAACATCCACTTGTAGCCCTCCATGACGAGCTG
>CBDUBS010000251.1:0-4911 GCA_965365445.1 uncultured bacterium | reverse complement strand
GCACGCCCGCCCGAATCGGGGAGGGCGTGCTCCGCCGCTTCCCTTCCCTAACCCATCCAATCCAGAGCGCCCCATGAAGCCCGAAATCCTGTTTGCCTGCTCCATTGCCGACACCGACGCCCGCGCCCGCATCGAACGGGTGGCGCAGGTCATCGAGATTCCCGAGGCCACCGAGGAAGCCGTCCTGGCCCGCATCGACGGCAAGGAAGGCGTCGTCGTGCCGTATACGCCGCATCCGGTGGTTACCCGCCGCGTGATCGACCGGGGCCGGGCGTTGAAACTCGTCGGGGCCACCTACGGCTCCACCAGGAAGAACATCGACGATCTGTACGCGCTCGAAAAGGGCCTCACCCTGATTCATACCGGCCCTACGCGCCCGCGCCCGATGGCCGAGTTCACGCTCGGGCTGATCCTGTCCTCCCTGATGCACATCCACACCTTCCATCATGCCATGCGCAGCGGGGAGGCCTGGCCCCGGTTCGCGTTCGGGCGGGGGCGGATCTTGCAGGATCGACCGGTGGGCGTCATCGGGCTGGGGATGATCGGGAAGGGCATCATGGAGGTGCTCCGGCCGTTCACCAACCGGCTTTTCGTCCACTCGCGGCACATTTCCGAGAAGGACGCCCGGGAAATGGGCGTGCAGAACGTAGACCTGGAAACGTTGTTCGAGCGGTGCGATGTGATCGTGCTGGCAGGTGGGTACACCCCGGAGACGCATCATCTGATCGGGAGGACGCATTTCGAACGGATGCAGCCCGGCGCCCTGTTCGTCAACATCGCCCGCGGGGGTATGGTGGACGAGGCCGAAATGATCCGGGCGGTCGGCGAGCGGGACATCTACCTCGCGCTGGACGTATTCGAGGAGGAGCCGCTGCCGGCCGACAGCCCCCTGCGCCGCTCGGATCGGGTGCTGCTCACCCCCCACCGGGGCAACAATGCCATCGAGTTCGAACAGCGGTGGCAGTACCTGGCCGACGAAATCGAACGATTCTACCGGGGCGAAACCCCCGAGACGGCGCTCACCCCCGAACGGCTCCGGGTGATGAGCGACTCGTAGGCCGGCCCGCCTGTTTGAATATCGGGTGGGGCGTCGCATGGGTCGGGGGTGTGTTTGTACATTACAGGGTCCCTCCAACCCACCCGGCTCCTCATGAAAACGCTTTTCCCTTCCTTCCTCGTGTTAACCGCATTCCTGACGGCTATGGGCTTCATTTCGGGAGGATGCACCGAACCGGACGAGGCGGCGCTGACTCCGCCGGCCCTCGAACGCGCTCCGTTCGGGGTTACCCCCGAGGGCGAACAGGTCGAGCTGTTCACCCTGCGCAACGCCAACGGCATGACGGTGCGTATCACGAACTACGGGGGCAACGTGGTTTCGCTGACGGCGCCGGACCGGGACGGGCGCTTCGAGGACGTGGTACTGGGCTTCGACTCGCTGGCCCCGTACATCGACGTGTACAGCCGGTTCGGGGCGCTCATCGGGAGGTACGGCAACCGGATCGCGAAAGGGCGGTTCACGCTCGACGGACAGGAGTACACCCTGCCGATCAATAACGGCCCGAACAGCATCCACGGGGGCATCCAGGGGTTCGACAAGCGGGTCTGGAATGCCGCCTTCGTAGACAGCACCCGCGAGCCGACCCTGCGGCTCACCTACCGCAGCATCGACGGGGAGGAAGGATTCCCGGGCAACCTGGACGTGGCCGTGATCTACCGCCTCACGGACGATAACGAGCTCGCCATCGAGTACGAGGCCGTAACCGACAAGCCGACGCCGCTCAACCTGACGAACCACGCCTGGTTCGACCTCTCGGCCGGGCAAGCGGAGAACGTGCTCCACCAGACGGTGACGCTCAACGCGGACCAATACGTGCCGGTAAACGACGAGGGCATCCCGACCGGCGAGTTGCTTCCGGTGGAGGGCACCGCATTCGATTTCCGCACCCCGAAACCCATCGGACAGGATATCGGCGACACGCGCGACGGGTACGACCACACGTTCGTGATCGACCGGGCGCAGGAAGGGGCGCTGGTGAAGGCGGCCGTCGTCCGCGACTCGCTCACCGGCCGCATCCTCGAAGTGGAAACGACCGAGCCGGGGGTGCAGTTCTACACCGGCAACGGCATGACGGGCAGCGTCACCGGGAAGGGCGGCCGCGTATACAACCGGCACGCCGGACTGTGCCTGGAAGCGCAACACTTCGCCGATTCCCCCAACCAGCCCGCCTTCCCGAATACGATACTCCGGCCCGGAGAAACCTACCGGCAAACGACGATCTACCGCTTCAGGGCCGAGTAGGATAGTGATTATTACGCGGACGTAGCGGGCGGCTCTTGTACGGGGAAGGACTGCGAGCGATATTAGCCGGGTTTTTTTGAATTTCCCGGAGCGCCTCATTGCCTCGATCCGACCTCACACCGCCCCCTCTGACGCGCGACCGCGCCACGTGGCTCGGGTACGTCCTGATAGGGCTGTACGCCTACCTGCAAGCCTCGCTCGGCCCTGTGATGCCGTTTCTCCAGAGCGAACTGGGGTTCGACTACACCACCGGCGGGTTCCATTTCAGCGCCCTGGCGGTGGGGGTCATCCTGAACGGCCTCACCGCCGACCGGGTAGTGAGGCGGCTCGGCCGGCAGCGCACCCTGTGGACCGGAGCGGCAGGCGTGGTAGCCGGCGCCTCGTTGCTCACGGCAAGCCCGGTAGCCGCCCTGACGATGGGCAGCGCCTTCCTGATGGGCTACTCCGGAAGCCTGATGGGCGTCTCCGTGATCGCGTATCTATCCGACCGGCACGGTTCGGCCCGCACGATGGCCCTGCTGGAGCTGACCATCACGGGCAGCGTGTTCGCGGCGCTGGCCCCGGTATCGGTCGGGTTGTGGCAGGAAGCAGGCGGGGGGTGGCGCGCGGCCATGTGGCTCGCCGTGGCCGGGCTGGTCGGGCTGGCCTTGCGGTTCATCCGGACGCCGGCCCCGGAGCGGCAGATTTCCCATTCCTCTCCTGCGGAGCGGTCCGCCCGGCTCCCGGGTCTGTTCTGGGTGTACTGGATCGTGATCGTACTCAGCGTGGCCGCCGAGTGGTCGGTCATCTTCTGGGGCTCGGCCTTCCTTCAGGAAGTGGGCCGATTGAACAAGAGTACGGCGGCGGCCTCTATGAGCTTCTTCCTCGGGGCGATGCTGCTCGGGCGGATCGTGGGCAGCCGCCTGGCCCGGTTCCATGCCGCCGACCGGCTGCTCGTGGGAGCCTCGTTGCTGGCCGTGCTCGGGTTCACCTTGTTTTGGCTGCACCCGCACCTGCCGTGGCGGCTGGTGGGGCTCTCGGTGCTCGGGCTCGGCATCGCCAACCTGTACCCGCTGACCGTATCGACGGCGCTGAGCATCGTGCCGGACCGCTCGGAGCAGGCCGGCGCCCGGCTGTCGCTGGGCTCCGGGGTAGCCGTATTCAGCGCTCCGTTGCTGCTGGGCTGGGCCGCAGATTCGTTTTCCGTGTGGCAGGCATACGGCATCGTCGCGGTGCTGCTTGCGCTGATCGTGGCGACGCTCGGGGCGCTGTACGGGGCGCCGCGCCGGGTGCTGGCCTTCCGCTGGGCAAGAACGCCCCGCTAGAGGGGCGGCTCCCGAGGAGCGCACATGGCTGAACGGCTCAAAGACCGCTTTTTCACCCCGGTGTCGATGGAAGCGTTCGCCGGAAGTATAGCCGCGGCGTCCTCGGCGTTCGACCGGGAATGCTTCCTGCGCCTCGTATTCGATGAGGAATGGGACCGGCGGGAACTGAAAGACCGGATGCGCCACACCACGCGCTGCCTCCGGGCGGCGCTGCCCCTTCCCTACGCCGAATCGCTCGAAGTGCTCAAACGGGCCATCCCCTCCATAAAGGGGTTCGAGGCGATGACGGCCGCCGACTTCGTGGAGCAGTACGGGCAGGACGAATGGGCGCTTTCGCTCGGAGCGCTCCGGTTTTTTACCCGGTACGGCTCCGCCGAGTTCGCCGTGCGGCCCTTCCTGCACCGCGACCCCGAGCGGGGGATGGCGTTCCTGAGCGAGTGTGCGGCCGATGAAAATGAACAGGTGCGGCGGCTGGCGAGCGAGGGCTGCCGCCCCCGCCTTCCGTGGGCCATGGGGCTTCCCCGGTTCAAGAAAGATCCGCAGCCCATTCTTCCCGTGCTGGAGAAGCTGAAGAACGACCCCTCCGAAACGGTCCGCCGCAGCGTAGCCAACAACCTGAACGACATCTCGAAGGACCACCCGGAGGCGGCTTTGGCCGTTTGCGAACGCTGGTACGGTACATCGGAGCGGACGGACCGGATCGTGAAGCACGCCTGCCGCGGGCTGCTCAAGGCGGGCCACCCCCGGGCGATGCGCCTGTTCGGGTTCGAGGATTCGGACGATGTGACCGTAGAGGGTTTCCGCGTGGAAAGCGGGCAGGTTCCGCTCGGCGGGGATCTGGTGTTCGGGTTCGCCTTACGGATCGGGGGCGCCGCCGAGCGGCGTATCCGGCTGGAATACGCCGTATGGTTCGTAAAAGCAACCGGGCGGCGGAGCCGGAAGATGTTCACCTGCTCGGAGCGGAGCTACCCGCCCGGCGTGTACCCGATCCGGAAGCGGCATCCCTTCGCGGATATGAGCACGCGCAAGCATTACCGGGGCGAGCACGAAGTGATTCTGTACGCCAACGGCAAGGAACGGGGACGGGGCGTTTTCGAAGTGGTTTAACGGCCGTACCAGAGGTGGTACTGGAGGTTCATCCCGACCTGGTAGTTCCGTCCGTCGCCAAGAATCCCGATAGGCTGGATGGTGAGCCTGTTGCTGAGCGGGACGTTCGGATTCAGATAGAAGCCGCGTTCGGAGACACCAAACCGGATGTAAGACGGCAGCCGGGTGCGATTTCTCAGCCCGACGCCGGCCGCGATCGCG
>CBDUBS010000250.1:0-4914 GCA_965365445.1 uncultured bacterium | reverse complement strand
CCCGGCCCGCCGACACCGCCAGCACCCCCGAAGGACCCTCCACCATGACGTCGCGGCCTTCCGCTTCGGTTTCGGCTACCAGCGCGATTCGCCCCGCCTCACCCGAGCGTACGAGCCGCCGGATGGTTTCCGCACCCGTGCGGGTTTTCCCGAAACCGCGCCCGGCCAGTATCAGCCAGACGGTCCAGTCGCCCGGCGGCATCCACTGCTTGGGCCCCGCCCACAGGGCCCAGTTCGCCGGATGCAGCACCTCGTTCGGCAGGTCCTGCAACACCCGGCTCCGCAACGGCTCGTTCAACGAGGCCAAGAATACGGCCAATGAGCTGCTCTCGAGTTGCTTCCTCCATTCCATGATCTTTTCCGGCCGATTCTTTCCAGCCGGCCCGCGATTTGAGGTAAAAGATCTGGGCCGGGACGTGCCCGGCCATGGCGCGATGGTACAGGGCGCCCGCCACCTCCGAGAGCGCCCGCGACTGCCCCCTGCGGAGCGCGGCTTCCAGCGCTTCGGAGTCGCGCTTGCGCCGGTATAGCGTTTTCCGGTTAATGCCGAGCACGTCGCAGATTTCCTGCTGGTTCAGGCCGCTGCCGGCCAGTTCCTCCACGCGCGCCAGATCGATCGGTTTTTGAATGCCCACGGTCGTCTCCGGTTGGTTCGGGGGGTAACGTACCGCCCCGTGCGCCACCCCGAAAAGGTGAATCGGGTAACCCGCCCGTATATCGACATTCTTCGATACGCTATATTGACAACCTTCTATATGGTCCGTATCATTCGGTCATGGAAACCCTCGACGATACAGGCGCGTGCGGCGTTTTAGACTTCGCGGATCCGCTCGATGCGGAAACGGCCGACCGGACGGCCGCCCTGCTCAAAGCGCTCGGCCACCCGGTGCGCGTGCGGATGATGCACATCCTCGCCCGGCTTGGAGGGCGGGTGTGCGTCTGCGAGATCGAGCGCCAGTTCGACCTCAAGCAGCCCACCATTTCGCACCACCTGCGGCTGCTTCGTGAAGCCGGGCTGATCGATGCCGAGCAGCGCGGGCTGTTCATGTACTACCGGGTGCGGCCCCAGCCGCTGGGTTTCCTGAAAAGCCGCCTTGAAACGCTCATGCCCTAGCCATACGCCGGCCGGTCCAACCATCCAACCCGACACGAACCACCATGCCTACCGATTCCTCTCCCGCCGCGCCCTGTTGCGGCAACCGCATCTCCGAACCCGTTGACCTTCGGGATACCGTACGCCGGTTCTACGCCGAACGCGCCGTGACGGGCGCCTCGTGCTGCTCCGGCGCCAACGACGACCTGGAGCGGTTCACGGCCCTGCTCGGGTATTCCGAGGAGGAGCGGCAAGCGGCCCCCGAGGGAGCCAATCTCGGCCTCGGCTGCGGCAACCCGACCGCCATCGACCGCATCGCGGAGGGGGCGACCGTGCTCGACCTCGGCTCGGGCGGCGGGTTCGACTGCTTCCTGGCCGCCCGGAAAGTCGGCCCCGGCGGCCGCGTCATCGGGGTGGATATGACGCCGGAAATGATCGAACGCGCCCGGCGCAACGCGCGCGAGGCCGGATTGCCGAACGTGGAATTCAGGCTGGGCGAAATCGAATCCCTGCCCGTAGCCGACGCCTCCGTGGATGTGGTCATCTCGAACTGCGTCGTCAACCTCTCGCCCGACAAGCAGCGGGTGTTTGCGGAAGCGTTCCGGGTGCTGAAACCCGGCGGCAAGCTCATGGTGTCGGATATCGTGCTCACGGGCGACCTGCCGGAGGCCGTCCGGAAGGACGCGGCCGCTTATGCCGCCTGCATCGGCGGCGCCATCCGGAAAGAAATATACCTCGGGATGATCGAGGGGGCAGGGTTCGCGAAGATGGAGGCGGCCGGGGTGATGGATTACGCCGGCGCGCTCATGGAGAGCGGCTGGGCCCCGGATGAAGGGGCCGGATTCGACGGGCCGCTGCCGGTAGTCAGTCTGCACGTCTCGGCAGTCAAACCGCTCTGACCGCATGAAACGCCTGCTGCTGCTTGCCCTCCTGCTTACGCTCTGCCTGCCCGTGCAGGCATGGAACGCCCGGGGGCATAAAACCATCGCCGCGATTGCCTACCGGAACCTCACCCCGGAAGCCCGGAGCCGGGTGGACCGGCTGCTCGCGCTCCACCCGGAGTACGCCGAGTGGACGAGCGGCCTACCCGCAGGGGAGAAGGGCCTGGCGGCCTTCCTCCAGGCGTCCGTCTGGCCCGACCGCATCCGGTCCGGCGAGGGCGGCTACCGGCCCAACGACTGCCGGGCCCCAACCCCGAACCTCGGCTACGACCGGCGGGCGCAAAACGCCTTCTGGCACTACCGGGATCAGGGCTTCTCCACCGACGGCACGCCGGTATCCTTCCCGAATGCGTGCCCGGAGGACATCCTGACGCAAACCATACGCCTGCAAGCCATCCTCGGCAACCCGGAGCAGCCGGATGCCCTGCAAAGCTTCGCGCTCGTGTGGCTCGTCCACCTCGTGGGCGATATGCACCAGCCGATGCACAGCGTCAGCCGGTTCTGGGCCCAAAACAGGGACGGCGACCTCGGGGGCAACGAAACCCGGCTCGAACCGCTCCGGCTGGAGCCGGGAGGACGGGAAGTAACCAGCCTCCACGCCCTCTGGGACAACCTCCCCGGCTCGGATGACTCGCCGGCCGAAGCAACCGCCCTCGCGGATCTGCTCACCGCCGGGTACCTCCGGCAGCCCGTCCCGGAGCCGGCCCTCGCGAGCCGGTGGCTGGCCGAGAGCGCTGCGCTGGGCCGGTTCTTCGCGCACTCCGTCGCCCCGGACCCCTCGCTCCCCACCACCGTTCCCGATGCGTACCTCACGTACGCCCGGTCCGTGGCTTTGCACCGCCTGGCCCTCGCCGGCTATCGCCTCGCGGACATTATCAATCGGCGTCTGGGCTGAACGCTGCACCCCGGCGCGTTTCCGGTGACGGATGGCCTTTCCCGACCGGTGCGTTGCGGCAGACACCCCCACCCCTGCGGGGAGCCCCCTCGAGGGGGCGGTTCAAACGTATGGATAGCAGAACAAACTCCTCCCTCGAGGGAGGTGGCCTACCTCCTCCGACAAGAGGAGGGGGCCGGAGGGTGTAAGGCTCAATCACGGCTAACAGGCCGGAGGGTGTACGGCTCAGGCTTTACGATAGCATCGGAGGGTGTAGAGCGGTACGGTTGAGCAATTGGCCGGGGGATGGGAGAGCCTTGATCCGGGGCCGGTATAAACCGCAACGGGGCGGCCCCTGGTGGAGCCGCCCCGTATGGTCGGGTAAAGGCCGCCGTTACCGGGCCGCCCCGGAGAGGCGAACGCGGATGTTGCCCTCGCGGCTGCCGAAGTGCCACGCGGGCACACGGATCTCGATGCGCTTCAGGTTCTCGATGCGGCGGTCGAGTTGCAGCGGCGGCGGGTCGAGCGAAACGACCGACACCTGCAAATCGGAAGGAGAGAGGATCTCCAGGTTGAGTTCCTTGCCGTCCTGCCGGAGCAGAGCGCCGTGCTCGGTCGGGATGACGTCGGCGGTGGTCATCATCTGCCAGGTAACGTGCTTCGTGGCTTCGGAGAGCGTCAGCCGGTCCTCGATGAGCAGGGCGCGGTCGCTTTCCTTCGTGAAGGTGCGGTGCGCTCCGGCCACCTGGCCTTCCAGCGACGGCGTGAGGTCGATCACGGCCCGGGGGCGCGCCCCTTCGTCCACCGACGTAATCGGGGCGTAGTTGGCAACCCGGTGCAGCGAGTCGTTTACGGTAAGGGTGCTGTGGCCGTAGTTGTTTTTCGTGAGCAACGTCCAGCGCTCGCACGTCTGGCAGCTTGCCCAGAGGTTGAAGCCGGCCTGTTCGAGTTCGTTGTAACCCTGGTTGCCGGGGTCCACGGCCCAGCGCACCCCGTCGAGCTCGAACACGAACGTGCCGGCGTCCATGTTGCCGTGGTTGACGGCCCCGCGCCCGCCCTTGCCGGCGAAGTAGTAGCCACGGGGGTCGTTTTCATCCCCCCGGAAGATGACCACCGGGTTGAAGCCGTCGCCGCGCCAGACGGTAGGCCGGCGGCTCCGCTCCTTCTCCTGAAACTGCGACAGCCACACGAGCGCCGCGCCCGCATTGCGGCCCAGGCGGCCCATTTCCTTCGGGTCGCGCATGAGGCGCTCGCGCTCGGCGTAGAGGGCGTTGCCGGTTTTCGTGCCGAACCAGGCGAGCGTCAGGTCGGCGTTGTCGTCGCGCTGGTCGCCCGAATCGGAGAAGTTGAAGTACCACCCGGAGGGGGCCGTCGCCATGACCATGAAGTCGGCGCTTTCGAGGAAGCCCGGCGAGTCGGCGATGCCGAAGTCGGTTCCGAAGGCGCTCTCCAGCATGGCGATGGTAAACACCGTGAAGGTGGTGCCGTAACCCCAGTACGTCGGGCCTTCCGGGTAGACGCCGTGCGGGCCGTAGGGCTCCATGGCGTACGGGATGTACTCCAGCGCCCGGTGGAGGGTCCGGGCGGCCAGTTCCGGCTCCTGGTCGGCTACGGCGACGGCCGCCGCGATCATACCGCCGTGGCACACCTGGTTCCAGTTCATGTGGGCGTCTACCCAGTGGTTGTACCGCTCGTCGAAGCTGGGTTTCAGGCCCTTCTCGACGAGGGCCTGCTTCGCCGCTTTCACCGTCGCGGCCGGGAGGTCCTTCCCCAGCCAGTCCACGGCGAAGGCGACGGCCATGGACATTTCGGCGGTGTCGAGGAAGTGGCTCGGGTTCCAGTCGGTGAAGTTGATGACGGCCTGCACTTCATCATCGATGCGTTTCAGCACCGCCGGGTCGCGGTCGATGAGGTACACCGCCCCGAGCGTGTTGATCCGGTTGAGCACCTCGCGGGAAGTGCTGAGCAGCCGCCGCCCTATCACGACGCGCTCCAGCGGCGGGAGG
>CBDUBS010000249.1:0-4937 GCA_965365445.1 uncultured bacterium | reverse complement strand
CGCCGATACGCCGCGCCCCAGGAGCCGCTTTTCATTCTCCAGGCCCAGGTATTTGGCCGAAGCGCCCGTCGAAACGATGACCGCGTCGGCAAGGATCGGGGTTTCCTGATCGACGAGCAGGCGCAAGGGCCGCTCCGAGAAATCCACCGCCGTCACGATGCCGTACCGGATGTCGGCGCCGAAGCGCCGGGCCTGCCGCTCGAAGTGTTGCATGAGCTCCGGCCCCATGATGCCGTCCGGGAAGCCGGGGTAGTTCTCGACTTCGGTGGTCGTGATGAGCTGGCCCCCGGGCTCGAGTCCCTGGTACAGCACCGGCTCGAGATTGGCCCGGGCGGTGTAGAGAGCGGCCGTCAAGCCGGCTGGACCCGACCCGATGATGACCACCTGGCGGTGTTCCGCGTTCGAGAAATCGATATCCCGGAAGGGCGTAGGGTCAGGAAGAAAACCGTTTTGCATGATATCGTTCCGTTTGCCTCCTGCCGGCAACCGGTACTACCCGATGGCCGGCAGGAGCTTCCCGTCAGGCCGGTTGCGAAACCAGTTCATCCAGTTTGCCGGACAAGGCTCTTTTCTGGACCGCTCCGATCATGTGGCCTACCACCTGGCCGTCCTTGAAGAACAACAGGGTGGGGATCGAGCGAACCTCGAAGTCGGCAGCCGTGCGCTGGTTCTGGTCCACGTCGAGCTTGCACACTTTCGCCCGGCCCGCATACTCACCGGCCAGTTCTTCGATGATCGGCGCGATGACCCGGCATGGCCCGCACCAGGCGGCGGTAAAGTCCACCAGCACGGGTTCGGAAGCTTCCAGGACTTCCTTCTTGAAATTGGCGTCGGTCAGGGTTACGTACGCGGCATGGTTTGCCATATGGATCCTCCAGATCGTAAGGGCGCTGAACCCGGTGTAAGCCACCCGGCGCAGCACATTTCGTGATATGAGAATGGTCGGTTTCCGGGTAGTGGTGTACAGTCCGGCCTGTCGATGGTTTCTTTCGATCCCGTAATGATATCGGGAATGAAAGCCCCCCTTTGGGCCGACCGCTTCTGCACCCTGCAATACCCATTCCAATACAGGAATGCGGACGATATGTCACCCGAGGCAGGAGAAACCCTGCTATAAGGTCATGAGCGCCGGAATGGTTTCCGTGTAGGGCCGCCTGAGATCATCCACCCGCACATGTATTACCGTGTTGGAATTAATAGCCACGGATAGTTCGGCGGTCGGGGTCACCGTGCCGATCGGAGTCAGCTTGACCGGAAGTGAGCCTACGCGCCGTTCGATGTCGGCCATGCGGTCCGGGCGGGCCGTAAATACGATGCGGGACTGGGCTTCCCCGAACAACAGGGCGTCGAGGCGCGTGTCCGCAGGGGCATCGAGCAGCACCGAGGCGCCGAGGCCATCCGAGAACAGTACGCATTCGGCAAGGCATACGGCCAGCCCTCCGTCCGAAACGTCGTGGGCGCTCCGGACCAGGCCGGCCTGGATGAGGCCGAGCATCGCCGCCTGCACCGCCTGTTCTTCGGCCAGGTCGAAGCGCGGCGCATCGCCTGCCACGATGTCGTGCAGGTGCGACAGGTATTCCGATCCGCCCAGATCGTTGAAGTGAGGCCCCCCGGGCGGCGACAGTATAAAGAGGATATCCCCCTCCCCATCGAACCGGGCGGACGTCGTATCCCGCTCCACGTTCTCTACCACCCCCAGCATACCGATGGTAGGGGTGGGGTACACGGCCCCCTCCGGGTTTTCGTTGTAGAACGAGACGTTGCCCCCGGTTACGGGCGTCTCGAAAACACGGCAGGCATCCCCCATGCCTCCTACGGCTTCCTTGAACACCCAGTATACTTCGGGCTTGTACGGATTGCCGAAGTTGAGGCAGTTGGTAATGGCTACCGGCCGGCCTCCGGCGCAGACCACGTTCCTGGCCGCTTCGGCTACCGCGATCCGGCCGCCCTTCCGGGGGTTCAGGTATACGTACCGGCCGTTGCAATCGGTCTTGACGGCTACCCCTTTCGGCGTGCCTTTTATGCGGACCACCGCCGCATCGCTCGGGCCGGGGCCGACGAGGGTGTTCGTACGGACCATGGTGTCGTACTGCTCGAACACCCACTGTTTGGAGGCGATGTTCGGAGAGGCCAGCATCCGGAGCAGCGTATCGGAGGCGGCTTCGGGTTGGATATCGGGAACGGAGGAAAGGTCGAAGGAAGCCGTTTCGTCCAGGTACGCCGGACGCCGTGTTTCGCGGTGATAGACCGGCGCTCCTCCTCCGAGTACGAGGTGATGGGCCGGGACGTCGGCCACCAGATCGCCATGCCAGTACACCTTCACCCGGCCGTCGCCGGTGACGTATCCGATTTCTTCCGCGTGCAGGTCCCATTTGTCGAAAATGGCCTTCAGTTCCGCTTCCCGGCCTTTTTTACACACGATCAGCATACGCTCCTGGCTTTCGGAGAGCATGATTTCATATGGGGTCATGCCGGTCTCGCGGATGGGCACCCGCTCCAGGTGAAGCACCATGCCGCTTTCGCCCTTGGCGCTCATCTCCGAGGAGGAGCACGTGATCCCGGCGGCCCCCATGTCCTGAATGCCTTCCACCACCCCGGCGCGGATGACCTCCAGGGTGGCTTCGAGGAGCAACTTCTCCGTGAACGGGTCGCCTACCTGCACGCTGGGCCGTTTGGCCTCGCTTTTCTCGCTGATTTCCTCTGAGGCAAAAGTGGCCCCGTGGATGCCGTCCCGCCCGGTGGCCGACCCGACGATGTACACCGGGTTGCCTTCCCCGCGCGCAATGGCCGAAGCCGTCTCCCCGACCTTCACCACGCCCACGCTCATCGCGTTGACGAGCGGGTTTCCTTCATACGATTTATCGAAATAAACCTCCCCGGCCACCGTGGGCACTCCGAACGAGTTGCCGTAATCCCCGATGCCCCGCACCACCCCGTCGAATAGGTACCGCACACGGGGCGTTTCGAGCCGACCGAAGCGCAGCGAGTCCAGCGAGCAGATGGGGCGAGCGCCCATCGTGAAGATGTCGCGCTGGATGCCCCCCACGCCGGTGGCCGCTCCCTGATAGGGCTCTACGGCGGAAGGATGGTTGTGGGACTCGATCTTGAACGCTACGGCCAACCCGTCGCCTATGTCTACGAGTCCGGCGTTTTCCTCCCCGGCCCCCACGAGCATGGCCCCGCCTTCGCGAGGAAGGGTTTTCAGTACGGCGATGGAGTTTTTATAGGAGCAATGCTCGCTCCACATGACCGAATAGATGCCGAGCTCAGTGAAGGTAGGGGTGCGGCCCAGTTCATCGAGGACCCACCCGTATTCTTCTTCGGTCAGGCCGTGATCGAGAGCGAGTTGGAGATTGACTTCGGGTTCGGGTTTCCGGCTATCCGACATGCGTATCTTCGGTTTTGTGAGGGGGCGCCGGGTTCGACTTTCCCGGATCGCCGGCCCAAGATACGAAACAGCCGGTAGAGATTGGCCCTGTATAAACGTAAGGAGGCTCCCGTTATTGAAGCGGGAGCCTCCTTGCATGGGGTCCTGGCGACGCCCTACTCTTCCACCTTGCGGCAGTACCATCGGCGCGGCGGAGCTTAACGGCTCTGTTCGGAATGGGTAGAGGTGTGGCCTCCGCGCTCGGATCACCAGGAATATCAGGACCTATCCAGGGTCCACTGGACCCTGTATGGACCCCTTAGAGGTCCACAGGTCCACTGGACCCTTGACGGGTCCACAACCATGACAGAACGACCGATTGTACCGGCAAGGCCCTACCGACTACCAGAGCACAAAAAAAGAAGAAAGAACAAGCCTGACGGGCAATTAGTACGGCTGGGCTGAGCATGTCGCCATGCGTACACCGGCCGCCTATCAACGTCCTGGTCTCGAACGACCCGTCTCCCCCCGAAGGAGGAAGGAAACCTCGTCTTGTGGTGGGCTTCGTGCTTAGATGCTTTCAGCGCTTATCCCATCCGGACATAGCTACCCTGCGATGCAGCTGGCGCCACAACAGGCACACTAGCGGTCCGTCCACTCCGGTCCTCTCGTACTAGGAGCAGAGCCACGCAAGTTTCCTACGCCCGCAGCAGATAGGGACCGAACTGTCTCACGACGTTCTGAACCCAGCTCGCGTACCGCTTTAATGGGCGAACAGCCCAACCCTTGGGACCTTCTCCAGCCCCAGGATGCGATGAGCCGACATCGAGGTGCCAAACCTCCGCGTCGATGTGAACTCTTGGCGGAGATCAGCCTGTTATCCCCGGCGTACCTTTTATCCTTTGAGCGACGGCCCTTCCATTCGGAACCGCCGGATCACTAAGTCCTGCTTTCGCACCTGCTCGACCTGTCTGTCTCGCAGTCAAGCACCCTTGTGCCTTTACACTCCATGAGCACGATTACCAACCGTGCCGAGGGTACCTTTGAGAGCCTCCGTTACGTTTTGGGAGGCGACCGCCCCAGTCAAACTACCCACCTAACACCGTCCCCCACGCTACACACGTACGGGTTAGGCTTCAACCAGTCCCAGGGCGGTATTTCAACGGCGGCTCCACGACGCCTGGCGACGCCGCTTCAAAGCCTCCCGCCTATCCTACACAGGAACGGGTCAAAGTCTATGCTAGGCTGCAGTAAAGGTGCACGGGGTCTTTCCGTCCCGCTGCGGGTAGCCGGCGTCTTCACCGGCACCACAATTTCACCGAGCTCGCGATTGAGACAGTGCCCAAGTCGTTACACCATTCGTGCAGGTCGGAACTTACCCGACAAGGAATTTCGCTACCTTAGGACCGTTATAGTTACGGCCGCCGTTTACCGGGGCTTCAGTCAAAAGCTTCGGATTGCTCCTAACCCCCTTCCTTAACCTTCCGGCACCGGGCAGGTGTCACTCCCTATACATCCTCTTGCGAGTTGGCAGAGAGCTGTGTTTTTGTTAAACAGTCGCTTGGGCCTC
>CBDUBS010000248.1:0-4955 GCA_965365445.1 uncultured bacterium | reverse complement strand
GTCGGCGCCCACGCGCCCGATGCGGTACAGCAGCATGCCGTCCAGATACACTTCCGAAGCGCCCGCCTGTACGATGTGAAACCCCAGCGGGCGGCCCGTCAGGCTCGAATCGACCCGAAGGTGCAAGCGCAGCCACCCCAGCCCGGTCCACCCGTACCGGACGCTATCGTGCGGAATGAAGTGCGAGCCGCCCGTCCGCCACCCGCTGTCGTCCAGATCGGGGTCCGCCCACGCCGGGTCGTCGCCCGGCCGGTAGCGCCAGTTCTCCCGCAGGATGAAGCCGGTTTTGCTGTCCACACTGTCGGCGGTCAACCTGACCGCCGGAACCGGCGGATCCTCGGAGGGATCCCGGCCCGCTCCGGTTCCTGCCAGCAGGGCAACGAGTATCAGGTATGGAATCGGCAGAAACATGCGGGCGCCGGATGGTAAAGCGGTGTTCATCGAATATACGGCACACGGAAGAAGCAGAGGACGTGCAGGCTCCGTTTGCTCCCGAAAGCCTTTCCTTGAGGCTCACTCACGTCATCCTCCCAAACCACCACGTCGTCCCGTCAAGCCCCGCAAAACCACATCCTCCCGCCAAGCCCCGCATAAACCACGTCATCCCTGTTGAACCCTCGCAAAAACCACGTCATCCCGGCCCCTCCGCCGTCTACCGACGGCGGCAGCCGGGATCTCAGAAGGGCTTGATAAAGCCCTATGGCAATGGCTTCATGAACCCCTGAACAGATCCCTAGTCTCCTCCCTCCGACGGAGGGAGGGCCCGGGATGACGTTTTGAGTGGGCGTCATCCCGACCCCCGCCCCATCAAGGCCCGAAAAAACCGCGTTCTCCCGGGGTCAGGCAGTTCTAGCCCTGCGGGTGTCGACAGCCTCGTCGACACCCGCAGGGCGTACCCCTCCAACCCGTATTTGCCGCTCCCAATTTATTTTATACCCACAAAGGCAAAATCTTCCTCACTTTGTGCCCCGATAACGAGGCACAACCTTAAAAATGGCAAAAAAAGCCCCTTGCATCAACGGCAGGATATTGGTACTATTTTTGACCTACTTGTAACGGACCTGTATCGAATCGAGTGAATGAACGGCTCCGGACTCCGCCGGCCGGCCGTATACATACAGACGAGCCATGCGATTTCTCAAAATAGGACGGGTATTCATCAATCCTGCCCAGATCACGCACGTAGAAGAGTGGCAGCGCGACGGGTTCACGGAGCGGGGCGAGCTGGCGACGGAAATGATCCTCTCGGTATACCTCGCATCCACGGAAAACGTACGATTTCGTGGCTACGGGTCCGACGGCCGCACTTCCCGTCAGGAGCAGCTCGAGTTCCGGTTCCGGGGAGCGGACCGGCTCGCCGTACGCGACTGGCTGTTCGACCAGGAGATCATCGAAATCAACGACAACCCGCCCCGGTCCGTCAGCGACCGGCAGGAGCGGGCGCCGATGGGGTTCTGGCTCGAAGAGTGGAGCACCACCAGCGACGACCGCCCCCCGGCGGCGGAAAAACATGCCGGCGATACGCCCGGCTCCCTCTGATCGGGGCGCACCGGCCGGGCGGTTACGGGAAGGCCGGAAAGGGCAACCTCTTTTGCCCGGCTTTTTCCTTACGACCTCCTTTAGTTTTGTGCTATATTTTCGATACCAGGACCCAGGAGGCCGGCGTATCTTGCGGACAGGGCGCTCCGGGATCGGTTCCATCCGGGCCGTCCCTTCGGAAACGTTTATTTCGAGGACATGAGCAAACACAGCAAAATCATCGTCACCCATTCGTCGCGCGGCATCCCTCAGTATGAAATCGAAATTCAGCACGAAGAGCTGAGCAAATTCGAGGTGGTGAAGGGAGACAGCGAGGCCGAAGTATGGGAGAAGGCCGCGGCCCGCATGGAACGATGGGACAGGGAGTGGGCCGGCCGACAACACGCCCTGGAGCGGAAGGCCGAAAAGTACCGCAAGATGCGCGCCGCCCGGCGAGGCCGCGAACTGGCCCGGAAGCGCACCGAAGAAGCCCGCCAGACGCTGATCTCGCTCACGAACCTGCTGCAACAGGCGCTCGAAAAGGAACACGGCATCCGGTGGGACGCGCTGAAGGACCATTCGGACTATTCCCGCCCCCGCCCGACGCGCCCCCCCTACCCCGCCGACGTAACCCGGCCGGTCGTCCCGGCCGAGCCGCAGCCCGGCGACGAACGGTTTTCATCCCGAACCGACCCGCTCGACTGGATCATAGGCTCCCGGAAGGAGCGCAAGCAGAAAGCGTCCCACGAACAATTCGAACAGGCGCATCGGGAGTGGCAGCAGGAACAGCAGGCCGCCGAGGAGGAGTACGAGGCGCAGCGCAAGAAACGACAGGCGCAGGTACGGCAGATCGATGAGGCCTACCGGATTGCCGTGGCCCGGTGGGAGGACCAGCGGGCCCGCTACCTCAACGAACGCGACGCCCGAAACGCCGCCGTCGAGGAGAAACGCGCCGCCTTCGAGCGCCGCGACCCGCGCGCCGTACTGGAGGTGTTCGAGCGCGTCCTGACCGAGTCGGACTATCCGGAAACGTTCCCGCAAGCGTTCAGCCTGGATTACAACCCCGGCCGGCGTATCCTGGTGGTCGATTACGAAGTGCCCGCCATCGGCGATATGCCGACCGTCAAACAGGTGCGCTACCGGGCGGACGGCGACCGGTTTGAAAAGCGGCACATTTCGAACGCGCTGGTCAAGAAGTTGTACAACACCGTCCTGTACCAGATCGCGCTGCGCACCCTGCACGAGCTGTTCGCCGCCGATACGGGCGGGGTGCTCCACTCGGTGGTGTTCAACGGCTACCTTCCTACCGGCCGCTCCAAAACCAACGGCGACCGGACCTTCATCCTGTCGGTGAAGGCCGGTCGGGAAGAGTGGCAACGGCTGAACCTGGGTGAACTGAACCCACGCGTCGTATTCAAACGCCTCAAAGGAGTGGCCGGCGCCCGGCCCTACACGGGCGAGCCGGTGAAACCCCTCTTGCAGGTGGACTGATCCGCCTCAACGGGCCGCTTCGCGTGCCCACACCTCGATCCAGTCCACTCGCGAGCAGGCGGCACTGCCCCCGCCGGTCATCAAATCCGTAAACCCGATCTCATCCACCCGGCTGAGGTCCGGCTCGGGCACCGGGCGGCCCTCGACGATCGTATCGATGTTGAGCCGCCGCCACCGCACGTCGGGCAGGTTTATCATGAACTCCCGCCAGTCCTCGGACGCCGCATCGGTCTGATCCCCGATCAGCCAGGTTCCATCCGCCAGCTTGACGATGAGATGCAGCCGCCGAAAACCGGCCTGCTTGGACCGCCACCGAACCTTCGCCTGCCCCGTCAGGTCGGCCGGCGCGCCCGGTTTATGCAGCGTCACGGCCCAGTTACCCTCCGCCGTACCGGACCACACGTAATACGGGTCGTCCGCCGGCTGATCGTGGTGGCTTTTCTTGACCCCTTCACTGCCGGGGCCATACACCGTAAGCACCAGGTCGGGGTTGGCTACGTGATCCTGCGTAACCGGGGTGGCGGCCGGTGTTTCCTTCCAGTCCTCCCGGAAGAACAGGCCCGGCCGGTCCTGCGCATGGGATTCAACCGTTCGGGTCATGACGGGCAGGGTTAATAGCCAGATCAGGACGGCAGGGCGCAGGGGGGCGCACGAAATAAACGGACCGTTCATACTCACGCGACGCTTCCCCCGTCCACGTACCCGGGCGTGAGGTACGGAAGCACCCGCTCGGGCTCGACGGCGGCCATCATCCGCCCGCGCATATCCTCCAGCTCCGCCAGCGTCATCGGTTGCAGGGTGCGGGCGATCTCGGCGCACGATTCCAGGACTTCCAGGCTCGGCATCCCGATCACGGCGCCGGCCACCGGCAGCGACATGGCGTACCGGACGAGCTCGGCGGCCGTCACGCCGGCCTGCCCGATCAATCCGTTCTGCCCCGTTGTTTTCATAGCCATCACCCCGATGCCGTGTTGCACGGCATACGGCAACACATCCTGTGTGAAGGCCGCCCCGCCGCGCCCGGCGTTGCCGTGGCCGGGGTTCTGCGGGCACATCACGACCTCCGGCTCGATGCGTTTCATGGCATCCACCAGCACCCGGCTGTCGGCGTGGCCCGTCAGCCCGATCACCCTGACGGCCCCGGAATCCTTAAGATCCCGGAACACCCGCAGGGCTCCCCCATCCGCCGTGATCTGGTCGATATCCTCCGTGCTCCCGATGCTATGGAAGTGCAGAATGTCCAGGTAATCGGTTTTGAGGTCGTTGAACGTCTCCTCGATCTGCCGTCTGGCCGTTTCGGCGTCGCGGGCGCCCACTTTGGATACGAGGATGATATCCTTCCTGTAGCTCGGCACGAGGAACCGGCCAAACCGCTTGATGCTCTCCCGGTCTTTTCCCTTTACGGTGTAGCTGTGGGCGGTGTCGTAGTACCGCACGCCCAGCTCGAACGCCCGGTGCAGCATCCGTTCCGCCAGATCCATGTCCTCGATTTTCAGATACTGCGATCCGCCGCCGAACCCGACCAGCGTGGGCATGAGCCCCGTCAACCCGAGGGGGCGCACCGGCAGGATGCCCTCCGCCGGGAGAGGCGTACCCTGTGCGGCCGGCACGACCGATGCAGCGGCCAGGCCGGCTCCTGCCGTAGCCATGAAGTCGCGACGAGAAATGCTTTTCGACATAATGTACCTCTCCCGATGAGTGTTTGATAGGCTAAAGGTACGTTTTCCGAACGCTTCCGCGCAATGCGTCGGGGGCGCAACCCGCCCGCCCGGCGGCAAAAGATCCCATACGTTACGCCATATCACGATCAGCCCCCCCGACCGCTCTACCCGGCCGCAGCCGTTTTCCAACGTACGCTCCGTTCCCGTCACCCGGCCCCCTGCACCTACCGCGTCATCCCGGCCCACCCCACGTCATCCCTCACAAAAACCACGTCATCCCGGCCC
>CBDUBS010000247.1:0-5057 GCA_965365445.1 uncultured bacterium | reverse complement strand
GGCGCCGACGTGTTCCACGCCGTAACGGGGCTACACCGCAATCGGGGCCTTGATGGACGGGTGCGCCCGGTAATCCACGATCTCGAAGTCCTCGAACCGGTAGTCGAAGATGGTTTCCGGCTGCCGGTGGATCACCAACCGGGGCAGAGGAAACGGCTCCCTCGAAAGCTGTAGCCGCACCTGATCCAGGTGGTTCAGGTAGATGTGGCAGTCGCCGCCCGTCCAGACGAACTCGCCCGGCTCCAGGTTTGTTTGCTCGGCCATCATATGCGTGAGCAGCGCATACGAAGCGATGTTGAACGGCAGCCCCAGGAAGCTGTCCACACTGCGCTGGTAGAGCATACAGGATAGCCTACCCTCCGCCACGTAGAACTGGAACAGCACGTGGCAGGGGGGCAGCGCCATCCGGTCGATCTCATCCACATTCCAGGCGCTCACGATCATTCGCCGGGAATCCGGCCGGGTGCGGATCTGATCCAGCACGCCGCTGATCTGGTCGATCATCCGCCCGTCGGCCCCCTCCCAGCGGCGCCACTGCTTTCCGTAGACCGGCCCGAGGTCGCCGTTTTCATCCGCCCATTCGTCCCAGATCGTCACGCCGTTCTCCCGCAGGTACCGTATGTTCGTATCCCCCTGGAGAAACCAGAGCAACTCGTGGATGATGCTTCGCAGGTGCAGCTTCTTCGTCGTGACCAGCGGGAAGCCCCGGGCCAGATCGAACCGCATCTGGCGCCCGAACACGCTCAGCGTGCCGGTGCCGGTGCGGTCCTCTTTGCGAACCCCGTGATCCAGAATGTGCTGCAAATAGTCCAGATATGCTTTCATCGATCAAACTCCGCTGACGTTCCGTAGTACAAAGGCCATGCTCTCCGGAACGGCGGCAACGGGCCGGCCGTTTCCACGGTAGAAGCCGTAACCGCAAACATACAAACCGTCGCCGGCATGGATCCGTCACTACACCAGCAACAGGGCATCAATCACCTCAAGAAAGTACTGGAGTACGCTCCGTTCGTCGAGCAGGACGGCGAGGCGACCGTCCACCTGACGCCCGAGGACTGGCACGTGCTCGCCGATACGCTGTTTGCCCTCCATACCCCCGCCGAAATGCTTCCCGAGGAGGTGCAAAGCTACCGGCTCACCGACGACCACCGCCGCATCGAGCTGACCACCGGCGACATGCGCATCATGGTTGAAATCATGTAACCGCGCCGGCGCTGTTTGCCGGACCGATTCTCTGCCTGACCGATATCCCTTTATGAAACCGTTCCGCCTTTTCTTCGGGCTGTTCTTTGCCGTACTGTCGAGCCTGCCTGCCCCGGCAGGGTATGCCCAGTCCGTGAAGCCCAACATCATCCTGATCCTCGCCGACGACCTGGGCTGGAACGGGGTGGCAAGCTACGGAAACCCGTACTACGAAACACCCCATCTGGACCGGCTGGCCCGTCAGGGAATGCGCTTCCTGAACGCCTATACATCCTCCCCGGTGTGTTCGCCTACCCGCGCAGCCATCCTGACCGGCAAGCACCCCGCCCGGCTCCACCTGACCGAGTTCATCCCGGGGGAAGAACCTCCCGAAGGAAGCCCGCTCGGCCACCCGGACTGGCAGAAATTCCTCCCGCTCCCGGAAACCACCATCGCCGAAGCCCTGAAAGCGGAGGGGTATGCTACGGCCCTTTTCGGAAAGTGGCACCTCAGCCCGGAAAAAACGCCGCCCGTCAGCCTGCCCTACAACCCGGACAAACAGGGCTTCGACGAATCGTTCGTCACGTACAAACCCTCGCCGGAACTGGCTCAGCCCTGGCAGGAGGCCGAGAACGACGCCCACAACGTCCGCCTCATCACCGAGAAATCCATCGACTTCATCCAACGCCACCGGGACCGGCCGTTTTTCCTTTTCGTTTCGCACAACACCGTTCACGCTCCGCTCATGGAGAGGCAGGCCCGAATCGAAGCCTACCGGCAGAAACCCGGCTCCGAGCGGCCCGAGAACAACCCGGTCCTCGCCGCGATGATGCACACCCTGGACGAAAGCGTCGGGGCGCTCGTGGGGGCGCTCGATGCCGCCGGTCTCTCCGAACGCACCCTCGTCGTTTTCTACTCCGATAACGGCGGCCTCGAAGCCACGGCCGATCAACGGCCGTTCCGCTCCGGGAAAGCCAACCTCTATGAAGGCGGCATTCGGGCGCCGCTCATCGTGCGTCGGCCCGGTTTCGTTCCGGCCGCCTCGCTCTCCGAAGCCCCCGCCACGAGCACCGACCTGTTCCCCACGTTCCTGGAAGCCGCCGGTTCATCCATTCCCGCCCCCACCGACGGGATCAGCCTGCTGCCCGCCTTTCGCGGAGAGGTCCCTGCGGAGAACCGGGCCGTATTCTGGCACTACCCGCATTATCATCACTCCGGCTCCGGCCCTTCCGCGGCCGTCCGCCTCGGCGACTACAAGCTCATCGAGTGGTACGAACGCAGCCTGTGCGGCCGGCCCGGCCCGGTAGAATTGTACGACCTGCGCCGGGACCCCGCCGAGACGACCGACCTCTCCGCAGACGAACCGGCAAGGGTTGAGGAGTTGCGTCGTCTGCTCGCCGGATGGCGGGCCGAGATAGGCGCCCAGATGCCTCCCGCAGCCGCCGGATGCTCGCCCTGAGGGGTGTCAGTTGGCGTTCACGCGCAAATGAAACAGAGGAATCGTAGCCCGGAACGTATCTCCGCCGGCCGACTGCATCAGGTAGCTCCCTTCCATCGTGCCCTCCAGCGATTGCAACACGCAAAAGCTGCTGTACTCGTGCACCTCGCCGGGGCGGATAACGGGTTGCTTCCCGATAACGCCCTCGCCTTCCACTTCTTCCGACCGCCCGGCCTTCTCCTGAATGATCCAGTGCCGCCGCAATAGTTGCACGTCTTCCGGCCCGTCGTTGCGGATCTGGACGTAGTATCCGAACACGAAGCGCCGCTCGGCGAAATCCGAATGGCGGTCCAGATAGCCCGGCCGAACCGTTACCGTTACGTTCCTGGTCGTTGCGACGTAAGCCACCATATGAGTCCTTTATTTTCCGTTCCGGATCGTGCGGAGACTGCCCCGGCACATTTCAGCCGTTTCGACCATCTCCTGCACCCTGTTTTCGCACACCGGATGGTCCCACAGTCCGTGTTCTTTCAGGGCGCTGCCCACGATAAATCCATCGGCGTAGGGCATATACAACCCCAGGTTTTCCGACGAAATGCCGCTGCCGATCAGCAGGGGCAGCCCCGTAGCCGACCTCACCCGGCACAAGGATTCCATGTCGGGGGCGTCTCCCGTGGTCGTGCCGGTCACGATCACCCCGTCGGCTTTGTGCAGCCCCATCCCGGCCGCCGTTTCCGCGATGTCCAGGTCCTGCGTCCATGCGTGGGACGCATGTTTTTTCTTGATGTCGGCAAAGATCGGAATGTGGTCCGCCCCGATCTGGCGGCGGTACCGCACCGTCGTCCCGGCCGATGCCTCGGCGATGCCCTTGTCGGAAACGTGTGCGTGCGTCCATCCTTCCGCCCGAACGAAATCGCACCCTGAGGCCATCGCGACGGCCAGGGCCGTCCGGTTGCCCTGAAAGAGCACCTGGATGCCCACCGGAACGTACGGGGAGCGCCGTTTGACGGCCCGAGCGATACGCGTCATGAACGCCGCCACTTCCGGCCCCATCTCGCGCTCGTGCACGCACGGAAAATCCCGCATGTTTTCGATCAGGATGCCGTCCATCCCCGCCCGGATGTAGGCTTCCGCTTCGGCAATCGCCCGGTCCACGGCGCTGTCGATGCATACGAACCCCGGCGCCCCGGGTGTCGGGCCCGTATGGATCATCCCAATGAGCGGCTTCGGGCGGCGAAACAATTCATGAAAAGCGACAGGCATGGCCGGTGCATTCGGAAAGGAAAATGAGCAGGGCCGGATGGTTAACAGAGTCGGTGCATCCCTGTTCCGTCGGGTATACATCTCGAAACGCACCCCGGGAGCGGGATGTAGCGGAGCGGGTTCCGCCGGAGCATCCGGGCTTCGGGTGGGCGTTGCCTGGCCGTCCCCGATCCGGCCCTCCGTACCCCGGCGAGCGGTGCGGGATGCTTACGGTAAAAACCGCTCGGTTAGCGGCCTGATTTGTTCCAAAAAATGAACAACCTGTAACGAGGTGAGTTGGAGCACTGCCGGCCCGATTCTCATCCCGGCCCATCGTTTCATGGACGCCTTTTTCGACTGATTCCCATGAGTGTCCCCCTACCTGAAAAGCACGTCGAGCAGATACCCGAAGCCACCATCCTGTTCGCGGGCGACTCCGGCGACGGTATGCAGCTTACCGGCTCCCAGTTTACCATGGCGACGGCCTACGCCCGCAACGACCTGGCTACGCTGCCTGATTTCCCGGCCGAGATCCGGGCCCCTGCCGGCACCACCTACGGGGTGAGCGGCTTTCAGCTGCACTTCGGCTCGCGGGTGATCCGCACGCCGGGCGACGAAGTGGATTTGCTCGTGGCGATGAACCCGGCCGCCCTGAAAGTCAACCTGGAACGCGTCCGCACCGGCGGCGCCATCATCGTCAACGCCAACGCGTTCGAGAACCGCAACCTGGAGCTGGCCGGATACGAACGCAACCCGCTTACGGACGGCTCGCTGGCGGGCTACCGGGTCATCCCGGTCGAGCTTACCACGCTCACCCGCGAAGCGCTCAAGGATTCCGGCCTGAACATGAAGGAGATCGACCGCTCCAAAAACATGTTCGCCCTCGGCCTGGCCCTCTGGTTGTACTCCCGGCCCATCGACCCCGCCGTGGACTGGATCGAATCCAAATTCGGGCGCAAGCCGGATATTCTTCAGGCCAACCTCCACCTGCTCAAGAAGGGTTACCATTTCGGAGAAACCACCGAGCAGTTCGTCGTCCGCTACGAGGTATCGCCCGCCACGTTGCAGCCGGTGTAGTGGTCCACCGTCTTCGAGGTGCCGCCGCCGAAGATCGTCCCGATCACCCCGGAATGGTCGGTCGCGACCATCGAGCAGAGCGCGGAGTCGCCCATGATGCGCTCCGGCAACCTGAAGA
>CBDUBS010000246.1:0-5077 GCA_965365445.1 uncultured bacterium | reverse complement strand
CCGGAGTAGAGGCCCCCGCTGAGCTGCTGCCACGCCGAGCCGTTCCACTTGGCGATGCGGCCGATGTTCGTCCCGCCGGCCGAATTGAAATCCCCGGCGACGTACACCCCGTCGGCCGTTTTTACGATGGCCCGGGCCTTGTTGTCCACGCCCCCGCCGATATCCTGCCACGCCGAGCCGTCCCACCGGGCAATGTTGTTGCGTGTAGCCCCGGAATAGCCGACCCGCGTAAAGCTGCCCGCGGCATAGAGGTCGCTGCCGTCGAGGTGGATGTCAAGCACCTCGTTGTTCAGTCCGTCGCCGAGCGCCTGCCACGCCATACCGTTCCACTTCGCGATGTTCATGGCATTGTTGCCCCCGGCCTTGCTGAACGAGCCGGCGGCGTACAGGTTGGCGCCGTCCCAGGCGAGGTCGTTTACCGTCCCGTTCGTCCCCGTACCTACCGTCCAGTAGGAGCCCAGGTCGTACCGCGCCACATTACTGTGCGCAAACCCTCCGATGATTGTAAAGCTTCCTCCAACGTACACCGCTGTGCCGTTGCCTGCGGAGGCGAGGGCGTACACCGGCCCGTTGGGGGACCCGTGGGGGGTGCTCAACCATTCATTCCTGTAGCTGTCGTACAGCACGAGGTTGGGTTGATTCACACTCCCGGCTGAGGAAAAATTGCCGCCTACGAGCAGGTAGTTATTGTCCCGCATGGCCAGCGCATACACCTGGCCGTTTACCCCGCCGCTCATGTTGCTCCACGAGGAGCCGTTCCAGCGAGCGATGTTGTTCACGGCAACCCCTCCTATACTGGTAATCAGCCCGCCGATGTAGATGTCGTCTCCGTTGGCAACCACCGCCATGATCGATCCGGTGACGGCATACCCGGCCTCCCAGCCCGCCCCCGCCGGCAGAAACCGGGGCGCACCGCTCGGGTCGAGCGCGAGCCGGTAGCCCTCCGGCGAGAAGCTGCCCTCCGTACCGGGGCGGAAGCGGCCGTCCGGGAGCAGGGCGTCGGCTAGCGAAGGACCGTTTGCCGGCCCTTCGCCGGCGGCCAGGGCGGGCCGGGCGAAACACCCGAGGAGCATTACGAAAAACAGAGCGGCATGAACCGGTGCGGCCTTCCGGCCGAAAGAAACGCGGGTACACATGATGGGAACGGATTTGGAGATGTGAGCGCCGGCCCACTCGACGCGGCGCACCCGCTGCACCCGGGCAGCGGACGCCGTATGTATCGGAAGGAATTTATCAGGCTTTAATGCCCCGCCCGGTAATTTCGCCGGGTTCCGCATCGGACCTGTCCCGCAAGGAGGAGTGCGGGATCTGTTCAGGTATGCAGCATCCCGTTTGATACCTCGACATAAACCGTTTGATACCTCAACATAAACCGTTTGATACCTCGACATAAACACGTCATCCCGCACCCCGCATAGCGGGACAGGCTCGATGCGGGATCTCATAAGGGCTTTATCCATGCCTTTTGAGATCCCGGCTGCCGCCGTCGGTAGACGGCGGTAGGGCCGGGATGACGGAGCCATGTGCGGGGTCGGGATGACGGAGCTTTGTAAGGGATGACCGAAGAGGCGAGCCGAGTCGGGATGACGAAAGCGGGGCCGTGATGACGCCCACTCGAAACGTCATCCCGCACCGGGCGTCAAGTGCGCGGGCGGTTTTCACTGCCGGGCGAGACGCGCTCCCTCAAGGGAGGATTCGGGCTTTTTCAGCCGGGTAGGCCGCCGACATCCTGCCGGCCCCCTTGAGGGGGCCGGGGTGGGGTGTCCTGCTCATGCCCATCGGTGTCCGGCGGGTAAGGGAGGAGTCGGGTTGTACCCGCCCGGCCGCCTTCAGGTACCCCGAAAACGGCGAAAGGCCGTACATGCGTGCTGCACATACGGCCTCTGCGGTCCGGACGGGACTCGAACCCGCGACCTCCAGCGTGACAGGCTGGCATTCTAACCAACTGAACTACCGGACCTCGATTCACCCGCTGCGATTAACCCCGCTTCCGGGCGAGGACCGTAAGATACGAACAGGATTTACCGCGAAGCAAGCCCCGGTAAAGTGAAGCCGTAACGAAGACGCACCGGCCGGCGGGTACGGCCCTGCCGAAAACCCGCCGGGGAGCGTTTCGGAAAGTGGCGTCGATGCCGTATACTCAACTGGTTCGTTGTACTTCCGAAAAAGAATGACTCAGCCGACCGAAAATCCAATGCAAACCGTCGATCTGAACGAAATGGAAGGGCGTCGCTTTCCGGCGGGCCGGGCGACGCGGAATATAGCCGGGGGCCGTTCGCCCATTCAGGCGGCGCATTTCTGCGCCGGGCTGGTCGTGCTCGACCCGGACGGGGGGCAGGTGCCCTGGCATAACCACCCCCAGGAGGAGGTTTACTTTTTGCTCGAAGGCGAAGCCGAAATGTGCATCGACGGGGAGCGGCAGGTGCTCAGGGCCGGGCAGGCGGTGTTCATCCCCCCGAATGCGTTTCACCAGCTCACCAATATCGGCTCCGAGCCGGCCCGGATGATATACACGTACGGCCCGGCCGGCGATGTGGATCACTGGAAGCAGGAGCTGGAGGGCACGCTGCCCCGGGCGGGTGAGGAAGCGCCTCCCCTGCCGGAAGGATCCCGCGCCCAGCGGTTGTAATCCGGCCTCCCCACGGCGTCATCCGTACAACTGCCGGCCTTGTCACCCCGCACCCCGCCTTGCGGGACAGGCTCGATGCGGGATCTGTTCAGGTAGGCAGCATCCCGTTTGATACCTCAACATAAACCGTTTGGTACCTCAACATAAACCGTTTGGTACCTCAACACAAACACGTCATCCCGCACTCGATGCGGGATCTCATAAGGGCTTTATCCATGCCTTTTGAGATCCCGGCTCGGGGGCCGGGATGACTACAAGCGGGGCCGGGATGAGGAAGAAGGAGCCTGGCCCGCCCGGCTTGGGGGCGGGGATGACGCAAAGGGGAAGGGGAGAGCGAGAAATAAGACAGGCCGATGTAAACAGGGAGCGCTCTTGCACACAACGGGGCGCTCGTCGCACGCATACCAACTAACCGTTTCAGACTATGTCCTCCGTCAAGCAGCACGTCGTCGGGATCGCGATGAACGGGGTTACGGGCCGTATGGGCACGAACCAGCATCTCATCCGGTCCATCCTCGCCATCATCCAGCAGGGCGGCATCAAACTGAACGAGCGGGAGGTGATCCTGCCGCGACCGGTGCTCGTCGGGCGCAACCCGGTGAAGCTGGAGAAACTGGGCGCCCAGACCGGCCTGACCGACTGGACGACGAGCGCAGAGGAGGCGCTCGCCCGGGAGGACGTACAGGTGTATTTCGACGCGCAGACTACCGACCGGCGGGTGCCTGCGGTAGAGCAGGCCATCGCGGCCGGGAAACACGTCTACTGCGAGAAGCCCACGGCGCTCAACACCGGGGATGCCCTCCGGCTGTACCGGCTTGCCGAAGAAAAAGGCGTCAAGCACGGCGTCGTGCAGGATAAGCTCTGGCTGCCCGGCATCCGGAAGCTGATGACCCTCAAGGAGAAAGGGTTTTTCGGGCGCATCCTCTCCGTGCGCGGAGAGTTCGGGTACTGGGTGTTCGAGGGGGATTCGGTCCCGGCGCAGCGCCCTTCCTGGAACTACCGGAAGGACGACGGGGGCGGCATCATCCTGGATATGTTCGCCCACTGGCGGTACGTGCTCGATAATGTGTTCGGCCGGGTGCAGCGGCTCACCTCCGTGGGGGCCGTGGAAATCCCCCGGCGGTGGGATGAAGCCGGTAAGCCCTACGACGCCGACGCCGATGATGCGGCCTACGCCCTCTTTATGCTCGAAGGAGGGGTTGTCGCTCAGTTCAATTCGTCCTGGACGACCCGCGTGCGCCGCGACGACCTGCTGACCATCCACGTGGACGGCACGCTGGGTTCGGCGGTGGCCGGTTTGCGGGGATGCTACATCCAGCCGTACGGGGCCACCCCCCGGCCGGTCTGGAACCCGGATGTCGATTCGACGCACAGCTACTACGCCGACTGGATCAAGATGCCCGACCAGCAGACGTACGACAACGCATTCAAGGCGCAATGGGAGCTGTTCCTGCGCCACGTCGTGCTGGATGAGCCGTTCCCCTGGAACCTGCTCGAAGGGGCGCGCGGGGTGCAACTGGCGGAGCTGGGGTACAGGGCGTCGGAGGAGCGGTGCTGGCTCGACGTGCCCGACCTGTCCTGACGCACCCCCGGCTCACTCGGCGGAGAGCGGCACGGTGCGGCCGGCCGACCGGCGGGCGGCGTCGAGGATTTCCGTGACGATCAGGTTCACTTCGAGCGAGGACGCCCCTTCCGGCTTCGCGCGGCCCCGGACTACGTCCGTCAGGTACGTGATCGGGTCGGCGTAGGGCGGCGCGGGAAGCGGGAGGGGCCGCTCCGGCTCGCCGGGCGCGCCCATCAGAAGGCGGTCCGCGGATTCGGCCAGGAGGTACCCCTCCGAACCGTACACGTCGAAATCCTTCCGGGAGATGGGCCAGTTCCAGGAAGCCTGTACGATGCCCACGGCTCCCCTGTACGCGAGTACGAGCGTGGCCTCGTCGTCCACCCGGGCGTAGGCCGGATCGGTTTTCAGCTGCTGCGTTACGGCGGTAACGGAAAGGGGGCGTTCACCGCCCATCAGGACCGTGATGAGGTTGGCCCCGTAGCACCCGAAGTCGGTCAGGGCGCCGCCGCCGTTCAGGACCGGATCGAGCAGCCAGGCCAGAAACGCCGGTTGCACGCCGATTTCTTTCGGGCCCCTGTGCCCGTGCCGGGCGACGATGCGCCGCACCGTCCCGATGCGCCCCTCCAGGGCGAGGGTGGTGGCCGCCGACGTGGAGGGATACCACGTCGTTTCGTAGTTCACGATTACCGGGATGCCCCCTTCCCGGGCCGCCCGCTCGATGCGGCGGGCGTGCTCCAGGGATACGGCCAGCGGCTTCTCCATCATCACGGGCAGGCCGCGCCGGGCGCATTGTTCCACGACCGCCGGATGGTCGAACGTGCTGGTAAACACCGCCACCGAAACCACCTGAAGAAAAACTCCCCGCCGGCTGTGTGTGGCAGGAA
>CBDUBS010000245.1:0-5128 GCA_965365445.1 uncultured bacterium | reverse complement strand
AGTATGGAGTCCTGAAACGGAACGTACGAGAAGTTCTGTTTGGTGGATACCTGTACGTAATAAGTCGTCGCCTCCGGCGCCGGCTTCCATTCGATGACGGCTGCGGCCGGGTTCACGAGGGCATCCGCAACAGGTCGTAACGGCTCGGGCGATGCAACCGGCCGGGTGCTGAACGTGAACGCAGGCGACCACGGGCCGGGCCACGGCGATCCCAGCGCCCGAACGCGCCAGTAGTACGTTTGTCCGAAAGCAAGCCCCGATGGAGTCGCCTCGACGCCCTTATGGGTAGAATCTCTGTAAACGAGCCGGCTGAACGAATCGTCCGTGGAAACCTGTACGTGGTAGGCCGAAGCCTCCGGGACAGGCTCCCACCGGAGCATCGCATTCGGGGCGAGCCCGTCCGCCCGATCGCCCGGCTCCTTGAGTGCGACGGAGGCAGGCAACAGGACTCCATTGCCGTTGAAGAAGGCCGGCTCCAGGGTAAAGTCGATCTCATTGCCGCTCTGATCGGCAAGCAATAGCCTCAGGGAGGTGTAGCCGCGGGGCATTTCATCCGGGATGGCGGCGGTATAGATCCACACCTGCCGGGAAGCGGGAAGGGGCCGCCACGAATCGAACCCGAGCGGCCTGTAGTATAACGCTACCGTTTTCAATCCGGCGTTGTCCTCCGGGGTGACTTCGATGATGCCGGCTTCTCCTTTGCCGATCGTATCGGTTGGGCGGCCGTTCGACAGGATGTTTAGCGCCCGCAGGGTGGGCGGGTTGGGATCGTTCTGCTGAAGGTCCATATGCGCCCGCACCGTGGCTTTGCCCCGGCGATCCTTGATCTGGTAGGTGGTATCCGCTATCTCGACGGTATAGCGCCCGGTACCGGGCATAGCCAGAAGGGCATAGGTATGTGCGGGTCCCGGAGCCGAGCTGCGGGTGATGCGGTCGCTCAACAGGGCGGTCTCGATTGTCTTACCAGTATTGTCGTACAACCGGAAGGATAGATGCTGCAGGGCCGGCGCGTCGTGGAACTGGTTCAGGAAAAGCGGGAAGAACGCCCCGGGCTGGCCGTCTTTATTCGTCTGCCAGACCGCACCGCGCGTCGTGTTGGTATGCAGGGTGATGCTGCGGGCCGAATTGCTGAACTTGCCGAACCAGTGTACCGGCCCGAGGCCGTACGTAATGGTATCGGCAGGCGTCGTGCCGAGGGGCCGCGTTCGGTCGAGAGGGAAGTACGCTTCCATACGATTCGCGCCGACACGTCGGAGCCAGGGTGTCAATGCCAGCAGTTCGCCGGCTGACCGATCGGTAAATTCCGTGTTTTGCAGGCGGTACACTTCAAAAAACGGCCCCATGGACTCGGCGGGGCGCCCATCCGGGTCCGGGTCCAGCGATACGAATGCGCGCTGCGCGAAAGGCGGACCCAGCAACGTTTCATTTTCCAGCCAGCGGCTGAGGTACCCTCCACCGGCGGCATGTTCGAACCAGGGAAGCATCCAGAGGCGATCGCTCTGTGCAGCGCCCCTGTACCGGAAGGTAACGTCCGGGGCGTTCCATCCCCCGGCCGGAAACGTTACGTGGCCGCTCATCCCGCGCCGTGCATCCTTCAGTTGAAACGTGGGATCACTTCCGGCATTGGCAACGGCGTGCCAGTCGAACCGGTACCGCTCGCTCATGGAGGAAAAGGCCAGCTCCGGAGCGGGCCCGCGAGGCAGGTCGAGCAGGAAGCCGTACCGGTCATCGGTTTCCATGAGCCGAAGGGGCATTCCGTGGATATCCAGCGCCTTTCCGGGCGGTTGGGTTATAACGTACCGATGGGGAGCATCGGACGAAGTAAACCGCACTTCGCGATTCCCCGCGATGTCGATGCGCTCTTTTACGATGAATGTAGCTTTCGAAGCGGACGCTGCCCCCGGACTCAGAAACTGCGCCATGACGTCGTATGAGCCCCTGGGAACCAGCACCGTTTCACCATCTCCGATATCGTTGCGGTATTCCTGGTTGCCGGGGAAGAACAGGAAGTGCCCGTCGTCGTGGATCAGGAAATCCACCAGCCCGGAGGGGGCTGCGCGGAAGTCGAGCGTCAGGGCCGGGCTTACCACGAGCGAAAGGGGCACCCGCAGCGTATGCGTCGAAGAAGTCGCCTGAATGACGCCTGTAAACGGAAGCCAGTCCTCCCTGCCCACGTCGATGTCGGGAAGCCCGCTCGTCGAAATGGATACCGTAACCTGAGCGGTCTGGCCCGGCCCGACGGTTACGGTCTGCGGACTGATCGAAGCGCTGATGCCGCTTTTGCCTGTGAACGAAAAGGAATAATCCAACGGCGCGGCCGAGGGATTGTGCAACGTGAGCGCCCGGGCCGGGAGGGCGGAGGATGAACCGCTCACAAGGCCAAAATTGAGCGTGCTCGGGGTAATCAGGCCTCCGGCCTGCTGCGCCCTGGTCGTATCGGCTCGGCCGAATCCGACCTGCCAGAAATCACCCTGGGTCTGGGCGGCCGTCTGTACGATGGCCGATTTGACTTCTTCCGGGCCCCACTTCGGGTGTTTTTCCAGGATGAGGGCCGCCAGCCCCGCTATATACGGCGCCGCCATCGAGGTGCCGTCGGCGGAAGCATAGAGCTGACCGGGGTACGGGCCGACGATATCGACGCCGGGGGCGAGGATTTCGGGTTTGAGGCCCAGGCTGCGTCGCGCCGGCCCGCGCGAGCTGAAACCGGCGAGCCGGCCTGCTTTGTCGGCGGCCCCTACCGTCAGGGCGGTACGGGCCGCGCCGGGAGAGCCTACGGAGTGGTAACCGTACACATCGCCGGTGTTGCCTGCCGTAGTCACACAGAGTACACCCGCCGCAGTGGCGTGGTCTACGGCGCGGGAGAGGGCATCCTCTGCACTGCCGTACTCGTCGCCTAGGCTCATGTTGAGAATCGGAAGCGAATCGTCGGTAGCCGGGTTGCCGTCAGGGTCCACGGCGCGTTCGATGGCCGCGATAACCGCATCTTCCGACCCGACGCCTTCGGCGCTGAGCACCTTGAAGGCCATGAGCCGGGCCTCCGGAGCAACCCCGTCTATTCCGAAGAAACTCCCCGCCGCGATGCCGGCCACCATGGTGCCGTGGCCGTTGTCGTCCCTCGGGTCGTTGTCCTCATTTACGAAATCATACCCTCCAATGACGCGGTATCCTGCCCCGAACCCTCCTCCGAACGCGTTATGGGTATAGTCGATTCCGGTGTCGATGATGCCGATGATGACGCCGCGCCCACGCCCGGCGGCCCCGATAGACCGGGTTCCGGAAGGCGCGCTTCCGATCCGCACGGCGTCGCCTACCTTGAATACCCGGTTGGGATGAATCCGGACGACATACGGGAGCGCAGCCATTTCATCGCGCACCCATCGGCGGGTGCGGACGGCCGCCCCGCTGAAGGCTCTGCTGTACTCCCTTCTCACCTCGCTTCCCGACTCCAGACGGGAAGCGTTCTTCGACAGGCCGCGCTGCTCGATGGCCGCCAGATCCGCACGCAACCGCTCGTGCAGCGCTTCTATCCGGGCCTGTTGGGCCAGGGCGGCTCCCTGTTTGCCGAGTCCACCGGCAACGCGGCTCGTCGGCGGGGCGTCGAACTCGATGATCACCTCCAGCATCTCGTTCGGGTCGTAGGAGAGCCGGCGCAACACACTATCTCCTCGGATGATGGATGACCGAAAAACGGATTCACCCTCCGAAACGGGTTGGAACGAAGGGATGCGGGCCGAACGCTCCTGCGCCGGGGCTTTCCCCGGGTTCAACGCCAGGGATAAAAACGCCCACGCCAGAGCCGTACGAAGCTTTATCATACCGGGATAGGACAACGAAATAGAACTGGCTAACCTGTTGATATAGCCAAAGATACGTAACCATTTTGTTTTGTGTTAAGTATATGCCTGTGAATTGCAGGAAAAGCAACGGCCCGCTGCCGGGCGGGCCGAATGCTTCAGGGAAGCCGTTCATGAATGGGCAAGGGGGTAAAAATGCACCGCCTCATTTGACGAGCATAAGTCGCCGGGCAGCCGTGAAGGATTCCGTAGTTAACCGGTAGAAGTAAACGCCGCTCGGGAAGCGTGTTGCGTTCCACTCGGCGGCATAGCGGCCCGCCGGGTATTCGCCCGAAAGCAACCGTTCGACCATGCGGCCCTGAAGGTCGTATATCGCCAGTTCGGCATGGGTGGATCGAGGCAGGTCAAACCGGATCACGGTGGATGGATTGAACGGGTTCGGGTAATTCTGAAGCAATGCAAACGAATCCGGGATCTCCTGGCCGAGCATGGCTACACTGGTGGTGCTGCCGGTTTTCAGCATGAAGGACCACGGCGAGGACCAGTCGCTGCGCACGCCGGTAAATTCCGCCCGCACCCGCCAGAAATACCGCGTATTGTCTCGCGGCAGCGAAACGGCCAGGTACGGAGCGGCGGCGACATACTGATCGATCACCGGGTTCTGAAAATCCGGGGCCGTGGCGGCCTGCACCTGATATCTAGCGGCCCCGCTCACGGTGCGCCACGACAGGTTGACCGGCTGCCGGGTTTCGACGGCCTCGTTGAGAGGCTGGTTTAGCGTGACGGGCTGCAGCTGCGCAAGGGAGAGGGTAAAGGAAAACGGATTCGACCAGTCGCCCCACCCGATGTCGAATTCGGCCCGGGCTCGCCAGAAATAGCGGGTCTTATTCCACAGAGGCGTTATCGAGAGGTACGTCTGGTTGAGCGTGGTGTCTAATGCCGGTTTTATGAACGAACTCATGGTATCAACCTGGACCTGGTACCGTCTGGCTCCGCTCGCAGTGCGCCACGACAGGTTGACCGGCTGCCGTGTTTCTGCGGCATTATCCGCGGGCTGATGCAGCACGACGGGCTGCCGCTGCGATAGCGAGGTGGTAAAAGAAAACGTCTCGGACCAGGCGCTGCGGTCGTTGTCGTTGCGGGAGCGGATTCGCCAGTAGTACGTCCAGCCCCGGTTGAGCGCCATCGTCAGGCTCGTTCCGGTGAGGGTAGAGTCGTCAAACTGAGGGCGAATGAAGTGCGGTACCGGATTGATCTGGATGTGGTACATCGAAGCCTCCGAAACCTTTCCCCACGCAAATGTAACGGCGGTGGGATCGGTTACGGCTCCCGCC
>CBDUBS010000244.1:0-5131 GCA_965365445.1 uncultured bacterium | reverse complement strand
ATCGGCTCTGTTCAACGTCGAAAAAACATCCGAATCCGTGTGAGAGGCCTTCATGATTCCCGCCATTTCACGTACGATATCCGGGTTTCGGGAGGCTACATCATATTTCTCCTGAGGGTCGGTTTCGAGATCGTACAGTTCAAGCGGAGCATCCCTGTCGTCCACCACGTTGAGCCGGACGGCTTTCCACTTTCCCTTACGTACGGCCTGTTTGCCGTTTTGCTCATGGAACTCCCAGTACAGGTGAGCATGGACGGGCTGCTTGCCGGTATTTAGCAAAGTCGGCAAGAAGGAGATGCCGTCCGTCGAGGACGGCCGGGCGCCGACCATCTCCGCCATTGTCGGCATCAGGTCCCAGAACGCGGCAACATGGTCCGTAACCCGACCGGAGGCAATGCTCGCCGGCCAGCGTACGAGAAGCGGCGCCCGAATACCTCCTTCGTAGAGATCGCGTTTATATCCGCGAAAAGGTCCGTTGCTGTCGAAGAACTCCGGATCGGACCCTCCTCCCGTCAGATTGGGGCCGTTGTCACTCGAAAAAAGAACGATGGTGTTCCGATCGAGGCCCAGGTCTGCGAGTTGGTCGAGGATTTGACCGACATATAGATCCAGGCGGGTCATCATGGCCGCATACGCCGCCCTCGGCGTGGATTGCGAGGCATAGCCGCCCGGGTCGAACTGCCCCGATTGGTAATCTTTACCCACGAAGGGCGCGGATTCAGGTATTTGGTTACGAAACCGCTCAATAATGGAGTCTTCCGGTACGATCAACTCGACGTGCGGGATGGTGTAGGGCAAAAACAGGAAAAAACTCGTGTCGCGATGCGTCTCGATGAATCGCAGGGCTCGCTCCTGAATGAGGTCGTGGCTATACGTGGATCGGCCTCCATCGGCATTGCCCGGAAGGTCCACGCGCCGGTCGTTATCCCACAGGTGGGTCGGGTAGTACCGATGGGCTATCCGCTGGCAGTTGTAACCGTAGAACTGGTCGAAACCCTGATTCAGTGGATCTCCTTCGGAGTCCGGATAGCCCAGCCCCCACTTGCCGAAGGCCCCGGTGACGTACCCGGCGTCTTTCATCATTTCGGCGAGCGTTAACACCGTGTCGGGAAGGGGTTCCTGCCCCTCCGGCTTGATCTCCCGGTTGCCCCGGATCGGAGTGTGGCCGGTATGCAGTCCGGTCAATAAAGCCGAGCGGGACGGAGCGCATACCGTGCTCCCGGCATAAAATTGCGTGAAACGCAATCCCTCGTTGCCCAGACGGTCGATATTAGGCGTAGTAAACCGCTTCTGGCCGGTGATGGTAAAGTCGCCATACCCGGCGTCATCGGCCAGAATGAAGATGATGTTGGGTTTGCGAAGCGGCTTTTCACCCGAATGCATCGTATCGGTGCAGGCGCTCAAACCGAAGGCGGAAGCCACGAAGCTGCCGACCAGAAGAAGTTTACCGAACGGATGTAACGTAGAACGCATTGAGGTTGGCTGAGTTGGGCCGGAAGCCCTTCCCGCAGGCAATCCTGGAAAGGGGCGAATGACAGAACCTTACAAAAGGAAGCTACCGTATCCGAGCGTCAGGTGCACGTTTTTTTACGATCCGATTGTGGTCTACGTTGTATTCTGCACACTGAATTTGCTTCGGGATATGGATGATCCCTCCGCGTTTCCTCTTTCGATCGGACATCATGAAGATATTTTTCCGCCTTTTCGTTCTGGTAGTAATTTTACCGGGTATCTCACCGAAGCCGATCCAGGCGCAGAATCAGGAACTGAACACCCGGTTCGGCCTCGGATTCAATGCCATGCTGAGCACGGCCGATGGAATCGGCATCGGGGTCCGCGGGCGCGCATCGGCGCCGGTAACCATGGACCTGTCCCTTGCCGTCGATCTCGGAGTGACGGGCTTTACCCTGGGAGGGCGCGATGATGCATCTTACGTGTTCGACCCACAGGTTTCGGCCATCGTAACGATGCCGGTGCGGGGGGAACGCGCTCCGTACTTGATGGGAGGCTTCGGCGCCTACGTCCCCTTTGCGGGAGGCGACGGAAATACCGGGCCTACCCTGCACGGAGGCATCGGGTGGGTTCGGCTGTTCAACGATATGACCATTTTCTACGAAATCAACCCCGCCCTCATCCTCGGGAAGAACCGCGTGGACATCGCCGTACCCGCCCGTCTCGGCCTCATCTTCTAGGCCGTCAATCGATTCGGCGTAATATGGATTGAAGGCGTTCGTGGTCGTCGTTGAACAGCCGGCCAATTACCCGCCCTGCTTCTACGACGGCTTCCCGAGTACCGCCGGCCTTCCGTATCTGGTTGAATATGACGACGAGCAGTTCATCGACAGGTACGGCCGGATCGGCGTTGCGCGCCAGCATCCGGAGGAAGTCGTATGGTGAACCCAGCACGCGCACCTGGTCCTCTGTGCAGGGATACACGAATCCGTGGATGTCGGCCGGGAACGGCGGGAGCGTTTGCCTGAGCACGCCCCGGGCGTCCTTAAAGGCCAGCACCTGGGCCCGAAACGTGGTCCGAAGGAGTTCGAGGACGTGGGGCATTTCCTTTCTTAGCTCGTCGGTCGTTTTTCCGAACGCGACGGCGCGCCGCCCCGGCTCGATGCTGCCGATCTCGACGTGGCTTACGACGGCGTACACCTCACGGCCGTCGGGCGTGGGCACATGCACCCACGAACCGAACGCCGGTATTTCAGCACCCCGGGATACCTCCGCAACAAACTGGTTGGTGCACGATTCGACTATTTCCGCGATGCGTTGATGCATGAGCTTACCCGTTGGAATCATACCCTCGGAGTCCTTTTTGAAGCGGCCTTCCGTGAACCAAATGCGGCCAGACCTACACGGGTTACCGCTCCGTCTACCATTTCGTAAAATATATCTCGTTCTCTTGCCCGAACGACGGCCTGCTGGTGAGCCTCGGATAGAATGACCGGGTATCCGTCTCCTTTTTCGCACTCGCTCAGGATGACGGCATGCACCATATCGACCAGCGAGGCATCTCCGGCAACCCAGAGCGGGATCTCGACGCGCCCTATTTCCGCGCCGCCCCGCTCGGAAGCTACGTGGACGTAAAAAAAGCAAATGCGATCTTCGCCGTAATCCTGCTGGATGTGGGACGACGATTCGAAGATGGCCGAACGCTCCCCGATACCGAGGGTGCATTCGAAGATTTTCCGATCCACCAGACCCTTTATGGATTCCTCACCGGCATCGTCCGTATCGCCCAGAAACACCCGCAGCAGATTGACCACTTCCGTGCCGTTGGGCATACTGATGTAGGAACACACGGGTATGCCCTGGTTTCGGAAGCCTGCCAGCGTCTCGGTGTACCGGGCGATGAGGCGTTCCTCCAGCGCGCGGTTGTGCATCCGGCGAACCATCCAGCGGATCAGCGTTCCGTCCGCCATCGCGACGATGGGCCGACCTGCGATCCGCACCGATTCGGCCACGTCGAGCAGGGCCTCCAGCTCCAGACCGTCGCGAAGGGCGGATACGATTTCGGCGGTGGAGGTCTCGAATACGTCATCGAAATGATCTTCGAGGTCGACGCTACGGTACCGGAAGAAGGGGGCCGATTCCATGAGCGGCCGCTCGTGCGTGCCGTATTGAAACGCAATGCGCCCGATGTTGAGCAGGTAACAGGTCGGCTCAATGTTCCGGTCAGGAAAGATCTGTGAACCATCGGTGGCAACCACCGTGATCGGCGTCGGGCGCGGGCCGCACGGGCATGTCGTATCCGGCGACTCCTGCGCTCTGCCCACGAGCCACTTCGGATTGGCGGCGCGGGCTCGGTCGTTGAGGTCCTCCCACGCCGTTCGGCATTCCCTCAACGCCTGGATCGCTCGGCGGAGTCGCTGCTCCCGGATGGCTTCTTCCTGCACCTGATAGGAGCCGAAATCGGAAAACTGGCTTTGCAATCGAGACAGATCCAACATGAGCGAAACCTCCTCCGGCGCTTCGGAAAAGGAAGCATTCAACCCCCTCTGCGCCGGTTTACTGTAAATATAGAACCTGTGAGTGAAAGGGGCGAGGGAGGCCATACGACAAGTGTCTACCCCCGAGATTCCGGCGGCATCCGGGCTTCCAACCGTTCGCCGCACGCTTTGCAAAACCGCGCGTCGGCATCGTGCGGCGCGAAGGAGCAGCGCGGACACGGTGCGGTTACGACGGCAGCAGCCACATCCCGGGTTTCTCGTTCGGACCGCGCCAGCTCGTTCGTGACGATACCCGTCGGCACCGCAATGATGCCGTATCCCAGCAGCATGATGATGGCCGCCAGTCCCTGCCCGAGAGCCGTTTGGGGCGAGATGTCTCCGTAACCTACGGTCGTCAGGGTGACGATGGCCCAGTATATGCTGAGCGGAATGCTGGTGAATCCGTTCTCCGGGCCTTCTACGAGGTACATGAGCGATCCGAGTATGACGACCATCGTAAACACGGTTACGATGAACACCTCGATTTTGCGACGGCTTGCCCGGAGGGCTCTTGTGATCGTACCCGCCTCGTTCAGGTACTCTACGAGTTTCAGAACCCTGAAAATGCGCAAGATGCGTAGCATCCGAACGACCAGAAAATACTGAGCCCCGGGAATCAGAGCGCTCAGGTAGGTCGGTGCGACGGCAATCAGATCCACCAGACCGTAAAAACTGAATGCATACCGGATGGGCCGATGTGCGCTCATCAGCCGGAGGGCGTACTCGATGGTAAACAGAATGGTAAAAAACCATTCGGCGGCCATAAAATATCCCCCGTACACCTCCCGCACTTCCGGCAACGATTCGAGGATGATGATGGTGACGCTGAGCAGAATGGCCGTGATGAGCACGATATCGAACGCCCGGCCCGATGGGGTATCCGATTCGAAGATGATCCGGTAGAGGCTGTCGCGCCACCCTCGAGGTCGTTCCATATGCTTGGTAGGGTTTGGAGCTATCAGTCCGGCGAGGCCGCCTCCAGTGGAGGAGCCGAGCGAAACAGATCGGCGCATGCGGAAAAACGGTCGGATGTGCCGACGAGAACGAGACGGTCGCCGGGTTGGGCGCGAAAATCACCGGCAGGACTGCCGATCGTTTTTCCTTCCCGGCGGACGGCCAGAACGGTGAGGCCGTACCGGCGG
>CBDUBS010000243.1:0-5137 GCA_965365445.1 uncultured bacterium | reverse complement strand
CTCCCGCCGCTCGGCGTGCTCGTGCTGGAAAGGCAAGCCTAGACGGACCGCTCGCCGTACGCCGTCAGGACGAGCCGGCGAGGGCCGCCGTGATTGCGGTGTTCACCCAGATAGATACCCTGCCACGTTCCCAGAAGCAGCTTTCCCCGGCTTATGGGAATGGTAACCTCGAAGCCAAGGAGCGACGCCTTCAGATGCGCCGGCATATCGTCCGGGCCTTCGTCCGTATGCTGGTAGTAAGGGGCTCGCTCCGGGACCATCACGTTAAAATGGCGTTCCATATCCGCCCGAACATCCGGGCTGGCGTTTTCATTGATCGTGAGGGATGCCGACGTGTGCCGGATGAATACATGCATCAACCCGACCTCGATGGAACGCAGCTCGGGCCAGTCGTGCAGGATTTCGTGCGTGATGAGATGAAATCCTCGCGGCCGGGCGCGAAGTACTATTTCTTTCCGCAACCAGATCATTGAACCGAACGCGATCCTCTATTCTGCAGGTCGGCCCTGCCGGCCGCACCGCTGCACCTTATGAACGCCGATCTCAAAGGACACCTCGACCGGCTGGTGGCGCGATACGAGCAGCCTTCGTTCATCGCCGCCGACCCGATCGCCATTCCCCACGGCTTCGACGATCCGCGGGATCAGGAAGTCATCGGTTTGTATGCGGCGTTACTGGCCTGGGGCCGGCGAAGCACCATACTAAAAAAAATGGAGGAGCTATGCGAGCGGATGCGGTACAGGCCCTATGAATTCGTTCTGGGCTTCCGGGCCGGGCCGGATTCAGAGCGTCTGGCAGGGTTCAAACACCGGACGTTTCAACCGGAAGATGCCTTCTGGCTTACGTCCAACCTGTCGAAGGTGCTTCGGCGTCATGAACGCCTGGAACGGGTATTCAGCAAACACCTCGAGCCGGGCGCCGAGCACGCGGGGGCGGCCATACAGGGGTTCGGCGATTCCATCCTCAACCTCGACCCCGGTACCCCTGCCCGGTTGGCCAAGCACCTGGGACGCCCCAGCACCGGCAGTGCCTGCAAGCGCCTCTCGATGTATCTGCGCTGGATGGTTCGCAAGGGTCCGGTAGACCTCGCGCTGTGGACGGAAATCGGTCCGGAGCAGCTGATCCTGCCCCTCGACGTTCACTCCGGCCGTACAGCCCGTATGCTCGGCCTGCTGAAACGCCCGGTGAATGATTGGCAGGCGGCTATGGAACTTACCATGCAGTGCCGCCTGTTGGACCGACACGACCCCTGCAAGTACGATTTCGCCTTTTTCGGCCCGGCCGTGGAAGGTCAATCGGCGGAGGGAGGGCTGGAACCGCCCGGCCCGGGCGTGTGAATGCGCCCCCCAATATGGTGATAAGCCCGCTCGTAATACACAAATGCGTCAAACGCACGGCGCCGTTCGACGTGGGTGACCTCGCCCACGACGATGATATGGTCCCCGACCTCCAGCACGGCCGACGCTCGGCACACCATGACGGCCGGCGCCTCGTCGAGGATGGGTGCGCCGCCCGGGCCGGGCCTGTATGCGATGCCCTCGAACTGTTCCTCGGGGGATAAATCCGGGCGGGCGAACCAGTCGGCCAGCGGCGTATGTTCGGAGCCGAGCAGATGAACGACAAATGTCGGGGCTCCGTAAATGACGGGATACATCTGGGAACTGCGCCCCACGTTAAACGAAACGAGCGGCGGATCGAGCGATACGCTCGTCAACGAGCCGATGGTAATGCCTCGACTGCGCCCCTCATTCCGCGCCGTTACCACGACCACGGGTGAAGGCGCCCGGCGCATCATCTGGCGAAGCTGCTTGCCGTCAACGGACATAGGGGCCACGTAAAACGAACGGTCGGGAGAGGTGGTCTCGCTGGTTCAGGGGAACAGGTCCTTTACTTTGGAAAAGAACGATTTCTTTTCCGCCTCCTTATCCGGTCGGGGTACGAATGCCGGGGCAGACCGCAGCGATTCCAGTAACTGCGCTTCCTCCGCCGAGAGGTTGCGCGGCGTCCATACGTGCACCCTGACGAGCTGATCTCCGCGCCCGGCGCCGTTCAATCCCGGCAGGCCGCGCTCCCGCATACGGAGAATTTTTCCGGACTGTATGCCCGGATCGATTTGCAGGCGGGCTCTTCCTTTGAGCGTCGCTACTTCTACCTCCGTACCCAGCGCCGCATCGGGGAAGGAGATGTGTACGTCGTGGTATATATCCAGCCCCTCGCGGGTGAAGTGTTCGTGCGGGAGTTCTTCGATCTCGATGCGCAGGTCACCCGGCGAACCGCCCCGGACGCCCGCATTGCCTCCGCTGCGCATAGAAAGGAAATTGCCTTCCATAACCCCGGGCGGCACCGAAATCGCGATGGTTTCCTCGCCCTTGATACGGCCTTCGCCGTTGCACGCTTTGCACCGGTTGGATACGGTACGGCCTTCGCCGTGGCACGTAGGGCAGGGTTGGACGGTGATGAACTGTCCGAACATCGACCGGGTTACCTGGCGCACCTCTCCCATGCCCTGGCACGTAGAACACGTATGATAGCCCTCCGCACCTCCTTCCGCGCCGGAGCCGCTGCACGCATCGCAAGCGACGAGCTTCCGCACCTTGATGCGTTTCTCAACCCCTTCGGATATTTCCTCGAGTGTCAGTGGAAGCTTGATGCGCAGGTCGCCTCCGATGCGGCCGCCCCCCTGCCGCCGTCCGCGGGTTCGGCCGCCGCCAAACACTTCGTCGAAGGCGCTGCTCGATCCGAAGATGTCGCTGAACGTGCTGAAAATGTCGTTGATATCGGTAAAACCGGCCGACCCGCCCGAATGGCCGTTTCCGCGCAGCCCGGCATGGCCGAACCGATCGTACCGCTCGCGTTTATCCGTGCTGGAGAGGACTTCGTAGGCTTCCGCCGCTTCTTTGAAGCGCGCTTCCGCATCGGCATCGCCCGGATTGCGGTCGGGGTGGTACTGAAGGGCGAGCCTGCGATACGCGCTTTTTATCTGAGCGGCATCCGCCGTGCGGCCGACCCCCAGTATTTCGTAGTAATCACGCATGGATTGAAAGGCTTCTGTCGTTCAGGCGGAGCGGCGTCAGGCCGCCACAATGACTTTGCTGTGCCGCAGAATGCGATCGCCCATACGGTAGCCTTTCTGCAGCTCTCCGATGACGGTTCCCGGCTCGGCGCCGTCCGAAGTCGGCTGCTGCATCACGGCATCGTGTTCGTTCTCGTGGAACGGCTGCCCGAGGGCTTCGATGGGCTCGACGCCCAGCCGTTCCAGCGCTTCTCTGAATTTCCGATAGACCAGCTCCACCCCTTCACGAAAAGTCTGGAGGCCGTTCTGGGAGTCGACTTGCCCAACGGCATCCAGAGTGCGTTCCATGTCGTCCAGTATGTCCAGGAACGGCTGCACGACGAGGGTTTTACCAAAATCAACGAGCCCGGCTTTTTCCTGCTCGGTCCGGCGACGGTAGTTCTGGTATTCGGCTGCCGTACGCAACAGCCTGTCCTGAAGGTTCTGGACCTCCTTTCGCAACGTATCTATCTCGTTCTGCACGTCGCCCGTTGAAGCCGCATTCTCCTGCTCGTTCGATTCACCCGGCTCAACGATGTACAGAGCTTCCGGGTGTTGACGCTCCGCTGATTCTTCCTTCATCATATCTACGGTTGATCTGTTTCGGATTCTTGTTGTTCTCCCGCCGACCCACTGAGGATAGCGGCTACACTTTCTACCAGCGCCACCACGCGGCCGTAATCCATGCGCATGGGGCCTACGATTCCGATAGCCCCGACGGCGTCCCCCAGCCGGTAGCGGGCGCTCACGATGGAGCATTTTTCGGCTTTCTCGGCCGTGTTTTCCCGTCCGATGGTGATGATGGCCCGCCCGACGTTCCCGGCCGGTTCCTGCCGGCTGTCTTCCAGAAGCTGAATGATGTCGGCTTCATCCTCTATCAGTTCCATGATGCGGCGCAGGTCCTCCGTCTCCTGGAATTCCGGCTGCCGCAAGATGTTCTGGGCGCCCCCGTACCGGAGCCGCCTGCCTTCGGCCGGTTCGTTGAACAGATTGGCTCCTTCGTTGAGAATGAGCCGGATAATGCCGGAGCCAAGATCGTCTATATCGGAAATGCGGGGCTTGTAGGTTTCCCGCACGTCTTCCAGCGTAAGGCCGGAAAGCCGCTCGTTCAGCAGCGGCACCACCCGGTCCATCGCTTCCCTGCTGAGGTTCGAATCGATTTCTACGAGGATGGTTCGTACGAGCCCTCCGCGCATACTGATGACGAACATAGCCCGGGTTGAGGATAGCGGAACGACTTCCAGACGATCCAGCACCCCGGTGGACAGCTTCGGCGTAAGGATGACGCCGAGCAGGTCGGACAGCCGCCCGAGCAGCCGCGATCCTTCCCGGAACATATCCTCGGTATCTCGCACCATGCGTTCGAGCTCCACCCGGATGAGCTGCTTCTCCCGGGGGGTCAGCCCGGTCGTTTCCATGAGCTCGTCGACGAACTTACGATAACCCAACTCGGTAGGCACCCGCCCAGCTGATGTATACGGGTGATCCAGGTAGCCCATTTCCTCCAGGTCGCTCATGGTATTGCGAATGGAGGCAGGGCTCAGGTTGAGGCCGTACCTGCGCGAGAGGAAACGCGATCCTACGGGCCCGGCGGTATCAATGAAACTTCGTACGACGAGACGCAGCACTTCCTTCTCGCGAAGCGACAGCTCCCGATCGGGTCCAGCAAGGTCGAATGATGAAGTACGTGTGCTCACAGCGCCCGAGTAAATACAACCGCAAGGCCGGAATCAATTAAAATAAAGACTATCCGGCCCACTTTCCACTTTCGCGCCCATATTCGCGGGCGCTTCGCCGCACTATGCCGCAATTCGTATGCCAACCTGACAGGCTGGCATACGATTCATTGGCCCCGAAGGATTCCGAGATCGGCGAGACAGACGGGTTTCTATTCGATGCGCCGGATCTCGGATTCGCGTCGTACCCTGATTTCCGCTCCATCTTCCGTGCGGAAGGTGCGCTCATCGTTGCGGTTGTACCGGCTGTCGTTCCGAGGGCTCGTCTCGGATCGCGTGTCCGGCCGGGCGCGGCGGTTGGAATAGTCGCGTGGATCAGGGCGTCGGCCGTAACGTTCGTCATACCGGT
>CBDUBS010000242.1:0-5178 GCA_965365445.1 uncultured bacterium | reverse complement strand
CGTCGTCGCGCAGGTGCTGGAGAACACCGGCGTCGCCGCGTACCTCGGCGCGGCAGCTGTCCGCCTTAATAACCTACCATGGGCGCTTCGCGTTCGAAACCGCCCTCCACGGCCAGCTTGACGAGGTAATCGGCCAGATCGAGGCGGGATATCTCGTCGCCGATGCCCAGGGTGAGGTACCCCGTGCGGTAGGCCCCTTTGCGCTCCCCGTCGGTGAGGCGTGGGGGCCGCACGAGCGTCCAGTCCAGGTCGCTTGCCATGAGCAAGTCCGTATGGCGCTGGGCATCGGCCAGCATGGCCGGCACCATGAGCTTCATAGCGGCGCGCATGATGCGCCGCCCGACGGAATTCCCGTCGCGTGGATGCACCACCCCCGCTCCCACAAGGCTGACGAGCCGCCGCACCCCGTGGCGTTTCATCGCCGGCAGGAGTATTTCCGCCGTTTCGGTGAGCACGTTTTTGCTGGAGGTTTTGGTCATCCCGACGGTGCTGATGACGGCATCTTGCCCCTCGATTGCTTTCGAGACGCTATCGGCGTCATGTATGTCGCCCTGGATTACTTCCAGGTTGTCCGCGTCCAGTGAAAGGCCGCTTTCGACGAGTTTGGCCGGGGTGCGGGCAAACGCCTTCACCGAATGGCCCTGCTGCAAGGCGCGCTGCACGACCAGCCTGCCGACCCGCCCGGAAGCGCCGAACACAACGATATTCATGATGGCCGTAATAGGGTGGAGAGAAGTATATGATGAATGATAGGGAACGCAATCGACAAAATGCAAGTATGTACTTGCATACGTTACAGTACCGTCGTACCTAGGGGTATGGATACGCGAGAGCACATTCTGGAGGTAGCGCTGCGGGTGTACGCGGAAACCGGTACGCGTGGAGCCACTACCCGACGCATCGCGAGCGAGGCGGGCTGCAACGAAGTGACCCTGTTCCGGCACTTCGGCACGAAGGAGAACTTGCTGCGCGAGGCGTTGCATCAGGCGCTGGACCGGCTCCCCCCGGTCGGGTTGCCTCCCGAACCTCGGAACCCGGCGGGCGAGCTGCTGGCCTGGGCGCGCCACCAGATGGCCTTTCTGTTCCGGTACCGGGCCCTGATACGCTCGAGTCTGGCGGAATTCGAGGAGTACCCCGTAATGTGCGCTTTCGTGAGCGAAAGCACCCGGCTCGTCGCAAACGAACTGAGCGCCTACCTGAGCCGGCTTCGAGACCGCGGCCTGATCGACCGGGTGGTGGATGAGCGATCCGCTTGCGCCATGCTCATGGGCAGCCTCTTTTCCGACGCCGTTAACCGGGACGTCATGCCGGAGCGGTACCCTTATTCCATCGAAGAAGCGGCCGAGCGCTACGTTTTTCTGTTCCTGCGGGCGGTCGGGGGGCGGGTTTCCCCGCCGACCGAATCCCGTTGACCCTGTACCCCTCTCCTATGTCCGTACCCATTCTCGTAACCGGCCCTACCGGAAATGCAGGCCAGGAGGTCGTGCGCGGGCTTCTCGAACGGGGCATTGCCGTTCGGGCCGCCCTGCGCGATCCGGCCCGCATCAGGCGGCCCGAGGCGGATGCCCTTTCCACCGTCGCGTTCGATTTCGAGCGTCCGGATACGTTTGCCGCCGCCTTCGAAGGTGTCGAGCGGGTTTTTCTGGTACGGCCGCCCGCCATATCGGACGTAAAGCGGTTTATCTCCCCGGCCATCGACGCCGCGGCGGCAGCCGGCGTGCGGCGCGTCGTGTTTCTGTCGTTGCTGGGCGTCGAGAAAAACCCGGTCGTACCTCACCGGCGCATCGAGGCGCATCTGCGGCAGTCCGGTATGGCGTATACCTTTTTGCGGGCCGGGTTTTTCATGCAGAACCTGAGCACTGTCCATCGGAGCGACATACGGGAGCGGAACCGCCTTTTCGTACCCGCCGGCAGCGGCCGAACGAGCTTCGTGGACGTGCGCGACGTAGCCGAAGCCGGGGTCGTCGCGCTCACCGAGCCCGGCCACGAAAACCGGGCGTACGACCTCACCGGGCCCGAGGCGCTTCGCTACGATGAAGTCGCCCGCATTCTCTCCCGGGTGCTCGGCCGCACGATCACCTACCCCGATCCGTCCGTCGTTTCCTTCATCCGGCATATGCGCCGTCTGGGACACTCGTGGGGCTCCGTACTGGTGATGAGCGGCCTGTACACTTCGGCAAAGCTCGGTCTGGCCGGGCGGCTCGCGGACGGGGTGCAGCAGGTTCTGGGCCGCCCGCCCCGGTCCTTCGAAACCTTCGCGCGCGACAACCGGGCGTGCTGGGAGCCTTGACGCATTCAGTGTAAGGACTTTTCCGTGAGTGCGGTCGGCAGAGTAACCCGGCGGACGAACAGCAAGCCGTCGTAGTGCTCACTCGGGATGATGGTCTGCGGAAAGCGAAATTCCTGGTACGTCGGGGTAGGTAGAAAAAGCCATCGGCCGTGCCTATCAGATCGAGATACGGCCGACACATCCAGGAAAGCGGCCTCGAAACCCGATTGCTGAAACCGCTCTTCCAGACTGCCCGGTAACGGCGCAGGAGCTATTGTTTCGGTGAAGTGGGGCGCCTCGCCGCCCCCTGTGTAGAAACCGACGGTGTAGACGGCCTCACCAAGTGCATCGGTCACAAACTCTCCGGCGCGCCGGAAGCGCCCGTTCGACCGGCTATACCCTTCTGAAACGTGGCCGTTTGCGGCGATAACCACCAGTTTACGATCCGGGTAAAGCCGGCGGGCCATATGGACGATGTTGGCGCCCATGGCTTCGTCCCTTCCGGCCTCGATGGTTTCTCTGTTAGCAAAATGGCGGGGTTCCAGGGCGAGGATGCGGTTTTCGACGGCCCGTTGCAGCCACCGGACTACAGGCATTCCTCCGGCGCGAAGGGTATCGAGTCGAGAGCCGTGTTCTCTGAGGTATTCCAGGAAGTTACCAAAGTGTGTGGCAACTTCGGCTCGGGTATGCTCGATGTATGCCTCATCGTCCAGGTGATCGACCCACAGCCTGCTATAGAGCGAGTCGGCTTTCAGAAGACCGGCCGGGTCCGAGTAGCCGATTTGCCCGGCCAGCCGGACCATGACCTTCGGCCAGCGGTTTCCGGTCGGCATGATGTCGTTGCCGGCCAGGATGAGCGGGCGGGCGGTCCGCCGCGTCCGCCTGATATAGTCGAAAAGGGGAATCATCTCCTCGAAACGGCATACGCGGCGTGAGCACGCCTGCATGATCGTGCGGGCGTCCAGGCTATCGGCATCGAGATAGGCGCTGCCGCAATCGGACAGTCCGCCTTCGAGGACGAGCACATCGAAACCGAGCCGTTCATGGAGGTAACGTACTATCCGGGTGTGCAAACGAATGACTTCGACAGGCTGACTCCTGCCGGCGCCTAGCTGAAGGACAGACCGGCCCCGTAGCACGTCCTCGAGAAACCCCAGTTCGTGAAATGACGTATCGACGGTCGAAAGCGGTTGGATATGCCGGGCAAGCCAGGCAGATTCGTCAGGCGTAATCTGGGCCTGGCTGAGATGTACCCCCGTGAGGGTAGCCCATAAGAGCATCACAATAACCCGCATGACGGTATGGGGGTATAGGCGGGGCCTGAAGGGAAGGCGATATTCAGATATCCTCAATTAGTCCAACACAGGATTTCCGAATGTACGCACGAGCCCGGCATCGGAGTTGCAGAATGTGGACCTTGACGATTGATTTACGCAACGACATTCGTGAAAATGACTGAATCGTGGATCCCTGCCGGCCGGCATCTCTTTTTTCGTGCGGTCGCCGTGGCCGTGCTGTCCGTTATGATATACACTCCGGCAGCGGCCCAGCCGGCCGATGTTCATTCCTTCGCTCGCCCGGAGGAAGCCGCCGTACGTCACGTGGCGCTGGATCTGGCGGTCGATTTCGAGGCGATGAAGCTTTCGGGTACGGCAACGCTTACCGTCGAGCGGGCTCCGGGCGCGTCCGAGATCGTGCTCGATACCCGGGGGCTGGTCATTCGGGACGTTAGCGACGCCGCAGGTCGGCCGCTCGGGTTTGCGATGGGCGACGAGCAGCTTCCGCTGGGCCGGCCCCTGACCGTCAGGCTGCCGGACGCCGGGGAGGATATCGTCATCGGGTATGAAACGCTCCCCGAAGCGGGCGCCCTGCAATGGCTCTCGCCGGAGATGACGACCGGAGGCCGGTTCCCCTTTCTGTTCAGTCAGGGACAGGCCATCCTGACCCGTACCTGGATCCCCACACAGGATAGCCCGGGCATCCGGCAGACGTACTCGGCGCGGATCGTCGTTCCGGAACCCCTGCGGGCCGTCATGAGCGCCCGGATGATTACGCCGGAAGGCGAGCCGGCGGAACGAGGGCGAGCCTACCGTTTCGAGATGTCGCAGCCGATCCCTCCGTACCTGATCGCGCTGGCCGTGGGAGATCTGTCCTTCCGGCCGCTCGGTCCGCGCACCGGCGTGTATGCGGAGCCGGAAGTAGTCGAGCGCGCCGCCTCGGAGTTCGTGGACATGGAAGCCATGCTGGAGGCGGCGGAGGCGCTGTACGGCCCCTACCGGTGGGAACGGTACGATGTACTCGTGCTGCCCCCGTCGTTTCCCTTCGGCGGCATGGAAAACCCGCGCCTCACGTTTGCCACGCCTACCATCCTGGCGGGGGATCGGTCGCTGGTCAGCCTGATCGCCCACGAACTGGCGCACTCCTGGTCGGGGAACCTCGTCACGAACGCCGCCTGGAACGACATCTGGCTCAACGAGGGTTTTACGACGTACTTCGAGAACCGCATCATGGAAAAACTGTACGGCCCCGAATACGCCGCAATGCTGCGAAGCCTGGGCCGGCAGGACCTGGCCGACGAAATGGAGCACATGGGCGCAACGTCTCCGGATACCCGCCTCGTGGTAGACCTGGAAGGACGCGACCCGGACGAGGGCCTTTCGACCATCCCCTACGAAAAGGGCGCCGCCTTTCTGCGCTCCATCGAACTGGCGGTGGGGCGCGAACCGTTCGACCGCTTCCTGAGGGCGTACTTCGATGCGCACGCCTTTACGCCGATGACTACCGGGCGCTTCCTTGCCGAGCTGGAAGAAACGCTCATCCGGGGAGACCGGCGCCTGGCCGACCGGATACGGCCGCAGGTATGGCTGTACGAGGCGGGCCTGCCGGAGACGGCCCCCGTGGAAACCTCG
>CBDUBS010000241.1:0-5217 GCA_965365445.1 uncultured bacterium | reverse complement strand
TCGTTGCGGCCGGACCGGTCCGGGCGGATGGTCGCATCGAGCGGTGCAGTTTTACGGCGCCGCCCGATGGGAGCGGCATCGTGGTGCGCATCGAGGCTTCGCAGCGAGTCGCCGGGTACTCCGCCCCGAAACGCACGGAGGGGGGGTTCGTGGAGTTCGTCGTGTTTCAGTCCAGCCTGTCGGAACGGTATGCGGCCGGAGCGCCCGCCGCGCCCGTGCTGGCGTACCACGTTCAGCCCAGGGGCAGGCATCTGGTTTTCCGGTTCCGGCTGGAAGAGGGGGAGCGGATTGAAGCAACCGCCTTTCGCGATGCCGGGAGCGACGACGTATTCCTGTATTTCCGCTTGCTTCCCGAGCTTCCGCCCTCAGGCCCCGCCGCCCGGTGGTCGTTCGATACGGTCGTCATCGACGCGGGGCACGGGGGGAAAGATACCGGCGCCGTAGCGAACGGCGTTCGGGAGAAGGACGTAACGCTCGCCGCCGCGCTGGCGCTGGGCCGAAGGGTAAAGGAGGAACTCGGCGTGCATGTCGTCTATACGCGCACCGACGACCGGTTTCTCGCCCTCGGGGAGCGCACCCGGCTTGCCAACACGGTCCATGCCAAGCTGTTCATCTCGATTCACGCTAATGCCGCCCCGAGCCCCGAAGCCGCCGGCACGGAAACGTTCATTCTGGGACCGCACCGCAGCGACGCCGCCCGGGAGGTCATGGAGCGTGAAAACAGTGTGGTGACCCTGGAATCAGAAGCCGACCGATATGCCGGTTACGACGAAGGGGCGCTCATCCTGAAAACGCTGGCCCAGAGCGCCTACCTGCACAAAAGCGAAGAACTGGCCGGGCAGATCGAACTGGGCTTTCAGGAAGCGTTCCGGTTTAGCCGGGGGGTAAAGCAGGCCGGGTTTTACGTCCTCTGGAACGCCTCCATGCCGGCCGTGCTGGTCGAGCTCGGTTTTCTGACCAACAGGCGTGAGGCTGCATTTCTTACGAGCCCGAACGGGCAACGCACCCTCGTGGATGCTATCTTCCGGTCGGTAGCGCTCTTCAAGGAGCGGTACGAACGCGAAATCGCCCTCGCCACCGATAGGTAACTTTTTTCATGGCCTCCATCGAAGCCGTCCGGAATGCCATCCGGACCATTCCCGACTTTCCAAAGCCCGGCATCCGGTTCATGGACATTACGCCGGTGCTTGCCGACCCGGATCTGCTGGCCGGCACGGTCGGGCACCTGGCCGCGCCGTTTGCCGAAGCCGGCATCACGCGCGTAATAGGGATCGAAGCCCGGGGTTTCATCCTGGGAGGTATGCTGGCCGAACGCCTCGGAGCGGGCTTCGTGCCGGTACGCAAGCGCGGCAAGCTGCCCTACCGGACGCTCCGGGAAGAATACGATCTGGAATACGGATCGGATGTCGTGGAGATGCACACCGATGCGCTCGGGCCGAACGACCGGGTGCTCATCCACGACGACGTCATCGCCACCGGCGGCACGGCGCTGGCTACCGAGCGACTGGCCCGAAGTACGGGAGCCAAAGTGGTAGGGTATGCGTTCTTCATCGAGCTCGATTTTCTCAACGGCCGCCGGCTGCTCGATCCCGGGCTTCGTATCCACTCGGTCATCCGGGTGTGACGAAGCCACCCCCGGCGTCGAAAAACGATCAACCCTGACGCCGATGATTCGTCGTTTTACGCCGTTCCTGTTTCTACTGTGGTTGCCGTGGGCCGGATGCAGTTCCGTTGTGGACGAACCCGCCGTTCCGGTCGTCCTCATGAAGGACGTCGCGTTCCGGTTTTCATTCAGCTCCGACCAGGTGAACGGGGGCAAGCTTACGATCATCCCCTCGGTGGCGACCGCCGATTTGCAGAACGACCTCGACGGGTACGCGAAATCCGATATTCAGGCCGCCCGGGTTACCCTGGTCGAGATGAAATACACGGGCCAGGCCTCGGTGGGCCTCGATGCGATCGTATCGGAGGCGCTGCTCCAGTTGACGGAGGGGACGACCGGATTGACGGTGGCCCGACTCGCCCTGAAACCGACCGGCCGATCGGTGCTGCTGGCTCCCGAGGCGTCGGCTAACGTGGCCGATTTGCTCAAGGGCAAGCCGTTCGGGGCCGTTCTGGAGCTACGTGCTCCGCCCGGCATCCCCGGCGACGACTACGACCTGGAGACGCGTGTGACGTTCGAGATCGAGGTAAAATAAACCTATCGAACGGCCACGCAGGAAATTTCGACCCGCGCGCCACGGGGCAGGCCCGAAACCTGAACCGCTTCGCGGGCGGGAGGCCATTCGCTGAAGTACCGGGCGTACACCTCGTTCATCTGGGCGTAATCGTTCATGTCCGTCAGGTACACGGTGCACCGAACGACGTGCTCGTAATCCATTCCGGCGGCCCGGAGCACGGCGCCGAGGTTGTCCAGCGCTCGTTCCGTTTCAGCCTCGATGCCGGCGGTCAACAGGTGGCCCGTTTCCGGGTCGAGCCCGATCTGTCCGGAACAGTACATTGTTTCCCCGACGAGGACGGCCTGGGTATAGGGCCCGATGGCGGCCGGAGCGAGTTCGGTGCGAATGCGCGAGCGGGGGTTGGCGACGGTTTTGTGATGAATCATGGCCGGGGGTCGATAGGGTGATCCAACACACGTAACTTGCGCCCCGGCTTGTCCTTTAACAAGCGAATATTTTTATAAGGAACCATCTTCGCATCCTTTTCCCATTACTCTGATGGATCTGCATCTTACCGACCGGATCGCGTTCATCGCCGGGGCCAGCAGCGGGCTGGGCCTGGCCTCCGCCGTAGCCCTGGCCCGCGAGGGCTGCCGGGTAGCCCTGTGCTCCCGCAACGAGGAGCGGATCCGGGCGGCGGCCCGGCGTGTAGCCGAAGCCGCCGGCATCGGGCCGGAGCGCGTGCTGCCGCTCGTCTGCGACGTGACGAATGAGGAGCAGATCGAGCGGGCAATAGCCGATACGGTGGAACGGTTCGGCGGGCTGCATATCCTCGTGACGAACGCCGGGGGGCCTCCGGCGGGTTTCATCGACGATTTCAGCGCAGACGACTGGCGGAACGCGCTCGAACTGAACCTGATGAGTACGGTCAACCTGGTGCGGCACGCCCTGCCCGCTCTGCGCCGGAGCGCCCGTCCACCGGGGGGCGGGCAGGGCCACGCCCGCATCCTGATGATTACCTCGGTGTCGGCCAAGCAGCCCATACCGAACCTGTACCTCTCCAACGCGGCCCGGGCCGGAGTGCAGGGCTTCGCCAAAAGCCTCGCGGAGGAACTGGGGCCGGAGGGTATTACCGTGAACACCCTGCTTCCGGGTTACACCCGCACCGAGCGGCTCAAGGCGCTCGCCGAAAACACCAGCCGGAAAACGGGCCAGTCCGTGGCAGACGTCGAGGCCGGGTACGCCTCCGCCACGGCGCTGAAACGGATTGCCCAACCGGAGGAGTTTGCCGCCGCGCTGACCTTCCTGGCCGGCGGCCCGGCGGGATACATTACCGGGGTAGCCCTGCCGGTAGACGGCGGAAGGGTGAAACACCTGCTCTGAACTCCCCAACGGGCTTTCCTCGGGGGCATCAGCCGTGCGAACCGGTGCCGAAGATGCGGTCGCCGGCGTCGCCGAGGCCGGGGCGGATGTAGGCGTTCGCGTCGAGTTGGCGGTCCAGGGTGGCCGTAAAGATCGGCACGTCGGGATGGGCCTCCGTGAGCGCCTCGATGCCTTCCGGGGCGGCCACGATGCAGACAAATGTAAATTGCCGGGCCCCGAGCCGTTTCAGGTGGCTCACCGCACCGATGGCGCTGCCGCCCGTCGCCAGCATCGGATCGACGATGAACACCCGGCGGCGGTCGATGTTTTCCGGGATGCGGCTGAAGTAATCGACCGGGCGGTGGGTTTTTTCGTCGCGGTACATTCCGAGATGGCCGATGCGGGCTTCCGGAAGGAAGCGGACGAAACCGTCCACCATACCCAGCCCCGCCCGAAGGATGGGGATGACGATCACCTCGTCGGCCAGCTCGTAGCCGATGGTTTCTTCGAGAGGGGTCTGAATGGGCCTCTCGTTCAGGGCGAGGCCGCGCATGGCCTCATAGGCCAGGATGGCCGCCGCATTGGACAACGTGGCCCGAAACAGGCCGTGGCCTGTTTCGGAGCGGCGCAGGATGGAAAGATCCCGCTTGAGCAGGGGATGATCGACGACGGTTACGGTAGCCATCCGGTAGGCATACGGAGATGTTAACGGGTTCAGGAGGGGGGTGCGCCGGGGTGTTTCTTTATTCGGCGCTCCTCAACTACGCGCTTGTGGACCTCTCCGTTTTCGACCCATGGTTTTCGCTCGAAGTAGCTGTCGGTCATCTTTTTGACGACGCCCGAGAGGAGGATGAGCGAAAGCACGTTGGGCAGCGTGACGAGCGAAAGGGCCGTATCACCGAGATCCCACACGGTCGTAACGGCGAGGGTCGCCCCGATGAAGTGCATCACGAGGTACACGAACTTGTAGGGCAGTATGCCCTTCGTACCAAAGAGGTAGTTGGCGCAGCGGTCGCCGTAGTAGCTCCAGGAAATGGCCGTGGAAAGGGCGAACAGGAGCACACTGATGATGACGATGTATCGGCCGAGGCCCTGGAGGCCGAGCGGGCTCAGGCCCCGCTCGAAGCCGAGCGTCGTGAGGGGAGAGCTGTTGCGGACGGCGGCCCCGTAAATGGTGGTCAGGTTCGAGCCGTCGGCGGAGCGGGCGAGGCGCCGGCCCGGATACAGGGTGCCGGTAAACGGCTGCGTCTGGGCGGCGTCGGTAAAGAGCGGCTCCACGGCCACATCGTAATAGGCCAGACGCCCCCCTTCTTCTACCCTGCCCGCTGCGTAGCGTATGGAATCCGGCGCCGGTACGGGTATCATATTTCCGTTGGGCGCCGCACCGACATACGATACGTTGGCCGCGCCCAGGTCGATAGCGGTAGGCACGCGCGCTTCCCATGCGCCGGTCATGACGATCACGAGGCCGGTCATGGTGCAAATGATGATGGTATCGATGAACGGTTCGAGCAGCGCCACGACGCCCTCGGATACCGGCTCGTCGGTTTTCGCGGCCGAGTGGGCGATTGGCGCCGAACCCTGCCCGGCTTCGTTCGAGAACAGGCCCCGTTGCACTCCGTACTGAATGGTAAACAGAAATACACCCGTTCCCACCCCGGCGACCACGGCCGTCGGGTTGAACGCCTCGCGGACG
>CBDUBS010000240.1:0-5231 GCA_965365445.1 uncultured bacterium | reverse complement strand
AACCAAAACGAAACCCGATTACCGCTCTCGCACGGTATACTCTACGGCATAGATACCGGGGGACGGCACGGTAGGCCGCCACGAGTCGAGCAGCACCGAGCCGCGGCCCGCGGGAAGCCGGATGCCCGGATAGCGCCGTTCCTCCACGGCATTTCCTTCGGGGGTTTTGACGGTTACCGTCAGGTCCACCGTGCGGGCGTCGCCCAGGTGCATCACCGCCGGGGTGATGCGGTCCGATGGACCGTAGACGACATCCACATCGGCGCTGCCGGCAACCACTTCGCGGTAGAGGGCTTTCTGGACCCAGAAGTTCAGCTTGGCGTGCCCCAGGGCATCCAGATATGGTTTCTTGTATGTCATCGTGTTGGCTCCGCCGTGAAGGTTGATCCAGGTGAAGCCGTCGTAATCCAGCAGGCGTTGTTTCTTGGTCGCTTCCCAGCCCGAGAATGCCTGCCACCCCTGACTGGCCCGCCATTCGTCGGCGGTGAGGCGTCGCCCGATGGAGCCGGTGTCGTAATCCCACTCGTAGGACTGCATCCGGTACCAGGGTTTGCCCTTTACGAGCGTCCAGTTGGGCTGGGCGATGCTTTCCTCGTGCTCGAAGTTGAAATAGGCGTGCGTCGGGCTGTCGAGGAAGCTCTGGCGGAAGGCGTCGGGCCACGTGCGGATCTCGTTCCAGGTTTTGCCGTACCCGGTGGGGCTGTCCTGATTGCCGCGCACCGCGTTCGGGGCCGTCCACGCCGGGGCGGGGGTCATCGGCTTGCCGTCCTGGGTGATCGTGCCGGCATCGTTGCCGTAGTGGAAATGGTAAACGAACGAGTTGTACGAAATCAGGCGGCTCGGGTCGGCCGGCATCACCGTGTCGTAGGCCGTCTGGACGTACAGATTAGACTCTTCGGGATCGCGGCCCTTGAAGCTCTGGGTGTGGTTGGCCACCTCCCACATCACGATGGAAGGATGGTTGCGCACCTGCCGGATGTAATACGGCAGCGATTCGAAGTCGATCTGTCCCCAGCCCCACCCCGTGCGAACCCACGCGGGGGTGCCCCAGATGAACATGAGACCGAGCTGGTCGGCGAGTTCAGGGAACCGGGGGTCGTTGATGTTGCCCGAAGGGAACTCCCAGTTGTGGACGTGCACCCGGAGGTGGTTGCCTCCACCGGCTTTTGCCTGAAGGATCTCCTGTACGAGAATCTCCGTCGGGGGGCTCCAGAGATTCACGGCGAGGCTATCTACCGGGCCCCGGTGCCCCATGAGGCTGGCGCCGTTGAGCATGGAGGGCCGGCCGTTGATGCGGAACGTGCCGCCCTCCTGCGAAACCGTGCGAATGCCCGTCGTGATGATTTCGTCGTCGATGGGCGCGCCCTCCTCCTCCAGCACGACGCGCACGGAATACAGATGCGGATCGGCCGTCGTCCACAGGTTCGGGCGCGGCACCTCGACCGTCGTTTCGAACGTCTGTTCGCCCCGGCCCAGCGTCGCCGGGATGCGCTTCACTACGGCGGGGCGGGCCGCCTCCTCCGGGAACCAGGGCGTCACCTCGATCACCAGCTCGCCGCGGGTGGAAAGGTATTCCCGGCTTTCCGTGTTGATGCGCACGTGCAGGGTGGCCGAGCCGGTGGGGGTCGTGGGCAGGGCGGTCGTGTAGGCGAATACGTCGTCGATGTGGGCGCGGTCAGTCAGGTCCAGCGACATGCGCCCGGCAAACCAGCCGACGTTGAAATCCAGGAACGCGTGCGGCATGATCTCCCCTACCCCCTCCACCAGATAGAACGGGTGGACCTTCACGGCCAGCAGGTTATCGGCGTCGGGCTCCAGGTAGGCCGTAACGTCTACCTCGGCAGGGCGCATTCCGCGCAGCACGGCCACTTCCCGGCCGTTGACGTACAGGGTAGCCTCCGGATAGACGGCCTCTACGTTCCATATGGCCCGTTCAAACGGGCCGACGTTTATGCTGGTGCGCAAGAGCAGCGCTTCCCCGGCGTGGCGCTCGGAGCCGTGGGCGGCCGGCAGCGCGGTGCGTGTCCAGAGCGAATCCCGGTAGCCGTCCGACGTCCACCCTGCCGGCTCCGGTATCGGCTCGAACGATTCATCCACCACCGTTTCCGGTGTGAAGGGGTAGCTCTCCCGGCCCGTAAGCAGGTAGTTGGTCACGAGCAGGTCGTCCAGCATCGCGCCTTGCGCCCCTTCCACCGTGAAGGTGTTCAGTTTGCCGACCGTATTGAACACACTGGCATACCCCGGCCCGCCGGTTACCACCCGCTCCATGGGAACGTAGTCGGCAACGAGCCTCCCGTTCACGAACAGGTTGTAGCGTACCACTTCGGTACGGGAGGGTTGGCCGAAATCGATGTCCACCTCGAAGGTATGCCACGCCCCCGGTTCGTAGGCCGGGCCGGTTTCGCGCTTGCCGGCCGTGGTGTAGAAGAGCCGCCCGTCCGCGCCGAAGCCGACCGAAGCCACCGGAATCATAGCCCGGTCGGAGAGGCGGTAAAGGGTTTCGCCTTCGGGGGAGGGCATGGCTCGCCAGGTCAGCCGGCCGCGCCACACCTGCGACGGAAACGTCCATCGGGCCGTGGCCGGCGCCGTGAAGGTCAGGGCCGAGTTGCCCGCCTTCCGGACGATCTCTGTTCCCGGGGGCGGCGTGAACGGCTCCACGCCGCGTGGTTCCACCGGCTCGCCCAACCGTTTCCACTCGTCCAACCGGATGCGCCGCCTGACCGACGGCAGCGGTTGCGGCTTGATACGCCGGAGCGCATCGCGCACGTCGGCGCGGGTTACCACCTCGGTGTTCAGATCCGGGTCGTCGAAAAACCGGCGGCCGTAATCGGCGTAGGTATTCAGGAAAGCGACCCGCTGCTCGGTGTCGAACACCTCGGTGGGGCCTTTGAAATCGGTTTCGCCGTTGGCGGCCGGGTCGGTGGAAAACCCCCGAAGTTCGAACGTGCTGGAGACGGGTTGGGCCCCGGCGACTTGAAGAAAGGCACTGAATAACAGGACCGGCAGGAGCGAACGCATCGGTATCAGACTGTGTGGTGGGGACGACGGGCCGGCCCATCGGGCTCGGCCTGGAAACAGTCATGATACGAAAAACCGCCGGTTCGCTCGTGCGGTTTTCTCAAAAACGGAGAGGGTAGGCGCCCGGTGCGTCAGGAGGGTTGTTCAGCCAGGCTCGCGATGTCGCGTTGCTGCAACTCGGCTTCCAGCACGGTCAGCGCCTGCCGAAGCTGATCCTCCAGATCGGCGCTATGGTGTGTCTCAAGGGTCAGGAGCCGATCCAGCAGGTTCCGACAGGTCAGGGCGGAGTGAAGCAGCGTAAGGTAGCTGAACCGGTTCAGGTCGTCCGGCAGAAAAGGATTATTCACGGCAAGCGATCCGGTTTGGTGATACCCGGATAGTATCGGACGGCGCCCGCCGAAATGAAGCGTCTCTGGTCCGTTGCCGTAAATAAGCCAACGGAGCCAACCCGGAAATCAGGAAAGAATCTTGAAAACGGCCTTCGCGGCTACCTCATGCTGCATCTCGCGGTACTGAATCTCGGCTTCTCCATCGAACGGATTCCGGGTGAGTTCGCTGACTTCTCCGAGTACATTGAGCGCGGGGGCCTGGTACGGCTTTTTGTTGATCATCGACATCGGTTCACCTCTGTTGTTGAATACTCAGGCAGGTTGTTGCCATTCGGGGACGTAAACGTACGATGGCCCCCGTGTGTCCGCCCGTTCGTCACGAAGCCGATACGGCCTTTGCCGCGTGCGGCATCGTAACCATTTTTTGTTCGGTCGTTTAAGCTGCGGCCTCCCCGGCCGATACGTTTACTACGGCCCCGTAAGGCCCTCCACCTAAGTATCGACCCGGCCAGGGTTCTCTGTAGGAGCCCGGCCGGGTTTTTCTGTGTACAAATTACTTCGCTTACCGCATTTCTTACAGGCATCGGCGGCCGTACCGGGTTGCCGCAAAGAATTCGCATCTTCTCCCTATTCGGAGCCGTGGTTACCTGCCCGCTGAGCCGTCCGCCTTGCGTCCATCCGTGGACGCCGGGCGTTGTTTTCGCAGGACACCCCGCCCTTTCATGACCTCCTTTTTGCCCGATTGAAACGGTTTTCCCGTCCGGCCGTTTTTTTGCGGGCTTCGTATACGAATCTCACGGCGGCCGCCGTTACATCGCTGAAGCCATCATCATCCACCCGGACCAGCAACCCCGGGACGCCTGGTTGGCCTACCGATGTCCGATGCCGGCCGTGCTTCCGTATACCACGAACGGTATCCTCGTACATGCAGCTGTCAGACGAGCAGTTACTGGCTCAATACATGGAGCGCGGCGACCAGCAGGCTTTCCGGCAGCTGGTCGAGCGTCACCAGGAGCGCATTTTCGGCTACCTGATGGGTATGGTACACGATCGCGAGACGGCAAACGATCTGTTTCAGGAGACGTTTTTGCGTGTCGTATCGGCGCTGCAAAACCGCCGGGGCTCGTACGAAACGCAGGGCCGGTGGCTGGCCTGGACCATGCGCATCGCCCGGAACGCCGCGCTGGACCACCTTCGGAGCCGAAAGAAGTGGCAGGATGTAGACGGCCATACCGACGACGATGCATCCTACTGGGATGCCCTGCCGTCGGACGAAACCGCCCTGGACGAGCAGTTGCACCAGGCCGAACGGACCGAGTGGCTCGATGCCTGCATCGAACGGTTGCCGCCCGAACAGCGCGAGGTGCTCCTGATGCGTCAGGAAGCCGACCTGACGTTTCGGGAGATTGCCGAACTAACGGGGTGCTCCATCAATACGGCACTCGGCCGGATGCGGTATGCGCTCATCAACCTGCGGCGGATGATACTGGCCTCCGACAAGAAGCCCCTGGCTGAAATACCGAACCTGTAAACCCTGTATGGATACCCCCCGAAAACTGATACGAGCACTCTACGGAGAAACGGAGCCTCCGGAATTTCCGCCGGACGATCCGGCCGGCCGGGAATGGGCCGCCTTTTCCGAAGTGAAGGCCGTACTGGATGAGCGGCCCCGACGCCGCCCCGATCCGACCGTGATCGATGCGGTAGTAGCCGCTGCGGCGCGCGCCCCGCGTGCGGATCGTCGCCCGGTGCGGCGCGCGCGCTCCAATCGGCAGCGCATCGTCGCCGGTGCGGCGCTGGCCCTGACCCTCATGCTGGGGGTGTGGGGCCTGTGGCCGCCTACCGACCCCGCCCCCCGGGTGGCCGTAGCGGATACGGAGGTGC
>CBDUBS010000239.1:0-5239 GCA_965365445.1 uncultured bacterium | reverse complement strand
GTTCCAGCGGCGCGCCCGGCTCGACACGCAGCGTGTCCTGACGCCAGCTGCCGTAAGGAGCATTCTGCGCCCGAACGCTGCCGGAAACGACCGGAAGCGCACAACCCGCAGCGAGAAGTAAAACGAACCGAAAGGGCATATCCGGTGGCCGCCGCGGCCGGATACGGTATGGGAGAACGGCGAATCAGACGGTAACGAAGGGCATAAATACAGCGACCGTTGTGAAGGGCAAGCAACGGCGTGTACCAACCAGAAGGGGGCAGGTTTCCGCGCGGCCCGGCTGCTGCAATCGTGTTAAGCGCTTCACAGCACCCCCGGTATTTCGTGCAGTATATTGTCCGCGCCGGAATCCCCTTCCGGTTGCCGTCGCCCGGTATGCTCGCATCCGGCCCCGCCGGAACCCTCATCAGTTACAGCCCAGGAGTCATCATGACGGGAAAGGATATCGACCGCTATACCCTCGAAGAACTCGTTTATTTCGCCCGCGAGAAGGAGCTCATCACCAACGTGCGGCGGGTGGAGAAGGGTATCGAGATACAGGCCAGCTCTCTCCTGATCGTCCTTGAGGATGAAAAGGCGAAGGAACACCTGCGCAAAGTCCTGAAAACGTGGATAGCCAATACCACTTCGGCCCCGACCGAAGATAACCCTATCACGATCAAGCAGCCACGGGCGGGGCGATCCGAACGGCGTGGCTTGCGCCTTGAAGGGCTGGATCACTACACGTTCGGCGAGCTTCTGGACATCGCCCGCCGGTACGATCTGGTGGAAAACCTGCGCCGTACGGAGCAGGGGCTCGAAGCCGAGTTCGGAGGGACGAGCTTTACGTTCGACATGGACGCTTCGCGAGACTTCCTCAAGGTCATCGTCGGGGCGTGGCTCAAGGGCCGAACATTGTAGCCCCCTCGGATAGTAAAATGGGCCGGGCTCTTCCTGAGAGCCCGGCCCGTTTCATTTACGGCGCCTGCTTCACTTCCGCAGCGCCTTGACGAGCTCCTCCCGGCTCATCTTGCTCCTGCCGGCAATATCTTTCTCCTGCGCCATTTCGTACAATTCCTCTTTCGACATCTCATCGAGATTTCCGCCGGAGGGTGCTTTCGAGCCAGCCGAGCCCCCATCCGTAGCGGCTGGGTTAGCGACCTGCATGGCCAGTTTGGTCAATTTGGCGTCGGTTTCTTTCTCCTCGGCCAGCGTAGCCTGAAGCAGTTTCGCATCTTCTTTGCGGCCGAGCAGTTTCGCATAAGCCGCCACGGTTCCGTAAGCCGCAATTTCGTAGTGCTCCGAGCGCTGCGCGGCCGCGATGAGGCCGGCGTCCTTCACGTCGTCGTCGGCGTCCTCTTCGATCATCTCCTTGCCTTCCTTGACGAGCCCTTGCATAGCTTTACAGGTTTTCCGTTCGGGTTTTTCGCCCAGGTTGCGGAAAACCGTTTCGAGGCGCTTTATCTGGCCCTGTGTCTGGCTATGATGCTCCTTGAACGCGCCGGCCAGCATCGGATTTTTCGCCGCCGCACTCAGAGATTCGAGCGCTTTGAGCAACTGGTGTTCGGCGTCGTAAACATCCTTGATTTCTTCGAGGTACAGGTCCTGCAAATTTTCGAGGGTCATATCATTCCTTCAGATTGGTTACGGGTCGGTCTACCCCCTGTCAACCAATCATCATGACCACCCGTTCGAGCCGTTGCAGGGAAAGAACATGGAATAACAGCTTGTTCACGCTCCGCACCGTCTGGCGTATCGGCAACGAGGATGCAAGCGGTGATATACTGCTTTGGCCCTCCTTCGCTGAACAGCCTACAACAACTCGAGCAGCAGCGCCTCGAACTGGCTTTTTTCGAGCGGGCCGTATAAACCGTAGATTTTGCCCTCCCGGTTTATTACCACGTTCGTAGGGACGGTAGTTACCCCGTACCCATTGGTCACGGCGCCGTTATCGAGCAGGAGGCGGTAGTTCAGCCCGAGCGCCTGTCGGAACGATGAAGCAACCGCCTGTCCGTCCATCGTAATGCCGACGATGACGAGTCCTTCCTTACTGTATTGATCGTGCAGAGCGGAAAGGTCCGGCGCTTCGGCCTGGCAGGTGGCGCAGTCGGAGCGAAAGAAGTTCAGGATGACCACTTTGCCCTCGGTATTCGAGAGCCGGAACAGGTTGCCCTGTGTGTCGGTCAGCTCGAAGTTGGGCGTCAGCGGCTCCTCGACAGGGTTTTCGTCGCACGCCAGGAGCAGCAGGGGCAGGAGCAGGAAAACGAGGGTTCGGCGCATGGCGGGTAGGGATAGATGGTAAATGGCCGCCCGAAAGGGTCCGGGCGGCCATAATACCTGAGTTTATGCGTATGGTTTCTCGCTACTTGGCGGAAATGCCGAGCGTAATGCGGTGCACCGAGCCAAACAGGTCGCCGAAGGCGGTATAGGCGTAGTCGGCGCGCAGGCCGAAGCCGCCGAAACCGGTCTTTACGCCGAGCCCGGCCGAGAGGCTTTCCTCATCGTAGTTGAACTTGTAGCCGCCCCGGAGAAATACCAGATCCTGGAACCCGTATTCCAACCCGAGGTGAAGCCGCTCGGAGTAGTCGCGCGGGTGCAGCCAGTCGGCGGCGACCAGCAGGGTGCTGTTGCGCGTCGCGCCCGGCTCCGAGGGAAGGAGCTTGAGCACGTCCATCGCCACCCCGAAGTCGAACGTGAGCGGCAACTCGAAGCGCTGGTCGTAGTAGTCGTTCTGGTTCGAGAAGTTGCGCACCGACATGCCGAAGCGGAAGTCCTTGAAGCCCGGATAGTACAGGGTGCCGAAATCGAACACGTAGTTGTTCAGGCGGTTTTTCTCGGTGCGGCGGCCGTGGATTTCGTGCTCGATCTCCATGTCCGGCAGGTCCTCCAGGGCGTACCGGGCGTTGCCGCCCACGTAGAACTGCCCGGTGATCTGGCGGGCGTAGGAGATGCCCAGCGCGAAGTTCGTCACGTTGAACGTACCCTCGTCGATGTACCCCCGGTTCTGGTCGGAGGAGGGATCGGAGGAATTCGGCACGGAGGTCCGGCGGAACGAACCGTAGTCCATCCAGATGCCGTTAACGCCGAAGGTGCCGAGGTTGCCCACCTGCATGGCGCCGCCGATGCCGTAGTGCTTGATGTCGGCGATCCAGTTGGTCACGCTGGACATGACGCTGAACCCTTCCATCAGGCCGAGGCCCGCCGGGTTAGTGAACATGGCGTTGGCGTCGCCGCTCATGCCGGCCTGCGTGCCGGCCATGGCGGCCGAGCGGGCGCCCACGTTGATCTGGAGGAAACCCATGCCCGCCTGGGCATACTTGATGGGTTGGGCCGTCAGTATGCCGGGAGCCGCAAGGGCCAGAAGCAGCGCGGCCATCGGAATGATCGCAAACGTTTTTTTCATGGTTTATACCTTCACAATGTGTTGGAGAGCAGAGTCACCGGAAAAAGCGGGTTACTTGATGACGACGAACTTGCCGACGGCCTTTTCGCCCGTCGATTTGCCGCCCGGGCCGTCCAGCTTCTCCACCACGTACAGGTAGACCCCGCTGACGATTTCCATGGTATTGAAGGTATCCTGGCGCTGCCAGTCCTCATCCCCGGCGTTCACGTCGTGATCGATCGTCTGGACGCGGTCGCCGGTGAGCGTGAAGATGTGTATCCTCGAATAAGGAGGCAGGTTGAGGAAGTTCAACCGCCGGTCGCTGTACTTTTTCGTGCCCTGGATGTGGAACGGGTTAGGCACCACCACCACTTCGTCCTGCCAGTTGCCAGTGTTTGCCGGCGAGCGTGGCACGAGCTGCTCGTCCGATTTGGTGGCCGATGTACCCGTCCGGTTCTGGAACGGACTGCTCTCCACCCCTTTGGCATTGACGGCTGCCACGTAGTAATAATACTGCTCGCCGCGCACCACGTCCTTGTCGATGTACTCCGTCTGGGAGGCCGGAAGCTCGGCCAGGAACAGGAACGTGGTATCGTGCGGAGCATTCAGGGAGGGCGGGCGCTTGTATTCGCGGTAGATGCGCCATTTTACGGGCGCTCCCCCCCGGCTCGCGTCCTGGGTATTGTCGGTCCATTTCAGGCGGATCTGGTCGCCTTCGGACGTACCCACCAGCGAGGGCGCCGCCGGGGCATAGTCGATGTTGAACTTGCCCGTGCCCTTTTTCACGTTGCCGCTGTTCCAGGTCCGGACGGCCCGTGAGGCGGTGTAGAAGACCAGGTCCTTGGAGATATCCAGAATACGGTTCTTCTGTTCCGTCGTAAGGGTCTGGCCCGCCGAAGCGATCAGGTTGCCTTTCAGGTCGTAAATGTTGCCGTCGCGAACGATCTGGTGGCCGGTCTCGGTCGTGAGGTTCCGGTTTGCCGGCAGCGGCACGAGGGCGAACTGCGCCGTGGCGCCGTTCTTGTATGCCCTTCCGGCATCGATGGCGAGGCGTTGCGGAATGGTGCCGCCCACATACGCCAGCACGATGCGCACGTTTTCGCCCGGCCCCAGGTTATAGGGACCGAAGGAAACGAAGCCCGACTTTTCCTGCTCCAGGTTCGGCTTCAGCGACTCGATATTGGCGTTCGGCATCAGCATACGGTACCGGTTCGTCGGATCGTACATGGCATATTCGCCGTCGCCTTTATTCGGCAGCCAGGGCTGAGCCATGAAATCGTACACCGTCTGCTGGGAGTGCTCGTTGAGGTTCGGGGAAAGCTCGCGCTCGGACCATCCGGCTTTCCGAGGCTGAGAGGGGTCGTCGCTTTCGTCCGAGGCGCTTTTATCCGCATGGATGACGGCAAACCCGAAAGCCTGCGGTTTCTCGAATTGGCCCCACTGGCCGTCCGGGCGGGCGCGGGTGTCCTCCTTTGGGAGTTCGTGGATGCGGTTGGCGTTCCAGGCGTACCACAGCCGGAGCGAGTCCGCGCTGCGGTTGCCCGCCGCGTATTCCTTGAAGGTCGAGCCGTAGTAGTTCCCCCAGATGTCGCCGGGGTAGTGGGCCTGGCCGGTTGGCTGGGCGGTAAAGCCGAGGTATACGTCCTGACGGGGTTCCGTGCCGGTGTTGGTCAATACATATTCCAACAGCACATAGTCGTCATGCTGTTCGCCGGCGAATAAATACGCCCAGCGTTCGAGCTGCATGTTCATGCCATGCTGGGGCCACAGGTTCACCTTGGCGGTGATCATCACATCGGAGGGGATGCTCTGGTCCACCGGGTCGGTGCGTTCGAACAGCTGCGTCCAGTTCTGCCCGTCCAGCTCTTTCGTGGGCGG
>CBDUBS010000238.1:0-5248 GCA_965365445.1 uncultured bacterium | reverse complement strand
CGGACCTCGACGTACACAGTGAGAGAGGACTTGATCTGGCGTGGAGAGGTTGGGGCTTCTAATGGCCGGTTTTCTGCAACTTTTGTTGTTCCAAAAGACATTTCCTACAGCAACCGCCCCGGCAAAATTACGGCCTACGCCGCCTATGCCGGCGAACACGCCGCCGGCTTTACGGAGAACGTAATGGTCGGTGGGACTTCGGCCAACCCGCCCAACGATGCCCTGGGGCCGGAGATCGCCCTGTTCCTCAACGACACCACGTTCGTATCGGGGGGGCTGACTACCGCCTCCCCTGAACTCATCGTCCGGTTGTTCGACCAGAGCGGCATCAACACCGTGGGAGCGGGGGTAGGTCACGAGTTGCTTCTGGTAATCGACGGAGACGAACAGAATGCGATGGATATCGGGAGCTTTTACCAGAGCGACGAGAACTCGTACCAGCGAGGCGCCGTCCGCTACCCTCTCCAGAAGTACCTCACCCGCCTGAACCAGGACCGGCTCGACCCCGGATTGCACACGGCTGAAGTGCGAGCCTGGGACGTGCTCAACAATTCCACTACCGAATCCGTCGAGTTTTACGTAACGGAGGCGGAGGACCTCAGCCTGCGGAACGTATTCAACTACCCCAACCCGACCTCCGGCGAAACCCGATTCGTTTTTGAACACAACCAGCCGGTAGGCACCCCGGCTCGCATCCAGATCAGGATTTATACCCTTTCCGGTCGCCTGATTCGTTCGATCGATGCCGATGAGGCGCTGCCGGGGGGCACGCTCACCGGCGGCCTGATCCAGGTTCCATGGGACGGTCGCGATGAGGACTGGGACGCGCTCGCTACAGGTATCTATCTCTACAAAGTGCGCGTCGAGATCGACGGGATGGACGGAGAAAAACAGGTATCGGAACACATAGAAAAGCTGGCCATCATACGGTAGGCCTCGTTTAATTCTTTCGAAACATCAACCGCTGAAAACGTCATGGTACAGTCATTCTTCAACGCGAGGCTCAACCATCGGGCAATCCTTCGGGCAGCCCCGATTTTCCTGGCTGCGCTCGTACTCATGCCCGCGCTCGTCCGCACAGCCAGCGCGCAGGTAGGCGGGGCGGGCGTCGTGTTCCTCATGATCGAGCCCGACAGCCGATCGGCGGGCATGGGCAACACCGGCGTTGCCCTGGCCGATAATGCCTACTCGATCTTCTGGAATCCGGCCGGGCTGGCCTATCAGCGCGGCCTCGAAGCCTCCATTACGCACTCCAACTGGCTGCCTGAGTTCGACGCCGGACTGTACTACGAATACCTTGTCGGGAAATACCACGTGCCGGGCTGGGGAACGTTCGGAGCGCACGTTACCTTCCTCAACCTCGGCGAAAACCAGGGTACGGACGCGCAGGGCAACCCGACCGATAATTTCCGATCCTACGATCTGGCGGCGGGCGCTTCCTACGGGTTCAACGTCACCAAAAACCTCGCTCTCGGATCGAGCCTCCGCCTCATTTACTCCAACCTGGCTCCCGGCCAGACCGTCGGTTCGCAGGCGACCCGGGCCGGCGTTTCAGCCGGCTTCGACGTAGCCGGCCTGTATCGCACGTCCCCTTTCGCGCTCGGAGACATCAACACCACCTTCTCGGCGGGGTTCAACCTGGCCAACATGGGTCCGAAGATCCAGTACTCCGATAGCGAGCAGAAGGACCCGATCCCGACTAACCTGCGCTTCGGGTATTCATTCAAGTTCGACTTCGACGAGTACAACTCGCTCACGTTTGCCAACGACTTCACGAAGATGCTCACGCACTCCGAGAAGGATAGCACGCTGGGTTACTGGGTAGCCGATCCGTTCTATAAGGCCATTTTCAGCGCATGGCAGCCCATCGAGGTGCGCGAGTCGGCTTCTTCAGCGAACGAGGAGCCGAGCTATCGTTCGGTAGGCGTGCTCGAGCAGCTCATTATCGGGACCGGGCTGGAATACTGGTACAACCAGCTCTTTGCCCTCCGGACGGGCTTTTTCTACGAAAACCCGTATAACGGCAACCGGCAATTCCTGACCTTTGGTGCGGGCGTGCGGTACAACATCGTCGGGGTGGACTTCTCCTACATCTACGCGCTCGAGGAGCGGCATCCCCTGGCGAACACCATGCGTTTTTCGCTCCTGCTCAATCTTTCCAAGTAATTTCGCTTGTTTCGCCTGACGCCGCTCGGGTCGCTAAGCCTTCCTGCCCTGCCGAACGGCCCGCTTGCGGCGCTCCCGGCAGGGCGGTGGACTGTCTGCGGCCTCTTGATTGCCCTGATGGCCCTGCCGGCGCCGGTAGCGACGGCGCAGCCTTACCGGCCGATCCTCCACCGCCCCATGAACGAGGGTCGCGCGGCGGCGGGCCGGGCTGCCGCTCACTACGACGTGGTCGCGCTGCGCGTCGAGTTTCAGCCGGATACCACCCGGTTCACAACCGGCGACGGCACGTTTGCGGGATCGCTGTACGGCGATCTGCAACCGCGGGTCGATCCGCTCCCTCACGATGCAGGGTACTTCAGGGCGCACCTGCAATTCCTGGAGCATTACGTCCGGACCGTATCCGACGGGCGGACAACGGTAACCACCCATCTGATCCCGGAAGTAGTCAGGGTATCCGGAAAAATGGCCGAGTACAGCCCGACCGGCCCGGAAGCCTCCTCCGACGCTGAAAACCGGAAACTTGCCCGGCTGGCGGCCGAAGCATGGTCGCTGGCCGGTGAAAGGAGCGCGTTCGACGTAAGCGGCCTGGACCCTCAACGAACAGCGTTCGTCCTGTTCCATGCCGGCGTGGGGCGCGACGTAGAGCTAACGGGCACCACGCTCGACCGCACTCCGCAAGACCTTCCTTCGCTGTACCTCGGCAACGCCACGCTCGCCCGGCTGCTCGATAACCAACCCGTGCGGTTCAAGGGCCTCGGCATCGGCAATACGCTCGTCTTGCCGAGGACCGAAACGCGCCGGGCAACGGACTTCATCGCCGACGAGCCGTTTCTGGTCGAGTTGTCGATAAACGGGATGCTGGCGGCGTCCTTTTTCAATTTCCTCGGCGTACCCGATCTGTTCGATACGCGCACCGGCCGCTCCGTCATCGGGCCGTTCGGCCTCATGGACCCGCTGGGCATTTTCGCCTACAACGGCCTGTTCCCACCGGAGCCGAGCGGGTTCACGAAGTACTTTCTGGGCTGGGCGGACCTCATTGATCCGGTCGAAAACGGCCTTACGTCACTCGGTGCGGCAGGTCTGGCGGGCGCGTCCGATCTCGCCCACGCCGCCATATCTCCGGCAGAGTACTTTCTCATCGAGAACCGGCGCCGAGACACCGCGGGCGACGGACTTCGGTTGCAGGTGTACCGGGAGGGGCAAGTTATAGAGCAGCGCATCGCCAATGGCGACAGCACGTTCAATGGGCAGTCCATCGAGGGATTCATCGGAGGGGTCGTGGTGGGCGCCGACGATTACGACTGGGCCTTGCCGGGCGGCCTGGATGAAAACCGGAAACCACTCAACGGCGGCATCCTGATCTGGCACGTCGATGAGCGCCGCCTGCTGGAAGGCATGTCCCGAAACGAGGTCAATGCCGGCGTTCGCAGAGCGGTAGACCTCGAAGAAGCAGACGGGGCGCAGGACCTGGGCTTTCCCTCGCCCGGCGGGTTCGGGCCGGTCTACGATGCGGGCAGTCCGTATGATTTTTTCTATAAGGACAACCCGGTATCCGTCGAAACCCTCACCGGCCGGGTCATTCGTCTGTACCGCAACGAGTTCGGCCCCGATACCCATCCCAACAGCGATTCCAACGAGGGAGGTCCGAGTTTCATCATCCTGGACGACTTTTCGTTGCCCGGCTCGCAGATGAGCTTCCGCTACAGGCGCATGGCCGACGAAGGCGTCCGAGCGCTTTACGAAACGCAGGGGCCGCCGGGGGCCGAGGAGCTGTTTGAAGTTTCGGAGACGGGCCGCTACCTGACCCTCGGGTACCGTAGCGGCCGGTCGGTCCTGATCGACAGGGCTTCGGATCGGGTAGTTGAGCTGGTTGTAAAACTACTTGCCCGTCCTGCACGCCTTTCCGCAATGGGAGGCGAGCAGGTTATCGTAATGCCGGTCGTCAGGGAAGCGTCCGGCCCGGGCGGTCCCGATTTTCGGCTGGCGTTCGTACCCGCCGACGCAGTGGAGGCCTGGATCGGCGGAGCCCCGGTCAGGGAAGTCTCGGTGGCCGGCGGGTTTCGCACTATCGAAGCGGTAACGCCGCTTGTGGCGGCCGCGCCGACCGGTCCCTTGTACATCGGTATCCGGATCGATGGGGAGTCCGCCCTGTATCGCATTACCGAAAGCGGTGCGGTTGAGCGAATCGCGTTGGAAGCCGGGCTGCGGTCGTTGGCGGCGGTGGGGGAGGGGGCGGTCGTTGCCGTGACGGACGCGGGGGCGTCCGCCATTGGAGGGACGGAAAGCTGGAAATTCAGCTTGCCGCCCGATGCCGTTACCGGGCAGGCCGTATTCGGCCGGGATGGTTCCGGTACCGTCGGCTTCGTACCGGTTACCTCCACCGGCGACATGCTGATCCTCCTCTCCGATGGCGAGGTCAGGCGAATCGCGTGGCCGGGGGGTATCCTGAATGCCTATCCCGTTGCCGCCGACCTCGACGATGACGGCTTTCTGGATGTGCTGGCCGCCGCCGACTCGCTTTTGTCAGCCTATACGCAGGGCGGAGCCGTGGTCAGGGGGTTCCCGATCATCATGGAATCCGGGACGACGGCGCAGCCGCTCCTGGCCCGTGATGAAGGAAAATGGCGCATCGTGGTGGCTTCCCGGGATGGATACGTCCATTCCTACCCGGCGCCCTGGCGCGGGCGTGAATCGCCGGGATTTCCTCTGGCCCTGGGCTTCGGCCTCGAAGCCTCACCGATACTTTCCGGCAATACCCTTGCCGCCGTTTCAAGTGATGGCTGGTTCCGTTCCTGGTCGTTGGATGAAGCCGGAGCCGTTGTGTGGGGCAGCCTGTTCAACGGGTCGGGGAACGTCAGTTATATGGCGCTGGAGCCGGCCGGCACGCCCGCAGAAGGCGGCTCCTTGCTGGTTGAGGCCGAAACGTACAACTGGCCCAACCCGGTGCGAAACGGCCTCACCCATCTGCGGATCCTCGCGCGGCAGGACTGCCGGGTGGAAATCACCATCGTCGATGCCGCCGGGAGCCGGATAGACGGGTGGACCATCGAAAACGTCCGCGGGGGGGCGCCTGCCGAAGTAG
>CBDUBS010000237.1:0-5257 GCA_965365445.1 uncultured bacterium | reverse complement strand
TGGCTCGCTCGGGCCTGACGTACACGCAGGCGATGCTAACCACCTCCTCGTGCAGCCCGTCGCGGATCTCCATGCTCTCGGGTCGCTATCCGCACGAGACGGGGACCGAGGACCTGCACATGCCGCTGCCGGAAGGCATCCGGCTGCTGCCCTCCTACCTGCGGGAGGCCGGATACTACACCGGCCTGATCGGCAAGGGCCATCTCGGGCAAAACGGCCATAACCAGTTCGAACGGTTTTCCCCCTCGGACGATATCGGAGGCGGCCGGTTCGAGGCGTTTCTGGAAGGGCGCGGAGAAAGGCCGTTCTTCCTCTGGGCGGCGTTCGTTGAGCCTCACCGGCCGCATACCTCCCATTTGCAACAGCGACAGGCGCCCGCCGACGTAATTGTTCCTCCGTATCTGGTGGATGCGCCCGCGACGCGGGGCGATCTGGCCGCCTATTACGACGAAATCGCCTACATGGATTCGGTGGTGCAGGCGTACCTCGACCGCCTGGACGAACGGGGGCTGCGCGAGAACACGCTGGTGCTTTTCCTGAGCGACAACGGCGCGCCCTACCCTCGGGCGAAAGGAACCGTCTACGATGAAGGCGTCCGGACGCCTTTGCTTGCTTCATGGCCCGGCATCATCAGGGCAGGAAGTACATACAATGGCCTCGTGAGCCTCATCGACCTGGCGCCGACGCTCCTGGATGTAGCCGGCATCCCTCTCCCCGCCGATATCCCCGGTAGAAGCATACGGCCTACCTTTACCGATCAGCAGGCGCCCGGCCGCGAGTACGCCTTCAGCGAACGCAACTGGCACGACACCGACGAGCACATCCGGGGGGTGCGCACCCCGAAATACCGGCTCATCGTGAACGCCTATACCGAATGGCCGCTCGGCACAATGGCCGATTTCGCCCTCACGCCGTCGTGGTACGATCTGCTGGCGGCAAAAAGGCAGGGAACCCTGACGCCCGCCCAGCAGAGCCTGTTTGATGCGCCCCGCCCCGGCGTGGAATTGTACGATGTGGAGCAGGACCCGTTCGAGGTGCGCAACCTCGCCTTCGACCCCGCTTACGCCGACATCGCCCTGACCCTGGCGCAGGTACTCGAAAACTGGAGGATCGAAACCGGCGACCACCCGCCCTACGAGCGGCGGCGAAGCGACATCGTAGACCGCATAACCGGCATACGCACGTCGTGGAAAAAGCCGTCCTTCATCAACGCCGATTAGCTTCCGCTGCTCCGCCTCACGGACGCCGCAGAGGCTATTCAGCCGCCACGCGCGCGGCCGCCTCGATGACGACCGGACCCGCAAGCCCCGAGGGAACGAGCGGCGTATCCCTGCCGAAGTGACGCCACGTGACGAACGTATGCCGGTCGGAGGTTCGGGACCCCTCTCCACGCACCCAGTCGGGTAGTTTCCGGATGCCTCCATCCTCCGCATAGTCCACATCGGCAGGCTCTTGCTCGTCTCCGATCATCCGGTTTGCCCAGGTGTTCGTCACCTCGATCTCCAGTTCGTTGCGGCCCGGCCGCAGGGCTTCCGTCACGTCCAGGCGGTAGGGCTTTTTCCACAGCGCGCCGAGGTCCGTTCCGTTGAGCCGAACCCGCGCCAGCACGTTTACCTCTCCCAGGTCCAGGAAAAGCCGCTGATCGGCCCGGCTGTACGCCGCAGGCAAGTCGAAGGCGGTACGGTAGGCAGCCGATCCCGCGAAGTACCGCACGGCCGGATTCGGGTGCGCCGCCCAGTCCGTGAGACGGTCGAAACGCAGCGAGAACGGTTCGCCCGACGGAGGAGAGAAGCGGACGTCCCAGGCGCCCTTCGGCCGGAAAGGGGGCGGCAGGGGCTTAACGTCCACCCGCTGCGTTCGCCCGGAGGCGTGCCGCAGGGTATAGGCGCCCGGCTGCCGGGCCAGCAATTCCACCTTTCCGTCGTCGCGGAGGTGCACCGCGTAGGCGCGGGCGGCCTGGCCGTCCTTCCATACCTGCACCACCGGATCGGTTTTTTGTAGGGCCTTCCGGAACACGACGAACACGGACCCGGCGGGGTCCAGATGAAGGGGCATCCGGGTGACGCCCTTTTCCTCGCGGTACTCCGCCGCCCGTTCGATGCGGCCGGTATCGGCGTACCAGCGTTCCGGCGCGGAACCCGCTACCCGGAAGGCGCATTCCGCCTCCACGGGCTGATAGCGCCCGTTGGCGACGAGGTAGATATCCGAATCGTCCGTTCGGCGGTGGATGTACGTGATCCCGGCCGCGTCGCACGAGAAGTCCGGCGGCGCACCGGCTTCCGCGAGCACGTCGGAGAGCGGGCGGCCCCACACGACGCGCCCGGCTCCATAGGCCCTGTCGATGGGCGGCGCGGCTCCCCACAGATCGTCCACCGCAATGCGGAAACGCCGCTCGTTGGCCGGGTACCCGGAAAGCCCCGGCGTGTGTCGGGGCTTCGGACCGTACAGGATGGCTCCGGTAGCCGCCAGGCGCTGAAGGTGCTCGGCCAGGTCCGCCGTAATGGCCGCGTGCTCCGGCAGCACGAGCACCCGGTAACGCATTCCGTTGGGAAGGGCGAGCGCCCCGTCCTTTACCTGCATCCGGTGGAGCACGGCCGCATCGATGCCGTCGTAGTCGTAGCCCGGCGGCGCCGGCCCTTCGTTTCCCGATCCGAGTTGGCTCGGTACGCCCGCGCCGGTGAAATACGCCACATCCGCCACGAATCGGCCCTGCCGCAACAGGTACTGGCTCCGGGTCAGGTAGTCGATCCAGGAACGGCTTTCGGGGTACCACGTGTTGTTGCGCTGGAAGTGGTTGCCGAACTTGCCGAGCGTAAAGCCGGGCAGGTAGTCGTCGTAGGGCTGATGGACGTAGGAGTGGAGAATGAACCAGTTGATGCCGAGCGTCATGGCGCGGTCGCCGGATGCTTTCATGGTGTAGGGCGACAGATCCCAGGCCCGGCCGCGGCTCGTGAAGGCTTCCGCCGCCACGAGCGGCTTGCCATAGGTGTGCGCCGTCGAAGCCGCATCTTTCATATCCGGCCGGATAAAATCGTCGGGAACCCAGAACTCACCCATCGGCACGTCGACGTTTTTCTGATAGAGCAACGGATCGTACAGGTACTGGCCGGGGCCGGTGGCCTCGCCCATCAATTCCAACCCGTTCCGGTGAGCCAGGTCCCGGAAAAAGCCCCAGTAGTTATCCGCCATGAGCTCGGCGGCCGTCAGGCGGAAGTCCGACAGAAACCGATCCGAAACGGCATAACTTTCGACGACGCGGCCCCCGGCCAGGATCGGCCAGAAGGGCGTCAGGGCGTAGCCGCGCCGCATCCGGAACTGCTCGGCGAAGTCGTCCGTCCAGTTCTGCGTGCCTACCTCCCAGCTATCGATGAGCAGGCGCGTGACCGGCTTTCCGCCTATCTTCTCGGCGCGGGCCAGCATCTTGCCCGTCATCTCCTCGAAGTGCTTCTCCACGGCGGGGCGGCTCATCTTGTCCACTTCCAGGCCGACTCCGCCGCGCGTGGCGGGGTGGTTTTTCTCTCCGGTGGTCGTATACCCGACCCGCAGAATCGTCCAGCGCCCGGCAGGGGCGTCCCATACCAGTTTTCCGCTTTCATCCATCTGCCCGCTCAGCGTGCGCACGTCGGCTCTGTCCACTACCTGATCTGGTCGGAGGGCCTCCTCGGGCGGAGGCAACCGGTTGTACAGCAACGTTTCGCCGCCGTACTCCGCGTGCTGGATGTATCCGGCCTTGAGTTCCCACAGCATCGCCTGCGCCGCGCCGCTCAGGGTGATCTCGCCAAGCTCCAGCCGGGGCTGCCGCATGAACCGTACCCGGAAGTAGCGGCTCCGCACCGGGGCAAAACTGAAGGTGACGGTGCTCGGTACGCTGAATTTGTGGAAGATGGGCAGTTCGGTTACCTGCCGGTAGCGTTGTCCGTCATCCGAAGCCTCCAGCGCGACGCCTTCCAGCACGCGAACGCGGCGGTCCAGGCGGTTCATCGCCAGCGTCAACGACCGGACCTCGACCGGCTCTGCGTAGACCAGCGTGATGTCGTATGGCCCCGAGGGTAAGTCGGTCGGCAGCCCCACCGCGTTGGCGGGGCCTCCATCGACCAGCCTCGGATCGCCCGGCAGGAGGATGGAGGTGGACGGATCGCCGTCGGCCAGCCGGGAGCCGTCAAACCCCGGCGCGGTAACGGAGACGGGTTTTCGCGTGGAAGCATCGACCGATGGGAACGCCGTCACCGTGATATCGCGGTAGAACCCCTCCGCCGTGCGGGGCTGCGGCAGCACGGTTTCGATGCGCGCGGGCCCCTCTACCTCGGTTTCCGTCCAGACGATTTGCTTCATGGATTCTTCCGGCCTGATCCAGGGGCCGCCGCTCTGCGACCAGCCGTCGGTGTTGTGCAGCGAAAGCTCCAGGCCCAACCGGTTCGCCTCGCGAAACGCATGGTCCACCAGATTCCACCACGCCGGCGACATGAACTCCACCGGGCCGGGTATCGTATTGATGAGCCCGACGCTGAACAGCGTCGCGCCGCCGAGCCCCACGTTCTTCATGGCCTCCAGATCCGCCGTGATCCCCTCGGGCGTCACGTGGCCGTTGATCCAGTGCCACCAGGTATGCGGCCGGGCGGCGGCCGGCACGCCCCGGAACGTTTCTTCCACCGCCTGAATGGTTTGCGCCTGTACGGCTCCCATGCCCGGCAGGAGCATCAGGAACAGGGCGGCGACTCGCCATGCAGCGGCATGGAGCGCAGGATGTTCATTTCGCATGGTGCACCACCCGGCTACGGGCCGTTAATTGATAGATGCTCCCGACAAAACTTCCCCCGAAAGGCACGACAGCCTTCCTGGACACAGCCCGGGAAGAGTATTGTCAGGGATTTCAGACACGCGGCGTTATCCGTTGATCACTTCGAGCGAAAACCAGGAGGAAGCATCCAGCGTCGTCGGCGCGCCCGAGGTTTGCTGCACCCGCACGCGGAATACATCCCCCGGCCTGGCCGCCACCACCGCCGAACGGAGGTCCTGCGTCAGGGTTTCGCCCCCGGCCTCTTCCGCGCGCAGGCTCGCCCGGCCGTTGCCGAGGAAGGAGGCGTCGCCGTTTTTCGTGAACTCCACCTTCCGGAAGCCGCCCCCTGCGGCGGGCCACGCGCAGGCGCCAACATGGGCGCCGTGCTGGGCAGCCCCAGGTGCTGGAGAATGGCCCTCACTGCGGATGGGGACGTCAGGTACGCCAGGACGCGGCGCCGGCCGCCGCACTCCGGGCACA
>CBDUBS010000236.1:0-5305 GCA_965365445.1 uncultured bacterium | reverse complement strand
AGCGGGCCAAGCGCTTCCTGAGGAGCTTCTCCTGAGCAGGCGCCCGCTGCTGGCACCGAGATCGAGTTCGCGTCCGACTGGGCGGTGACGGCCGGTTCCACCGGGCTGCCGTAGGCGGCTTCCAGCCCTTTCAGGCAGCGGGTGTACCACGCCCGTACGTCGCCCTCGTCGAAGGCGTTGGAAAGCGAGAGCATCGGCGCAGGGTGCGACACCTTCTGAAACCGGTCGAGCGCCCGCCCGCCCACGCGCACCGTAGGCGAATCCGGCGCGGCGAGATCGGGGTGGGCGGCCTCGATCCGTTTCAGCCCGTTCATCATCCGGTCGTACTCGGCGTCGGGAATGACCGGGTCGTCGAGCACGTAATAGCGGTGGGCGTGCTCGTGCAGGAGGGGCCGCAACTGCTCGGCGAGCCGGGCCGCCTGATCCTTCGGCGGGGCGTCCGGGAGGGCGCTCAGTTCAGCCAGAATCGACCGGGTGGCCTCGATGGAATGCATGGGAAGATAAACGCATTTCCGGCCGGTTGGCGCCGGCCGTCGGATTGGATGCCGGATCGGCGCTATCCCCGGCGGGAAGCCGCCCTCGCCCGGACGCTGTCCCGCGTGATTACGATGCGTCCCTGCTCGTCCGGAAAATCTCCGGGATAGGCGGCGTCGTTCACCTGGAGGGACATCCGGTCCAGCTGGTTCTCGACGATGATGCGCTCGCGGAACCGGAACGTGCGCGAAGTACCCTGTTCCAGCCAGTACGGCCGCCGCACGTCGTCATCGACGGTGACGCGAATGCCCTGCAACCGATCCTCCTCCGCGGTAATCGTCAGGCGCAACGTATCCGGCAGGCTCACCGGCTCGGCCGGCGCGGCGGCAAGGGGCGTCTCGCGCTGCTCGGTGGTATCCGCTACCGTATCCGCGGGGGGCGGCTCCGGGAGGCGCACCGTCCGAACGATCAGCCAGATGACCCCGCCGATGACCAGCGCCGCCACGGCCAGCCCGACCCAGCCGCCCCAGCTGCTATCCCGCCGGGAGCGGGGGCGCGGCTTCGCCAGGGGCGCTCCCGGCGCGGGAGACTGCGCGTACCAGGGGGTTTCTCCCGCGGGATCCGACGGAATCGGGGCGGCCCTTTCCCGAGCAGGCGGCTTCGGGGCGACGGTTACGGGCGGCGGCGCAGGACGCTCCGGGGCGCCGGGCGGCGGCGCGGCCTGACGGGGCGGTTCCTGACGGGGCGCGGGTACGGGGTCGGCGGCGGGTTCCGCTTCCACCGCCCGTTCCGCTTCGTCGGCCGCCCCGGTGGATAGGTAGCGGCGCTCCAGCCCACCGTCGTAGCGGGCATCGACCGCCTCTTCCAGGGCGGCCACGGCCACATCCGGCTCGATCCCTACCACTTCCGCATAATTCCGCACGAACGACCGCAGGTACACCCGGTTGAACATCGGGTGGTCGAACAGCCCGGTTTCTTCAAAAGACTCCAGCAGGCTCTGCGGGATCTTCGTCTCCTGATACAGGTGCTCGATGGTTACCCCTCGGGCTTCACGTATACGTCGAAGATCCGACGCGAACCGAAGGCCGGAATCGTGCATGGAACGGTCAGGCATAGGGTACAGGCTCGGATGGAAACGGCAGCGCGGCTGCGCCGCCCTGTTATATACTCGTTCGGACGCCGCCGGCGTAAGTTAGCAGGGAATGACGGTAAAATCTTGCTTTTTCGCTACAGGGTTGCAACTTATCGGTGCTTCCACGACCCCGTTGCGTAATCCTTTCGTTGCCCGCCCGCGCCGGCGCCCCGTACGTCCTTCCGCCGCCCTTTTTTCGTTACCCCGGCCCCTCACCATTATAACGTCATCCCGCCCCCCCCGCCATCTACCGACGGCGGCAGCCGGGATCTCAGGAGGGGTTGATGAAACCCTGAACAGAGCCCGCAAGGCGGGGTGCGGGATGACGTGTTTATGTTGAGGTATCAAACGGGATGCTGCATACCTGAACAGATGGCGGATCGGGCCGGACCCGGGGCGCACGCATGACACGGCGGCCGGTCATTCCGCCCCCGTGCGTCATGCGGCGCCTGTCCTTCCGACGTGCGCCCGTTCTTTTTTCTTCTCCCGCCGTGCTGTATCATGGGAGCGGATTTTCGGGGTGAGCCGGGCAGGGTCACCGCTTCGCGACAACAGGCAGCAGGCACATATGGAAACCACCACCACGAGCGCCGTCGTAGGCAGGGGCGCTCCGGATTCGTTCCTCAACGACGAACAGATCGAAGACATCGTAGTCCGCGCCCTGGAAAACTGGGCGCTCACGGGCAAACGCGTCGTCGTTATCATCCCGGACGGCACCCGCACCGGGCCCGTCCCGACGCTGTTCCGCCTCATCGTCAAACACCTCAGGGGCCGCGCCGCCGCGCTGGACTTCCTGATCGCGCTCGGGACGCACCAGCCCATGAGCGACGACGCCATCAACAAACTGGTGGGCATCACGGCGGGGGAACGGGCCACCGACTACGCCGACGTACCCATCTTCAACCACCGATGGGACCTGGCCGAAACCCTCCTCACGGCCGGGAAAATAACCGCCGAGGAGACGGCCGCCCTCTCCAACGGGATGCTCCCGCTCGATGTGGACGTGCGGGTGAACCGCAAGGTGTTCGACTACGACCACATCATCATCTGCGGCCCCGTATTCCCGCACGAGGTGGCCGGGTTCTCCGGCGGCAACAAGTACTTCTTCCCCGGCATCAGCGGCCCGGAGGTCATCAACTTCACCCACTGGCTGGGGGCGCTCATCACCAACTACGAGATCATCGGCACGAAGCACACCCCCGTCCGGGCCGTCATCAACAAAGCGGCCTCCTTCATCGACCGGCCCAAAACGGCGTTCTGCATGGTCGTGAAGGGGCGTAACCTGCACGGGCTGTACGCGGGAACCACGGAGGAAGCCTGGTCCGACGCCGCCGACCTCTCGGCGCAGGTGCACGTGAAATACGTGGATCGCCCGTACCGGCAGATCCTCTCGGTGATGCCCGAGATGTACGACGACATCTGGACCGGCGCGAAGGGAATGTACAAGATGGAGCCGGTGGCCGCCGACGGGGGCGAGGTCATCATCTACGCGCCGCACATTTCGGAAGTCTCCTATACGCACGGCAAGGTGCTGGACGAAATCGGGTATCACGTCCGCGATTATTTCGTGAAACAGTGGGACCGCTTCAAGGACTACCCCTGGGGGGTGCTGGCCCACTCGACGCACCTGAAAGGAGCCGGAGCCTGGGAGGACGGGGTGGAGACTCCCCGGGTGCAGGTGACCCTGGCGACCCGGATAGGCCCCGAGCGCTGCCGCCGCATCAACGTCGGGTACCGGGACCCGGCTGACATCAACCCGGACGACTTTGCCAACCGGGAGGAGGACGGCATCCTCGTCGTTCCCCACGCCGGAGAAATCCTGTACCGTCTCAAGAAGTGATCGGCCATCCGCACTAAACGCAAAAGGTAAGAACATGGAAAAATACGATATCGGTCTGGTCGGCCTGGGTGTCATGGGCCGCAACCTCCTGCTCAACATGGCGGACCACGGGTACTCGGTCGCCGGGTTCGACACGGACCTGGGGAAAGTGCAGGCCCTGCGCGCCGAGGGCGATGAGCAGAAAGTGAGCGGGGCGGAGGACATCGAATCCTTCATCGCTTCCCTCCGGGAGCCGCGCACCGTCATGATGCTCGTGCCCGCCGGGGCGCCCGTCGATGCCGTCATCAACAACCTCATCCCGCACCTGCGCCCCGGCGACACCATCATCGACGGCGGCAACTCGCACTACCGCGACACCGAGCGCCGGGCGGAAGAACTGGCGGCGCTCGGCCTGAACTACCTCGGAACCGGCGTCTCGGGCGGCGAAGAAGGGGCGCGGAAAGGCCCGGCCATCATGCCCGGCGGCCAGCGGGAGTCCTACGAAATCGTGGCGCCCATCTTCGAGGCCATCGCGGCGAAGGTAGACGGCGAGCCGTGCGTGAGCTACATCGGGCCGCGCGGCTCCGGGCACTACGTCAAGATGGTGCATAACGGGATCGAGTACGGCGACATGCAGCTCATCGCCGAAGCCTACGACCTGCTCCACCGGGCCGTAGGCCTGAGCGCCGCCGAATTGCACGAGGTGTTCGCCCGCTGGAACCGGGGGGTGCTCTCGTCCTTCCTCATCGAGATCACGGCGGACATCTTCACCCAGATCGACCCGGAGACGAACCGCCCGATGATCGAGTTCATCCTCGACAAGGCCGGGCAGAAAGGCACCGGGAAGTGGACCTCTCAGGACGCGATGGATCTCGGCGTGCCCACGCCCACCATCAACGCGGCGCTCGAGGCCCGCATCATCTCCGCCTACAAAGCCGAACGCGTCGAGGCCTCGAAGCAGCTCCGCGGGCCGGATAAAACGTACCAGGGGGATACATCCGCCTTCATCGAGGCCGTGGGGGACGCCCTGTACGCATCCAAAATCTGCTCCTACGCGCAGGGCATGAGCATGCTTCGGGCCGCCTCCGAGGAATACGGCTACAACCTGGATTACGCCGCCATCGCCCGGCTGTGGCGCGGGGGCTGCATCATCCGGGCCCGCTTCCTGAACGACATCGCGCTGGCGTTCACCGAAACCCCCGACCTGCCCAACCTCCTGCTGGCGCCGTTCTTCCAGGACGCCGTCAACAAGCGGCAGGACGCCTGGCGGCACGTCATGCAAACCGCCATCGAGCTGGGCATCCCGGCCCCGGCCATGAGCGCCTCGCTCGCCTACTACGACAGCTACCGCACCGAGCGCCTGCCGGCCAACCTGCTCCAGGCCCAGCGCGACTACTTCGGGGCGCACACCTACCAGCGCACCGACCGCGAGGGCAAGTTCCACACGGAGTGGAACCGCAGCCAGGCCACCTGATCGCAACGCCCCGAGGTGAAGTGGTTCGAACAGAGGGCCGTCGCCCCCTCTCCTTTTCAGGGGGGCGGCGGCCCCGACGTTTCCGGCGGAAGGGCAACCACCCCGGCCTGCGGCCACCCCTTCCCGCCACGGGAAGGAAAGGCTCGATGCGGGATCTGTTGAGGTTGACAAAATCCCCTTTTATACTCCATCACAAATCCGTCATCCCGCACCCCGCAAAGCGGGACAGGCTTGATGCGGGATCTCGTAAGGGTTTCATCCATCCCTTCTGAGATCCCGGCTGCCGCCGTCGGTAGACGGCGGAGGGGCCGGGATGACGGAGTTTTTGCGGAGGATGAGGCTCACTCGAATCGTCATCCCGCACACTCAAAACGTCATCCCGCACACTCAAAACGTCATCCCGCAC
>CBDUBS010000235.1:0-5332 GCA_965365445.1 uncultured bacterium | reverse complement strand
GGCGCGGAGGTCGCGGACGGCGGCGCCGGGCGGGCCGTCGCGGAGGGCCGCCGCCAGCGCGTCGAGCGCGTCGGGCGCGCCCTCGGCCACGACGCGGACGGTACCGTCGGGCTCGTTGCGCACCCACCCCGTCAGGCCGAGGTCTCCGGCGAGGCGGTACACGAACGGGCGAAACCCGACTCCCTGCACGGCCCCTCGGATCTGAACCCGCAGGCGGCGTAGAGGGGCCGCATGGGGGTCAGGTGGTCGGAGCATCTCGGTGTACCTCCATGATCTCGTCCCGAATGCGGTCGGCCACGATCTCTGCGGCCCGGCTCACTTCCGGCGACAGGGCGGTTCCGGCTTCAAACCGCCGGCCTTCGATTCCGTACACCACCATGCTGCGGGGCAGCACCCCGAGCGCCCGCGCCAGCTCGATGGCTTCCGCTACGCTGAAGGCATGGGTGGAATAGTGAAAATACCGGGAGGGCAGCCCTTCGCGGTGCACGTCGAAGCGCACGATCTCCCCCGGCGGGCCGCCGGAGCGGGCGGCATCGATGAGGATCACCCGATGGGCGCCCTCCCAGGCGTGCATGAGCGCGGCGCCTTCTCCGGTGGCTTCTACGAGGTGGGAGCCTCCTTCCCCCATGGATTTCAGCCGGTCGAGCACCGTCGGGCCCGCCCCGTCGTCGGAGCGGAACCGGTTGCCGACCCCGATGATTCGGAGCGACCGGCTGTTCACAGGGTGTGCCTCGGTATGCATCGGCCCGCACTCGGAACCACGGACCGGAGCCTCAGGACCGGTCCAGATGGAGTTTAAGAAAGTGACAGGAGCAGGATATGCACGGGTCGTAGTTGCGGATGCCCTGCTCGCAGGTCCACTGGAGCGTTTCCTCATCCATGTCGAGGTTCGCCTCCACGAAGCGCCGCATGTCGCTTTCGATCACCTTCTGGTTCTGCGACGTAGGCGGCACGATGCGCGCCCCCCGGATGATGCCCTCGTCGTCGAGGGTGTAGCTGTGCCAGCAAATGCCCCGGGGCGCCTCGGTGCACCCGTAGCCCGTGCCGGCTTTCGGCGGCACGTCCACATAGGGGCGCGGCGGCGGCGTGTACCCTTCGATGAGGCGCAGGGCTTCGTCGCAGGCGTAGAACGTTTCCAGGCTGCGCACCATGATGCTTTTGAACGGGTTAAGGCAGGGCGGCTCCAGGCCGACGTCGCGGGCTGCATCGAGCGCGGCAGGGGATAGTTGCTCGAAGTTCAGGTTGAACCGTGCCAGCGGCCCGACCATGTACGGCTCGCCGTCCAGCAGGGACGCATGGAGCGACGTGGAGTGGGCTACGTGCGTTTCTTCGAAGTGCTGCTCGAACCGGTCGATGGGTACGTCCAGCCCCCGGTTGGATACCAGTCGTCCCTTTTCGATAGCGTAATCCTCCTCGTCGCGGAGCGCCACGAAGGTATAATCCTGCTCGAAGTCCGGGAACGGCAGGGTCGCCGTCAGCCGGAGCGTATCGTAGGCGGCATCGCGCGCCCAGCGCAGGGCCTGGGCCATGGGCTCCAGTTCCGCAACGGTCGGCGCCCGGTAGAAGCCCCCGACGCGCGGGTTGATCGGATGGATTTCCCGGCCGCCGAGGAGCGTCATCAGGTCGTTCCCGACTTTCTTGAGGGCCAGGCCCTTCTGGACCACCTCCGGGTGGTCGCGGGCGAGTTGGATGGCGTCCTGGTATCCCAGGAAGTCCGGGGCGTGCAGCATGTATACGTGCAGGACGTGGCTTTCTATCCACTCGCCGCAGTAGATGAGCCGCCGCAGATCCCCGATGGAGCCGTTCACCCGGACGCCGCAGGCATCTTCTACGGCCAGCGAGGCGCCCATCTGATAGGCAATCGGGCAGATGCCGCAAATGCGGGCCGTGATGTCCGGGACTTCCGTGTACTTTCTGCCGCGCAGGAACGCCTCGAAAAACCGGGGCGGCTCGAAGATCTGCAAACGCACGTCCTTTACCTTCCCGTTCGATATTTTGACGAACAGGGCCCCTTCCCCCTCCACCCGGGCGAGGTAATCCACCTTGATCGTGCGGGTGCGCCGGTTATCCGTCGGTGCGTTCATAGATTTTGCTCTCCTGTTGGAACACGGCATCCCCGGCGTTGAACGTGCGGTACGCCCGCACCAGGTCGGCGTCGGATACGCCGAGGCGTTTGAATTCGGCGCTCATGGCGGCTGTGTTGGGCGTTTTCATGGGTCCGAAACAGCCGTAACAACCCCGCAGATACGCCGGGCACAGCGCCCCGCACCCGGCATGGGTTACCGGCCCGAGGCAGGGTACGCCGTGCGCCACCATGACGCACACCTGGCCGCGACGCTTGCACTCGACGCACACGCTGTGCGAGGCCACGTTGGGCTTGCGGTGGTTCAGGTAGGCGTTGATGACCTCGACGAGCTGCAATTTGTTGATCGGGCAACCGTGCAGCTCGTAATCCACGAACACGTGCTGCGATATCGGGGTGGAGGTTTTGAGCGTTTCGATGTAGGAGGGATGGGCGTACACCTGCGCTACGAACTCGCTCACGTTGGCGTAATTGCGCAGGGCCTGGATGCCGCCGGCCGTGGCGCACGCCCCGATCGACACGAGCCGCTTCGATTGACGGCGTATCCGCCCGATACGGGCCTGGTCGTGGGGGGTGGTAATGGACCCCTCTACCAGCGAAAGGTCGTACGGCCCTTTGACGGCCGCCCGGGTGGCCTCCGGGAAATACGCGATTTCGATCTCCCCTGCGAGGGTCAGCAGCTCGTCCTCGCAATCCAGCAGGCTGAGCTGGCAGCCGTCGCAGGAGGCGAATTTCCACACGGCTACTTTCGGCGGTTTTCGGAAGGTGGCGGCGTGCATGGCCGGCTTCGGTTAAAGGGTTACGGGGGCCGGGCTAAAACTCGCGGACGTTGAAATAAGGCTCCACCTGGTCGAAGCGGAACACGGGCCCGTCCTTACAGATGAACACCGGGCCGTACTGGCAATGCCCGCACAGGCCGAGCGCGCACTTCATGTTGCGTTCGAGCGATACATACACCTGGTCGGCCGGCACCCCTCGCCGGTGCAACTCCTGCACGGTAACGTGCATCATGATTTCCGGGCCGCACAGCATCGCCACGGCATCCTTCGGCGAAAACGGGATCTTCGGAATCAGGGTCGTCACCACGCCTACGTTGCCGTGCCAACGGCGGGTGGCGCGGTCCACGGTAACGTGCACGTCGATATCCCACCGGGATCGCCACTGGCTCATTTCCTTTCGGAACAGGATGTCTTCCGGTGTGCGGGTGCCGTAGAGCAGCACGATGCGGCCGTAATCGGCCCGGTGTTGCAGGAGGTGGTACAGGGCGGGCCGCAGCGGAGCCAGCCCGATGCCCCCGGCTATCAGCACCACGTCGTGCCCCCTGGCTTCCTCGACCGGCCATGCCGTCCCGTAAGGGCCCCGCACCCCTACCGTATCGCCGGGCCGGAGCCGCCGCATTACCCGCGTGACCGAACCCACTTCCCGTGTGGTGTGGGTGACGACACCCGGGTTTTCCGGATCGCCGGAGATGGAGATGGGCACTTCGCCCACCCCGAACACGTACAGCATGTTGAACTGCCCCGGAGCGAAGGGCAAGTCGGCGGCCCCTTTCAGCCCGATGTCTATCGTGAAGGTATCGGTGGTTTCGCTCCGGTAGCGGCGCACCTTGCCCTCCAGGGGCAGCATGGGATCGGGGCTTAGGGCTGGCTGCATGGAAGCACCCTTCGATGTGGGTTCATTTATACATATCCAGCAGCTGCATACTCGAGGCCATCAGGCGTTCCACGATGACTTTCGAGATGCGCTTGTAGATTTCGTAGCCGAATACCGGATCGGCTTCGCATTTCCGGCGGACGCACACCGCATCGAAGGCGATGGCGGATACCGGCGTAAGCGCCCGGGCGTCGAAATGAAAGATGTACGGCGGCACCAGCCACGACCAGCCGAGCAAACCCCCTTCGTCCACCGTTTGCACCGTGACGATCCGGGCGCCGCCGTGCATTTCGAGCGCCACGCTTCCGTGGCGGATAACGAAGAACGTATCGGCATCCTGCCCCTCGAACAGGAGAAACGCATCCTTATCGAAATGCACGTTGGAGGCGCACCCCTCGATGAAGGCGAGATGGTGCGGAGCCAGGCCCCTGAACGGTTCCGTTTCGGCGAGGCTGTTAGCCAGGGTGAGTGTTTTCATGCTCCCGTACCTTGGGTTGTGCGGATAAGCGCTTGGGCGCCGTCCGGATGGCGGCTACTTCTTCCGTCAGGTCGATACCGGCCGGGCACCAGGTTATGCAGCGGCCGCAGCCCACGCAGCCGGATGAGCCGAACTGATCGTACCATGTAGCGAGCTTATGGACGAGCCACTGCCGGTACCGCGAGCGGCCCGAGAGCCGCACGCTCCCTCCCACGATGTACGAAAAGTCCGTCACGAAACAGGAATCCCATTTCTGCCGTCGTTCCGCCCGGTTGCCCGTCAGGTCGGTGGCGTCCTCCACCGTGTGGCAGAAGCACGTCGGGCACTGGAGCGTGCAGTTGGTGCACGTAAGGCAGCGCCCGGCCACATCTTCCCACCGGGGATGATCGAGGTTGTCGAGGAGCAGGTCGTGGATGTTCGTCTGGTCGAGCCGGCGTTTCTGCCCGGCGACCGCCTGGTCCACGAGCAGCTTCGCGGTGCGGATTTCCGCCTCCGACGCCGGCGAAACCGGCAGGCGGTGCAGGAGCCTTTCACCCGCTTCCGAACCGGCCTCGACGAGGAAGGCGTGTCGCGTGGTTTCCAGGATTTCGGTCAGGGCCAGGTCGTACCCGGCGCGCAGCCGGGGGCCGGTATCCATCGACGTGCAGAAGCAGGTGGCCGAGCATCCGGTGCAGTTCACCCCGATGATGAGCGCGTTCCGGCGGCGCTCGGAGTAAACCGGGTCGGGGTAAGGCCCCTCCATGAATACCCTGTCCTGTATGGCGATGGCCGCTACGTCGCACGCGCGCACCCCGAGCAGCGCCATCGGTGGGACGGATGCCGACTCCGCCGGGAGGGCGAACCCGCCATGCCCGTCCCGCTCGGCGGTAAACAGGCGGCGCTCGGGCGGAAACAAAAACCGCTTCCAGGGAAACGCGCCGACTCCATACCCGAACAGCGACGCCTCGCCGCGTTCGCGCAGGCGATAGGTCGCCTTTTCCGTCTCCTCGGCTATCCCGACGGGCAACTCCGCCGCCGATGCCAGAGGTTCGAGCACCACCGCCCCGTTGCGCAGCGTGGGGCCGATGACGGTGTATCCATTCTCCGTCAGCAGGCGGATCAACGTATCCAGTCCGTCC
>CBDUBS010000234.1:0-5389 GCA_965365445.1 uncultured bacterium | reverse complement strand
GACGCTCGCCGATTATACAAACGCACTCCCGAGGGCGATCTGTACCTGCACTTCTTTTTCCCGAAAGGCCGGGTTGCCGACGAACCCGCACCCGCCATCGTCTTTTTCTTCGGGGGAGGCTGGGTGAAGGGGTCGCCGGAGCAGTTTTATCCGCAGGCTGCGTACCTGGCTTCACGCGGCATGGCGGCCGTAGCCGCGGAATACCGCGTGGAGAGCGTGCATGGCACGACGCCGTTCGAAAGCGTCCGCGATGCGCGCTCGGCTATGCGCTGGGTGCGCGCCCACGCTCGGGAGCTGGGGATCGACCCCCACCGGATAGCGGCCGGGGGAGGGTCTGCAGGGGGGCATCTGGCGGCTGCTACGGCGTTGCTGCACGGTTTCGATGAGCCCGGCGAAACCACCTCCGCACGCCCCGATGCGCTGGTGCTGTACAACCCCGTGATCGACAACGGCCCGCAGGGGTACGGCTTCGACCGCATCGGGGAGCGGTACACGGCGTTTTCTCCGGCGCATCAGCAGGCCGATGGGGCGCCGCCTACCGTTGTTTTTCTCGGAACGGAGGACCGGCTGATTCCTGTGCCTACCATTCGAGCGTTTCAGGAGAACATGCAGGCGGCCGGGGCCCGCTGCGACGTGTTTCTTTACGAGGGGCAGGGACACGGCTTTTTCAACTACAAACCATCCGACAACACGTATTACCTTCGCACGCTGCGCGAAACCGACCGTTTTCTCGAATCCATCGGCTTCCTGGAGGGTCCGTCCACCCTGTAGGGGATCCTTCGGTTTGCATTCGTCTATACGGGGGGCGGGCCTCCGCCCGCCGAATTAACTCAATTACGCTTTATCCTCCCATGCGTCTGCTTTCGATCCTGCTGCTTGCATCCTTCATCACCGCCGCTGCATCGGCGCAAACCACACCGGCCTATCTGGACGAGTCGTTGCCGGTGGAGGGCCGCGTCCGCGATCTGGTGGGCCGCATGACGCTGGAGGAAAAAATCAGCCAGATGCGCTACGATGCGCCCGGCGTGGATCGGCTGGGTATCCCCTCGTACAACTGGTGGAACGAAGCCCTGCACGGGGTTGCGCGAGCCGGCACCGCCACGGTGTTTCCTCAGGCCATCGGCATGGCCGCCACCTGGAACACCGACCTGATGCTTCGCATCGCGACGGCCATCTCCGACGAAGCCCGGGCCAAGCACCACCGGTTCGTGGATATGGGCCGCCGGAATATTTATCAGGGCCTCACGTTCTGGTCACCCAACATCAACATTTTCCGCGACCCTCGCTGGGGGCGCGGTCAGGAGACATACGGCGAGGACCCCTACCTTACGGGCCGCATGGCGGTTTCCTTCATCCGGGGCCTCCAGGGCGACCACCCGAAGTATCTGAAAACCGTTGCCACCTCCAAACACTTTGCCGTGCACAGCGGTCCCGAGTCGCTCCGGCACTCGTTCGATGCGCAGACGAACGTGCGGGACCTGTACCAGACGTACCTGCCGGCCTTCGAGATGACCATCCGCGACGCCGACGTCCGGTCGTTCATGTGCGCTTACAACCGTTACCAGGGTGAAGCGGCGTGCGGCAGCAGTTTGTTACTGGGAGATATCCTGCGCGGCCGGTGGGGCTTCGACGGGTACGTCGTTTCGGACTGCTGGGCCATCCGGGACTTTTTCGAGTACCACAAGGTGTCGCCCGATGCGCCCTCCGCGGCGGCTCTCGCCGTGCAGCGGGGCACCGACCTGAACTGCGGCAACACGTATGCTCCGCACCTGGCCGAAGCCGTCCGGCGCGGCCTCCTCTCCGAGAAGGATCTCGATACGGCCCTCGAACGCCTCTTCGAGGCCCGTTTTAGGCTGGGTATGTTCGACAACCCGGCCGGCGTCCCCTGGACGCAGATTCCCTACTCCGTCGTCAACTCCGAGGACCATCGGCAGCTGGCCCTGCAGGCGGCGCGCGAGTCCATCGTGCTCCTGAAAAACGAGGGGAACCTCCTGCCGCTCAAAAAAGAGCTGGGCTCCATCGCCGTCATTGGTCCCAACGCCGACGATGCGCGGGTGCTGCTCGCCAACTACAACGGCACCCCCCGGATGCTCAAAACGCCCCTGCAAGGTATCCGCGAAAAAATCAGTAAAGACACCCGGCTCTACACGGCCGTAGGTAGTTACGTGGCCGACCGGGCGCCCCTGCTCCGCCCGATTCCTTCTTCGGCGTTGCGCCCGGACCTCCGCAACGGGGATGTACATGGCCTCCGGGGCCGGTACTACAAGGGCGCCCCGATGGCCGGCGAGCCGGTTATCGAGCGCGTCGATCCGGTGCTGGATTTTATCTGGGCCGAGAAAACCCCGGTTACCGGCCTCATGGCCGACTCGTTCTCGGTCGTGTGGACGGGCTCGCTCGTTCCACCCGAAACGGGGCGGTACCGCCTGGGCACGAACGCCGCCACAACCACCCGCCTGTTCCTTGACGACTCGCTGAGGTATGAAGTCGAGGGGTTCCATCACCCGCTGACGCGTACCTTCGAGGTGGATCTGGAGGGGGGCCGGTTCTACGACCTCCGTATCGAATACGATAACATCGGCTCCGATCCGCAGATGCACCTGCTCGGGGCGCCTCCCGAAGCGGAAGCCGAACTCCGGGCCGAGGCCGTCGAAACGGCCCGTCGTGCCGATGCCGTCGTCCTCGTTATGGGCATCAACGCCGAACTGGAAGGGGAGGAGATGCCCGTCAAGGTGGAGGGCTTTGCCGGCGGCGACCGCACCAGCCTCGACATTCCGGCCACCCAGGTGCGGCTCATACAAGAAATCCATGCTCTCGGCAAGCCTACCGTTCTCGTGCTTCTGAACGGCAGCGCCTTATCCTTCCCCTGGGCGGCTGAACACCTCGACGCCATCGTAGAGGCCTGGTATCCGGGCGAAGCGGGCGGCCCGGCGCTCGCGGACGTGCTGTTCGGGGATTACAACCCCGGCGGTCGTCTTCCGCTGACGTTCTATCAGTCCGTGGATGACCTGCCGCCGTTCGAGGAGTATGCCATGGAAGGGCGCACCTACCGCTATTTCGGCGGGGAGCCGCTATACCCCTTCGGGTACGGCCTGAGCTACACCCGGTTTGCCTACGCCGACCTGAAGGTCAGCCCCGCCCGGCGTCGGGGCGCCGGGCCGGTCCGGGTTAGCGTGCAGGTGACCAACGCCGGCAACCGGCCTGGCGATGAGGTCGTCCAGCTATACCTCCGGGATATCGAATCGACCGTGCCCGTACCGATCCGCTCCCTGCAAGGCTTCCGCCGTGTTCATCTGGAGCCGGGCGAAACCCGCACCGTGGAGTTCACGCTCGAACCGAAGCAGTATGCCCTCGTCACCGACGACGGGCGCCGGGCCGTGGAGCCGGGCGTATTCGAGGTATCGGTGGGCGGCGAGCAGCCCGGCTTCAGGGGCCGCGCCGACGCCGCCACCACCGAGGCGCTTACCGGCGGCTTCCGGGTTACCGGCCGGACCGTTTACATCGATCCCTGACCGAATCCGTCACCGGGAAGGCGCTTTGTACCCGGGGTTGGGCAGCGGCATGTTCGCCCCGACCTCCTCGCGCCATGCCTGAAGCATCCGGTGCATCTCCCGGGTGCGTTCCGGATAGGTTTGGGCCAGGTCGTCGTGCTCCCCGATGTCGGTTTCCAGGTCGAAGAGCTCCAGCCGTCCGGTTTCGAAGTGCTCGACGAGTTTCCAGCGTCCCTGCCGGACGGCTCCGCCCGGCCGCCCTCCCTGGTTGGAGAAGTGGGGGTAGTGCCAGTAAAGCGCCGTGCGGCCCAGCGAGTCCGCCGGCGAGCGAAAAAGCGGCATCAGGCTGGTTCCGTCCAGCGGCCCGCGGGCTCCCGCGCTCGCCGGGTCGATGCCTGCCGCTTCCAGGATCGTCGGGAAGAAGTCGTCGCTGATGACGGGCTCCCGGCTTCTGGAGCCGGGCGCGACGGCCCGGGGGTATTTTACGAGCAGCGGAACCCGGATTCCTCCCTCGTACACCTTTCCTTTTCCTCCCCGGAGCGGCGCGTTCGTAGTGGCCGGCGTATGGCGGCCTTCCACGACCGACAGCCCTCCGTTGTCTGAAGTAAAAACCACGAGGGTGTTGTCCTCCAGTCCGTTTTCCTCCAGCGCGGCCAGCACCCGGCCCACACTTTCATCCATTGATTCCACCAGAGAGGCGTAATACGGGTTGTCCTGCCGCCCCGGGATCGGGGGGTTCTTTTCGAGCAGGGATTTGTATTTCGCAACCTTTTCCGGCTTCGGAACGAGGGGGATGTGTACGGCATAATGCGCCAGCATCAGAAAGAAGGGTTCCTCCCGATGCCGTTCGATGAACTGGACCGCCTCCAGGGCCAGCCTGTCCGTCAGGTACTCCCCGTCGAAACGCCCTTCAATCTCCGGGCGGCCCTCCCACTCGGGCCAGAAATAAGACTTCGGGCTGCCGAAATCGCCGCCGCCGATGTTGATCCGGTAGCCCTGTTCTTCGGGCAGCGTCCCGGCCGCGCCTTCTCTGGAGAGATGCCATTTGCCCACGTACCCGGTGGCATACCCGGCCTTGCCAAGCGTCTCCGCCAGCGTTACTTCTTCCGACGGCAGGTAATCGGCGTATTCGGCCGTGAGGATGGGGGAATCCTCCGGGCTGCGTAAGCCCTTCAGGAAATTGGTCAGGTTGAGCCGGGCCGGGTTGCGCCCCGTCTGGATGCTCGCCCGGGTCGGGGAGCACACCGGGGAGGCCGAATAGGCGTCCGTAAACAGCATTCCCTCGGCGGCCATCCGGTCCAGGTGAGGGGTCTGGTACAGGGTGCTTCCGAACGGGCCGATATCGGTGTACCCCAGATCGTCGATCAGGATGAACACGATGTTCGGCCGCCGAACTTCCTGGGCCGTCGCCGGCGGCATGACCGCCAGGGTGCAGAGGAGTAGCAGGAAAACGCGCATGGTGGTTGAAGAGGGTAAGAAGGGGTCAGGTGACGATAATGAAACGCAATCTCCGGCTCGAGTTCAAGCTCGGGAGGGCAGTCGTACTGAATTCGACCTCCTTTCCAGAGCCTTTTCGCTTCATCATCTCCCCGGATTCCGTACCTTCCTTCCGGTTTTTCCGATTCCCATCCTCCGAAAACGTCATGAGCACGCTTTTCCCCGGAGCCCGCCCCGCCCAGCCGTCCAGCTTCTACCGGTGGACGGTGCTGGTGGTCATCAGCCTGGCGATGTTCGGCAACTACTATGTTTACGACAGCATAGCCCCCATTGCCGACCTTCTGAAAGACGGTCTCGGAATCAACGACGAGCAGTACGGGCTGTTATACACGCTCTACAGCATTGCCGCCGTCATCATTCTTCTTGCCGGCATCACCAATTCGCTGAGAGCCCAGACCCAGGAG
>CBDUBS010000233.1:0-5389 GCA_965365445.1 uncultured bacterium | reverse complement strand
TTAGGGCGGCTTACCCCGCCGGGCTTTCGGAGCGAGCCGGGCGGTTGCGGGCGCCTTCCAACCGGAATAGTCGGCTCCGGAAAACAGTATCCAGACAATCCATGCATCAGGACCGAAAGCCAAAAGTGATCGGGTGGCCCGCCTCGGGCGCGCGATTTACCCGCCTGCTGGGAGGGCCGCCGGAGACGGTAGGCGTTCGTTCCGGGGCGGTGATGCTGCTGCCGGGAGAGTCCATCGGGCAGCACAGCACCCGGGATAATGAGGAAGTAATCATCGTTCTGGAGGGAGAAGGCGAATTGCATATCCGGGATGAACCCGCCCTGCCGCTGGGCATCAACCGGATCGGGTACTGTCCTCCGGATACGGTACACGATGTCGTCAATACCGGCACAACGCCGCTGCGCTACCTGTTCGTGGTGTCGCGAGCGGCCGTCGAAGCAGCAGCCTGAGCGCGCCCGTACAGAGCGGTGAATGGATGAATCGCCCGTGCAGGTGGCCCGAAAGACCGGCGGCCGCCCGACTTTACCCATGGTGCATATCATGTCTGAATTCCAGGGGCCCGACTATTACGCTCTCGATGAATGGTTGACCGGCGAAGAACGGGCCGTGCGCGCACGGGTACGTGACTTCGTCTCGAAAGAGGTGATTCCCGTCATCGAGGAGCATGCACAGGCCTGCACTTTTCCGAAGCATCTGGCGCCGGAGTTTGCCCGGCTCGGCTTGCTCGGTCCGAGCCTGCCGCGCGAGTACGGTTGTGGAGGGTACAACAACGTGGTATACGGCTTGATGATGCAGGAAATCGAGCGCGCCGATTCCGGACTGCGCTCCTTTTGCTCCGTGCAGGGGTCGCTCGTGATGTACCCGATATACCGTTACGGAAGCGAGGAACAACGCCGCCGATGGCTGCCGGCCCTGGCTTCCGCAGAGGCCATAGGGTGCTTCGCCCTGACCGAACCGGAACACGGCTCGGACCCGGCGGCCATGGAAACGACGGCCCGCCGCGACGGCGACGCCTATATAATTTCCGGACACAAGCGCTGGAGCACCAATGCATCCGAAGGGGATGTTTGCCTCGTCTGGGCGAGGGATGATGAAGGGGAAGTTGGTGGATTTCTGGTGGAGCTCGACCGGCCCGGGGTATCCACGCCGCGAATTATAGATAAATGGTCGTTACGTGCGGCCATTACTTCGGAGGTCATCCTCGATGAAGTACGGGTGCCGACATCCAATCGCCTTCCAGGGGCCCGGGGTATGCGTGCGCCTCTTTCCTGCCTTACGCAAGCCCGGTTCGGAATCGCGTGGGGAGTGATCGGCGCAGCTATGGCATGTTACGATGCCGCCCTTTCCCACTCCCGAATACGCCGGCAGTTCGACAGGCCCATCGGGGGCTTTCAGCTCGTTCAGGAGCGGCTGGTCGATATGCTCTCTGAAATCACCAAGGCGCAACTGCTCGTCTGGCATCTGGCGAAATTGAAGGACGCCGGCGCTATGCGACCGCAGCAGGTCAGCCTCGCCAAACGGAACAACTGCAAAATGGCTCAGGATGTGGCGCGCTCGGCCCGGCAAATTCTAGGCGGCAACGGCATCCTCGGCATGTACCCGGTCATGCGGCACATGATGAACCTGGAGTCGGTGGTGACGTACGAAGGAACGCACGAGATTCATACGCTGATCGTAGGACAGGATCTCACGGGTCTCGATGCGTTCAGATAGCCTGAATTGACGCTGTCATTCCATCCCCTTATCAGCAACGACGGTCAGTTATGGAAGAGATCATCGCCATTATTTCCCTTTTTGCGATTTTGCCCTCTATCGTAGTTGCCGGCATTCTGCTATACCAACGACAAAAGAAGGCACTGGGCGCCGGCTCTACCGTGAGTCTGGAGGAGCTGGAGGCCGTAATACGAAGATCCGGTGCGGAAGCCGTCGAACCGCTGCACGAGCGAATCGACCGGCTCGAATCGAGCCTGGAGGCCGTGGGCCGCCTTCGGGAAACCCCGGCGGCTCGAATCGAGCTGGAACGTATTGGCGATCAGCCGTTGCTGGCCGAGGAAAAGACGCTCGGACGCACCCGTTCGGATATTGTTTGAACCCGCAGAATAACTCCTATGTCATTCCTCGACTTGACCATATATGCTGCGATGTCGTGTGTCATCCTGTCGGGATGCGCCGCCTCGAGCGTGCCCACCATGGGAACGATTCATCGGAACGATCCTCGCCTGGACGAACTGCTTTCTCCGGGTGCCCGAATCGAGGTCCTGGCCGAAGGTTTTGACTGGTCGGAGGGTCCGCTCTGGGTTGCGGACGGCGGCTATCTGCTTTTTTCCGACATTCCGAAGAACACCATTTACCGCTGGCACGAAACCGACGGCATCAGCGTATTCATGCGTCCGGCCGGATTTGCGGGCGACGAACCTCCGGGACGGGAGCTGGGTACCAATGGTCTGCTCCTGGATCCGCAGGGCCGGCTGGTCGTGTGTGACCATGGCAACCGGCAGATGGCCCGGATCGATTCGGTACGGTTCACCAGAACCGTTCTGGCGGACCGCTACCAGGGGAAACGCCTCAATAGTCCGAACGACGCGGTGTACAGATCGAATGGCGACCTGTACTTTACCGATCCTCCATACGGCCTGAACGGCCTCGACGCCAGTCCGGCAAAGGAGTTGCCGTTCAACGGCGTTTATCGCCTGTCCACCGACGGCGCCCTCGATCTACTTCTATCGGATATTACGTTCCCCAATGGGATTGCCTTTTCACCGGATGAGAAAACCCTGTATGTGGCCGTATCCGATCGGAAGCGCCCCGTGTGGATGGTTTACGATGTCGGTGCATCGGGCGGCCTATCTAACGGGAGGGTATTCTTTGACGCTACGGCATGGGTTGAAGCCGGAAAAAAAGGCCTGCCCGATGGGCTGGCCGTGGACAGGTCGGGTAACATCTGGGCAACCGGACCCGGAGGCGTGCACGTTTTTACCCCGCAGGGGGAGCATCTGGGCGTTATCGATACGGGGCAGGCCACCGCGAACTGCGCCTTTGGAGACGACGGCGCTACCCTGTATATGACGGCTGACGGCTACCTCTGCCGGATACGCACCCGGACGCTGGGGCTAGGATTCTGACCGAGGTTATCCGTTGAAGCGATAGCCCATACCGTACACCGTTTCGATGTAGGCCGGGGCTCCACTATCCGGTTCGAGCTTCTTGCGCAAAGAGGCCACATGCCGGTCGATGGTCCGTGTGACGATGTCCTGATCGATTCCCCACACGTCGCGAAGCAGTTGTTGCCGGGTAACCAGCCGCCCTCTGTTCTGGATCAGGTATTTGAGTACGTCGAACTCCAGCGCGGTCAGATCCAGGTTTCGTCCGTTGCGTAAGGCTTCGTGCGTGCTGAAATTGACGTCCACGTCTCCAACCCGGTGCACCTCCATGGGGGCTCGGGAAGGGGGCTGCGTGCGATGAAGAATGGCGCGAACCCGCGCCGCCAGTTCGTCGACGCTGAACGGTTTAGTCAGATAATCGGTGGCTCCAAGGCCGAAACTCTTCAGGATGTCTTCTTGCTCAGTGCGGCCGGTCAGCATCAGGACCGGCGACGTATTGCCGGTTTCGAGCATACCGCGCAATACGTCGAATCCGTTTTTCCCGGGTAGCATCACGTCGAGCAATACGACGTCGAACCGGTCTGTTTTGAGTATCTCATCGGCCCGCTCCCCGTCGCCGGCATGGGCTACGTCATAACCCATTGACTCAAAAAACAAGATGAGCCCGCTGGCTATGTCGAGGTCGTCCTCTACGATGAGCATACGGTACGATTCGGCGGAGGCTGGCATAGGTTCGGTGGACCCGGATACGAACAAACGAAGGGGTACGCAGGGCAATATAGGTCTAAAAGCGTTTTGTAACACAGGTGTTACGGCCGGAAACCTTCAGACCGAACTGCCCGCCACGTACCCGCTGGCCCACGCCCACTGGAAGTTGAATCCACCAATTCGCCCGTCTACGTCGCAAAGCTCCCCGCAGAGATGAAGCCCGGGCGAGATCCGGCTTTCCATGGTTTTCAGATGGACCTCGGAGAGCGGGACGCCGCCGGCGGTCACTTCGGCATATTTGTATCCCCGGTCTCCTACGACGGGGGCCTCGTATGCTTTCATCGTCTGTATCACCCGCTTCCTGCGTTCCCGGGAGAGTTGGCCGAGAGAGTCGCCGGACTCTATGCCGGCAGCGGCCAGCAGCGCCCGAAGCAGTCTGTCCGGCAGTAACGACCGGCAGACCGTACCAATGGTACTTTGCCTGTTACGGAGGAGCATGTGTTCGAGCTCATCGCCCCCGATTTGCGGGACCCAATCGATGATGAGCTGCGCCTCCGGATCGTCAAAACGCGCCTCGGTCAGGTGGCGGCTGATATCCAGGATAGCCGGGCCGGATAGCCCGAAGTGCGTACACAGGAGTGAACCCGCTACAGCCGCCCGGTTTTTTCCGGTCGAAGTGCGTACAGCGACGCGCACGGGCGCGGAAACTCCGGGCATCGCTTTAATAAAGTGGCCCTCCGGCAACACGAGGGGCGCCAGCGCCGGAAAAATGTGCGGGGTGAGGGTATGACCGAGCCGGCGGGCCAGATGGTAACCCAGTCCGTCCGAGCCGGTACGGGGCAAACTTTTTCCTCCGGTAGCCAGGATAACTTTTCCGGCGTCTATCGTTCCGCCGCTTCCGGTCAGCCTGTACGTCCCTTCCGGGCTTCGGTCGAGTCGTTCCACCCGCCATGCCGGTTTCAACACGGCGCCGGATTCGTGCAGGGTTTTCAGCAGAGCCTGGAGTACTGTCTCGGCGCGGTCGGTTACGGGAAACAGCTTTCCCGTTTCCTCCTGCTTGAGTTCCACGCCTATCCCGGCAAAAAACCGAATGGTTTCATCTAAGGGGAAGCGTCGTAAAACCTGCCGGATGGCGTTGCGTGACGACCCTGAATAGTCTTCTGCGTTTACCGTGGCGTGTGTTACGTTGCAGCGCCCGCCCCCCGCCACGAGGATTTTTGCTCCGGGCCGGCGGGCTCCGTCCAGCACCACCACCGATCGATTGTTTCCCGAACGGCCCGCACTGATGCCCGACATCAATCCGGCTGCTCCGGCTCCTATTATCGCCACGTCGATCATCGCTTCGCTATCCTATCGCATCAGGCTGTAGTATGCCACCAGCAGTCCGGCTATCAGGTACATCAGGGGCGGCACTTCGCGCCACTTTCCGGCGGTGACCTTGACGGCGACATACGACAGGATGCCCAATACGATGCCGTTGGCAATGGAATAGGTAAACGGCATGGCCGCAATGGTCAGAAAAGCCGGAACCGCATCGTCAAAGCGGCGTCTTTCGCCATGGGTGTGGCGTTGATGGCCGG
>CBDUBS010000232.1:0-5413 GCA_965365445.1 uncultured bacterium | reverse complement strand
AGCGATTACGTGGCCCGTATCTACGACTTCCGCCCGGGCGATGTGGTTACCGTCGGGGTGCTTCGGGAAGGCAAGCCGGTTTCACTGAAACTAAAAATCGGCCGGGCCGCCGGGTGATTGCTTTTTCCTTGCCGGATTCTTCGAGTACTCTCGTCGGTGCGCGATCCCGGAGGCTGTGGCTCCCGATGGCGTTTCTGCTGCTATCGGGCTGCTTTCCTTCGTCCTGCCGCTACACAGAGCCGCGCGCGCTGCTTCCGGCCGATTCCCTCTCCCGGGCCTATGCCGCCGGGATCCCGGAGGATTCACTGTACGAAATCGGAGCGTTCTCCGGGACGGACGGCCATCCGTTGAAACATCCCCGGACGCTTCAATTCATGACCGACGGCTCGCTTCTGGTGGGCGACACCGAGCGGCACAGCCTCTTCCATATCGATCCGGGCGGGCGGTTTCTGGGTGAGTTGCCTCTGCCTGACGGCTCCTTTCCTTATCTCGCCGGCGGGCGAGGAGATACCGCCTTCGTATTCGGGGCAGGTACGGGGCGTATATACACCGTGTATGCCGATACGGTCGTTCGGGAGATCGAACTTCCAACTGACCCCTCGGCGTTGCAATTCGCCGTTTGGCATGGTGATGTGGTGTTCCTGAAACAGGTCTCCGAAACGGGCGGCGCCGTGCTGCTCTCGCTGGATTCCCATGGACGGGAGAGACATCTGACGGCGCCGGCGCGCCCCTGGTGGCGCCATGCCGGAGGGCTCCGGATGTGGGGTGATACACTGGTGAGCCTCTCCGGGTACCGGCCCGTGCTGGATCGGTTCAGGCCGGGCATGCCGCCGGATACGCTGGCCCTTACCGGATTCGACTCGCCGATGCTGGCCCGAAGCCGGGCCTTCATGCTGGGCCACGTCGACGAGCCACCCCTGCTCGTCGCATCGGCGGCGGCGTCGGGGGAGGAACTGTTCGTACTCAACCTGCGCCCCGGCTGGCTTCGCGTGGACGTATACGGCGCGGACGGGCGGCTCCGACGGGTGCTGAGCCCCAATTCCCGGTCCATGCACTACCGCTTCCTTCCACAGGACATTGCCGTACGAAGCCGGCCCGACGGCTCGGTTCTGGTGGCTGTAGCGGCATCCAGCCCCCGACCGGGTGTGCGCATATACCGGGCAGAGTAAGCGGGGAACAGCGTACCGCTCCGTCGCGTGCTACTACCCTCACTTTCCGGAAGCGTACGAGGCTCATCAGACGAGGCAAGAGGATGGAGATTACCAGGTATAAAACGTTCGGGCAGTTGAAAGACTCCGGTTACCGGGTCCTGCCAATCAAGGAGGAGTTGCGGAAAAACCTCATCCGGCGCCTGCGGGCCGGGGAGCCCCTGTTTTCCGGCATCATCGGATTTGAAAAATCCGTCATTCCGCAGATTCAAAACGCCATCCTGGCCCGTCACGACCTCATCCTGCTCGGCCTGCGCGGACAGGCGAAAAGCCGCATCATCCGGATGCTGCCGCAGCTGCTCGACGAGTACGTGCCCATCGTCGCCGACAGCGAAATCAACGATAATCCCTTCGCTCCCGTATCCAAATATGCCCGGGAGCTGATTGCCGAGCGCGGCGACGATACCCCTATCGAATGGCTGCACCGCTCGCTACGTTACGGGGAAAAACTGGCTACCCCGGACACTACCATCGCCGACCTCATCGGCGACATCGACCCGATCAAAGCGGCCCATCACCGCCTGACGTACGCCGACGAGGAAGTCATCCATTTCGGCATCATTCCGCGGACCAACCGGGGCATCTTTGCCATCAACGAACTGCCCGATCTTCAGCCCCGCATCCAGGTGGGATTGCTCAACATCATGGAAGAGCAGGACATCCAGATCAGGGGGTTCAACATCCGGTTTCCGCTGGATGTGCTGATGGTGTTTTCCGCCAATCCGGAGGATTACACCAACCGCGGCAACATCATCACCCCGCTCAAGGACCGGATCGACAGCCAGATCATCACACACTACCCGAAAACCGTCGAGGTAGGCGTCGAGATTACCCGGCAGGAAGCCTGGGAAAACCGGGGCGACGATGCGCCCCGGGTACACATCCCGCACTTCTTCCGCGAAGTGATCGAACAGATCGCCTTCGAAGCCCGCAAGAGCGAGTACGTAGACCAGAAATCCGGCGTATCGGCCCGCTTGACACGCGCCGCACTGGAGGACCTGATCTCGGCGGCCGAACGAAGGGCGCTCCTCAACGGGGAGGAGGAAACCACCATCCGTATCAGCGACCTCGTACATATCGAGCCCGCCATTACCGGAAAGGTGGAACTGGTGTACGAGGGGGAGCAGGAGGGAGCCCAGAACGTAGCCCGCTTACTGATCGGGCGCGCCGTGAACGCCATCTTCAAGCGGTACTATCCCGATCCGGGCGACAAGAAAAATGGCCGGGCCCCTTACCAGAAAGTGCTTGGCTGGTTTACGGGCGGTCATAAAGTAGAGATCGAGCCCGACGCCTCGTTTACCGAATACAGCAAACGGCTCGGGGCCGTTTCCGGACTGCACGAGCTGGTTAAGAAACACAGCCGCCCCCAATCTCCGGCCGAGACAGCTTCCATGATGGAATTCGTTCTCGAAGCCCTGCATCAGAACTCCCTCGTCGGGAAGGACGTCATCGATTCGGAAAGCACCTACAGCGACATCATGGGCTCGATGCTCTCGTCGCTTGGCCCGCCGGACGACGATGCAGACGAAGAGGACGACTTTTTCAAACGATATAACTGACCTCCGGGCGGCCTATTTTCCGTAGCAGTAATGCGTACCCTTTTTTCAGATTTCCGGGCAGCCGTTCTCGTGGCGGCCCTCGTTCCAGTGCAATGGGTTTCGGCGCAGGTGATCTCTCCGGCCGATACCCCTCATGCGCTCTCGATTCATGCGACCCGGGCGCTCTCCGGAAAGCATTTCGACGCCACGTTTTACCGGCTCGACCTCGACGTGCGCTTTAATCCGGACTACCTCTACGGGCAAACACGGGTGGAGGGTCGGGTAACCGATGAGCCGATCAACGAGCTCGCGCTGGACCTGGCGAGCACTGGCATCCGGGTGGACCGAGTCAGTAGCGGGGGGGTATCGCTTGGCTACCGCCACCAGAACGACCTGTTGTATATCGATCTGGCGAAAACGTATGCCGTCGGGGAAACGGTGCGTCTGGATATTGCATATCAGGGCGTCCCGACCGGTGCGGGCTTTTATAGCGACGCCTTCGTATTCGGAACTCGGGCCGGCAGCCCGTTCGCCTGGACCCGCAGCGAGCCGTACGGGGCCCGCGCCTGGTGGCCCAACAAAGATCACCCCTCAGACAAGGCCGATTCGGTGCGGGTGGTGGTCACCGTGCCGAAGCCCCTCCGCGTCGGCTCCAACGGGCTGCTCGTCCGAACCACCGAGACGGCCACGACGACCACCTACGAGTGGTTTTCCCGGTATCCCATTGCTACGTACCTCGTCTCGATTGCCGTGGGCCGGTACGAGGTGTTCGAGCAAACCTATACCCGCCCGGATACGCTGGCCGGTATGTACGGGGCCGCCTCCTTCCCGATCCTTCACTACCAGTACCAGGGTTCGGGGATGTACGAAAGCGCCGATCCGTACAGGGGTTGGAACCGGGTAATCGACATGATGCCGGTAATGGAGTACTGGTTCGGGCCGTATCCGTTCGCCGGAGAGAAGTACGGGCACTCCGAAACGACGTTCGGGGGAGGCATGGAGCACCAGACCATGACGTCGCTGGGGGGCAACGGTGTGTCCCTTGTATCGCACGAGCTGGCGCACCAGTGGTTCGGGGACCTGATCACGATGGAAACCTGGCCGCACCTGTGGCTGAACGAGGGGTTTGCCACCTATGCCGAGCTGCTGTACTGGGAGGCCCGGCCCGATCTGTACCCGGGCCAGTTCCGGGCGGCGCTGCTTGCCGACATGCGCTCCGCCCGGAATGCGGAGGGCACGCTGCTCGTGCAGGGGGCCGATACGCTTTCAACGGGTATCTTGTTCAACGGAAACCGGGTATATGCCAAAGGCGGTATCGTACTGCACATGCTGCGCGGCATCGTGGGCGACGATGCATTCCGCCGAATACTTCAAACCTACGTGGCAGACCCGGCCTTCCGATACGGCAACGCCGACACCGACGATTTTCGGCGGGTGGCGGAACAGGTATCGGGCCGGGATCTGGGGGTGTTCTTCCGGCAGTGGGTGACCGAAGGAACCGGCGAGCCGGTGTTTGCCGTAACCTGGACCTCAACCCCGACGGTCGAAGGGTATGCAGTGGCCGGAACCATCCGGCAAACGCAGACACCTTCAGAATCGAACGTAGCCGTGTTCGAGATGCCCGCCGAAATCGCCGTACAGACGACCGCCGGGGAGCGGCGATTCACGGTCGAGATCGACGAGCGGGAAGAAGCATTCCGCTTCGCCATCCCGGAAGAGCCGCTCACGTTGACGTTCGACCCTGATTACCGGATATTGCGTAACCCGAACGTACCGGTCGGCGCCGAAACGCCCGACCTGCCGGAAGCGACGGGTTTGCTGAACGTATTTCCCAACCCGGCCTCGGAGCGGGTTTATCTCGAATTCGGCCTCGCTGCGACGGGAACGGTTCGAATCGAAGTATTCGATGCTCTGGGACGGCGTGTGCTCGAACCCCTGAACGACCGGTTTGCGGCCGGAATCCACGTTCCTGATTTCTCGGTGGGGGCGCTCCCGGCAGGTCGCTATTTCATCCGGATGTCCTGCGAAGGCGCCGGCACGTGGACGCGGCCTCTGCTCATCGTTCACAACCGGTAAGCGGCGATGTCGATATCCGTACCTACTCCGATCCCGGATTTTACGCTGCGCGAGGCTTCCGAGACCGATGCGCCGCTCCTGCTGGAGTTTATCCGGGAACTGGCCGAGTACGAACGGCTCTCCCATGAAGTCGTGGCGACGGAATCCCTGTTGCGGGAGCATTTGTTCGGGGCTCGTCCGGCGGCGGAAGCCGTAATCGGTTTCCGGGGAGATGAGCCTGTCGGGTTTGCCCTCTACTTCTCTACCTTTTCTACCTTTGTGGGACGTCCTGGAATGTACCTGGAGGACGTGTTCATCCGGCCCCGGTGGCGCGGACAGGGTTTCGGCCGCGCGATGCTGGCCTACGTCGCACGGCTGGCCGTTCGGCGGGGCTGCGGTCGGCTGGAGTGGTCGGTGCTGGACTGGAACGAACCGGCGCTCGGCCTTTATCGTTCGCTGGGGGCCGTCCCGATGGACGAGTGGACGGTACAGCGTCTGAGCGGCGAGGCCATCGAGCGGGTGGCTTCGGAGTTCGATCGAGCCTCAGGGGAAACGGGCCTTACGGATTTTGCTCTGCCGGGACGATCCGGCCCTGCGGCGTGATGCGCTCGC
>CBDUBS010000231.1:0-5419 GCA_965365445.1 uncultured bacterium | reverse complement strand
TGACGTGTTCGTGTCCAGGTATCAAAAGGGATGCTGCATACCCGAACAGATCCCGGATGAAGGCGGGATGAGGTATCGGGCGGATCGGATAGGGCGCGGCCGGGTTAGATGCTCAGGTTCCGTGCGTCAGGCCGCGGCCCAGGCGTCCGGTGAAAAGCGCGAGGAGGCCGCCCAGGATCGCCGCTGCCAGAGCGACGATCCAGCCGGGGGCCTGGGCGCTCAAACCGAGAAGAAGCAAGCCGGCAAACAGTGCAGTCATGGCAGTAGCGGTTGGTAACGCTTGAATAGTACACGCTTTCCTTTACTTCGTCTGTCACCATATCGTACGTAACCAGATCGCTATTGTTAGGCTTATCCGATGGATTCGCTGAAGGAAGTTGAGGAAAAAGCGCCTCTGTCGCCCGCTACGGGCCTGATTCTGGCCGGGGGCCGGGCGCGCCGCTTCGGGCGGGATAAAGCGCTGGTGGAAGTGGACCGGCGGCCGATGGTGGAGCGGGTGTTTCAGGCGCTGCACCCGCTGGTGGACCGGGTGTACGTGAGCGTGCGCGACGCCGACCGGGAGCTTCCGGTCGGGCGCCGGTGGGAGCGCATCGTGGATGTATACCCGGATGCAGGCCCGCTGGCCGGCATCCACGCCGGGTTGCTGCGCCTGGAAACGCAGGGGCTGCTCGTGGCGGCCGTGGACATGCCGTTCATCGAAACGACGCACCTGGCCGAATTGCTCGCCTGCCGTGGGGAGGTGCAGGCGGTCGTGGCGCGGGATGCCGAGCGGGTGCATCCGCTCTGCGGGTGCTACCACCGGAGCGCGCTGGAGGCCGTAGAAGGGCAACTGGCCGGCGGAAGGTACGCCCTGCGGGATTTGCTGGAGCGCCTGACGGTACGGACGGTGCTGCTGCCGGCCGAGGCCCTGCGAAACATCAACCGGCCCGACGATCTGGAAACCGGGTAGGGTTATTCCGCATCGGGAATCAGGACGTCCTCCACCCAGGTGTAGGCCGCCATCATACGCGGAAAGCCCAGCGTGGTCACGGCGAGGATAACCGCGTGGCGCAGCTCGTCCGGGCGCGCCCCGGCATCCAGCGCTTTCCGGGCGTGGGCGTGCACGGCCCCTTCGCTTTGCATCCCTACGGCAATGCCCAGCTTGACCAGCTCGGCGGTTCGGGCATCCAGCGGCCCCTCTGTTTTCGCAGCGGCGCTCAGCCGTTCGTAGGCCGACCCTACCTCCGGATGGTCCTGAATGAACTGTCGGTATCGGCGCGGCGGTGTCGATTTCATGAAGCGTTCAGACTGGGGTGGAGCGATGACATCCTTCCTGACTCCATGATACGCAGCCAAGGTGAAGAATTAAAGTAGCGGCGGGGAATATATCCGGCTAATATAACCGTATCTACATATAGTGACACAAAAGGTATGGTTTGTACACGCTTTGTGGTACACAGGAATCAAATCCGGATCGTGTAAGGAAATCACCTACTTATCCCTACCGGTTTCCCCCACACGAAAACCCCTGCGCCGAACGTATACTATACAACCAGATAGTAATGTTCAGGGATAGAAATCGATTCGGTACAGACCGGGGCGGAACGTATGGGACACTCGTTCAACCGCAGGGACTTCATCAAGCTCGCATCGGCGGCCGGGGCCGGAGCGGCCGTACTCGGCGGCGGATATGCCGTGCTGAACCCCACGCCCAGCGCGGCGGCCGCCTTTCCGGTGCAGCCGGGCGACGTCATCCGGCGCACGCCAACGTACTGCGAGATGTGTTTCTGGCAATGCGCCGGGTGGGTGTATACGAAAAACGGCAGGCCGTGGAAAATAGTCGGGAACGACGAGGACCAGCATTCCACCGGACGGTTCTGCACGCGCGGTACGGGGGGCATCGGATCGTATACCGATCCGGACAGGCTGAAAAAACCCCTGATACGGGTTGAGGAGCGGGGGAAGCAGGTATTCCGGGAGGTGGAGTGGGAAGAAGCGCTCGATTACATCGCGGCGAAGCTGGCGGCCGTGAAGGAAGCCTACGGGCCGGAGTCGCTGGCGATGTTCAGCCACGGAAACGGAGCGGCCCACTGGAAAACCTTGACGAAGGCGTACGGCTCGGCGTGCATCACGGCTCCGTCGTTCGCGCAGTGCCGCGGGCCCCGCGATACGGGGTTCGTGCTGACCTACGGGGAGGAAGTCGGTTCGCCCGAGCGGACCGATATCGAGAACAGCCGGTGCATGGTGCTCATCGGGTCGCACCTGGGCGAGAACCTGCACAACGGCCAGGTTCAGGAGATGAGCACGGCGCTCTCCCGGGGGTGCGAGATGATCGTGGTCGATCCGCGCTTTTCGGTGGCGGCCGGGAAGGCGAAGTACTGGCTTCCGATCAAGCCGGCCACGGATACGGCCCTGATTCTGGCGTGGATCAACGTGATCCTCGAAGAAGGGTTGTACGACCGGGAGTACGTGGAGCGGTACACCATCGGCCTGGAAGCATTGAAAGCGGCCGTAGAGCGCAACACCCCGGAGTGGGCCTACCCGATCACGTCCATCGAGCCGTCCGTCATCCGGGAGACGGCCCGGCTCATGGGGCGCCACGCCCCCGCTACCCTCGTCCACCCCGGCCGGCACGTTACGTGGTACGGCGACGACACGCAGCGCTCCCGGGCCATTGCCATCCTGAATGCCCTCCTCGGAAGCTGGGGGCGCCCGGGCGGGTTTTACATCCAGCAGAAACCGGCCGTTCCCGATCTGGAGCACCCGCCGTTCCCGACCCCGGCCTGGACCCTGTGCGACTTCGCGAAGCAGAAGTACCCGTTCGCCATTTCCACGATTGCCTCGGAAATTCGGGATGCGACGCTCCATCCGGTAGCGCCCGACAAGCTCATCAAGGCGTGGCTCGTTTACGGCAGCAACCTGATTTTCGCCCTGCCGGAAATGCAGAAAACCATCGACGCCATCCAGCAGCTCGATCTGCTGGTGGTGGTGGACATCATGCCCGCCGAGATTGCCGGCTGGGCCGATGTGGTGCTGCCCGAAAGCACCTACCTGGAGCGCTACGACGACCTGCGCGACTCGCCGGGGCGGCGGCCGCAGATAGCCCTCCGATCCCCGGCCTTCGAGCCCGCCTACGACACCCGGCCGTCGGAATGGATCGTGAAGCGGCTGGCCGAGAAAATGGGTCTGGGCCGGTACTTCCCCTGGGAGGACATGCAGGACTACCTGAACCGGCGGCTGACGGCGGCCGGGTCGTCGCTGGAGGAGATGAAGCAGCTTGGTGTAAAGACGTTTCCGTCGCAGGGGCCGTTGTATTTCCAGCCGGGTGAGGACATCCACTTCAATACCCCCTCCGGGAAAATCGAGCTGTATTCGCAGCAGCTGGCGGATTACGGCTACGATCCCGTGCCCGTGTACCAGGCGCATCCCGAGCCGCCGGAAGGCTTCTACCGGCTGCTGCAAGGGCGGGCGCCCGCCCACACGTTTGCCCGGACGACGAATAATCCGCTGCTCACCGAGCTCATGCCGGAAAACGAAGTGTGGGTCAACCCGGCCGTGGCGCGAGACTGGGGGTTGAAAAACGGGCAGTACGTGAGGCTGAAAAACCAGGACGGGGTGGAGGGAACGTTTCCGCTGAAGGTGCGCCTGACGCAGCGCATCCGCATGGACGCCGTGTACATGGTGCACGGGTTCGGCCACACGCAGAAGCAGATGAAAAAAAGCTATGGAAAAGGCGCCGACGACAACGAACTGGTGACGAACGTGAGCATCGATCCGATCATGGGCGGTACGGGCCGGCGCTCGAATTTCGTCACGTTCATGAGCGAAAACACCGGCGCCGGGGAGGTAGTCTGATGGCTCTCAAAAAACGATACGCCATGGTGATCGATACGGCCCTGTGCATCGGGTGCGGCGATTGCGTGGTGGCGTGCAAAACCGAGAACGAAGTACCGGAAGGGCTCAGCCGGGACTGGGTTGTGGAACGGCTATCGGGCGAGTTCCCCGATCTGTCGTTGCAGTACCGATCCGAGCGATGCAACCACTGCTCGAACGCTCCCTGCGTGAGCGTGTGCCCCACCGGAGCCAGCTTCGTGGATGAAGAAAGCAACGTGGTGCTCGTCGACCCGTCGCTGTGCACCGGCTGCAAGTCGTGCGTGGCTTCCTGCCCGTACGATGCGCGGTTCGTGATGCCGGAGGGGTACGTAAGCAAATGTACGTTCTGCCTGCACCGCGTCCGGGAAGGACTCGACCCCGCCTGTGTGGCCGCCTGCCCCACCCGGTGTATGCATTTCGGCGACCTGAACGACCCGGATTCCGAGGTGAGCCGCCTGCTGAAGCGGCGCAAGTACGAGGTCATCGCCCCGCAGGCCGGAACCGAGCCGAATGTGTTTTACCTTGTTTGAAACCGTTATGGAAGAACAGATCATTACCAATAAACTCAACGCCCACATCGACCCGGTGCTGGACGTCTGGCAGTGGCAGGTTCCGGTATACCTGTTCCTGGGGGGCCTTGCGGCCGGGCTGCTCATCCTGGGCGCGATCGGCGTGCTTCGCAAGCGGTCGGGTGCCGCTCAGCGGTGGCTGCCGGCCGTGCCGGTCGTGCTGGCCGTGGGGATGCTGGCCCTGTTTCTGGACCTGGAGCACAAACTGTACGTCTGGCGATTCTACACGGCCTTCCGGATCACGTCGCCCATGTCGTGGGGCGCCTGGATACTCATCCTGGTGATTCCGGTGAACGTGCTGCTGGTGCTGGGTACACTGCGCGCCAACTGGCCCTCGTGGTCGCGCCGGGCCGATGCGCAGCCCTGGTTGCGGCCGGTTATATCGTTCGCGGAAACCCATGCGGACGTCCTCGCGAAGTGGACAATCGGTATGGGCGTGGCGCTGGGTATTTATACCGGCATCCTGCTCAGCGCGTATGTGGCCCGGCCCTTCTGGAATACCTCCATCCTCGGACTGGTTTTTCTGGCCTCCGGCGTATCGTCGGCGGCTGCGCTCGTGCAGGCCTCCAGCCGGGAGCACGCGGAGCAACACCGCTATGCCCGTCTGGACATGCGGCTGATCATGGTCGAGCTGCTGCTGATCGGCTTGATGGTCGTCAGCATGGTATACGGCGCCGAGCCGCAACGGCGGGCCGCCGATCTGATTCTGGGCGGAGCGCTCACGATGTATTTCTGGATATTCGTCGTGATGATCGGGCTGCTGCTGCCGTTCTTTCTCGAATCGGTTCATCTGCGGGGGAAGTCGCTTCCGCGCTTTCTGGCGCCTGCCTTCGTGCTGGCGGGCGGCCTCATTTTCCGGTTTTTCATTGTAGAGGCCGGGCAACTGACCTCCTGGATCGGTTACTGAAATCCACCATCAATTTCATGATGCCATGAACTTTCCTGCATCCGGATTGAAAGGGTACCTGAACCCGTACGTTTCCGGAATTCTACTGGGG
>CBDUBS010000230.1:0-5434 GCA_965365445.1 uncultured bacterium | reverse complement strand
GCGCGGCGGCTACGCCCGCCGGCCAGATGCCGAGAACGACGAGGGCCACCCGCCGCAGGAGACGTAACAGGAGGGGTAGATTCATGGATCTATCGGGGGTTTCTCTTATGATAAGGATTATTGATAAACGCTATCAATATGTTACCGCCATTTCTCCCCCGATTCCCTCGTACCTCTGCCTCGCCGCGACACCCCGACCCGAAACCGTCATTCCGACGCCTAATAATCACGTCACGCCGAGCCTGATTATAACGTCATCCGGCCCCTGCTATTATCGTCATCCCGAACTTTAGGCGCTTACCCAACCTGTTATAGCGCACCCCGCCCGTCATCCTGCACATAAAACGTCGTCCCGCACCCCGCAGAGCGGGACAGGCTCGATGCGGGATCTGTCAAGGGTTTCATGAAGGCCTTCTGAGATCCCGGCTGCCGCCGTCGGTAGACGGCGGAGGGGCCGGGATGACGAGGTTTTTGTGAGGGATTACGTGAGTTTTTGTGAGGGGTGACGAAAGAAGCGGGTCGGGATGACATAGTTTTGGGATGACGATAGAAGCGGGCCGGGGTGATGTGGTGGGCCGATGGATCGTTGAGACGCCGCAGGAGGGCGCCCCCCTGCACCCGGTTCAGCGCCCGGCTAGGGGTGTAGTGCGGGTGTGCTCGGCGATGACGGCCGCCATGAGCCGGGCGGCGGGGGCCAGGGCGGATTCATCCAGGTCGAACCGGCTGTCGTGCAGGCGGTAGCTGGTGGCTTCATCCGAGCCGGTGCCGACCCGAACGAGCGCACCGGGTACGTGCTGGAGGTAGTGCGCGAAATCCTCCGACCCCATGCTCGGGCGGGGTACGTGGAAAAAGGCATCCTGCCCGAAGAGGGCGACGATGCGGCCCTCGACGAGGCGGGAGAGGGTCGGGTCGTTTTCGACGGCGGGCGCACCGCCGGAGAGGTCAACGGCGACGCGGGCGCCCATCGAACGGCCGATGTCGGTAGCCAGGCTTTCGATGCGATTCTTGATGAGCCGGCGGTCGTGGGCGTCGGTGGTGCGCAGCGTGCCGCCGAGTTCGACGTGATCCGGCACGACGTTATACGCGTCGCCGCCGTGCATCCGGCAGATGGTCAGTACGGCCGGGTTGCGGGCGTCGGTGAGGCGGCCGATGAGGGTGTAGAGGGCGTTGGCTATGGCGGTTGCCACCCAGATGGTATCGACGGTTTCGTGAGGCCGGGCGGCGTGCGCCGTTCCGGGGCCGATCACGTCGATATGGAACCGGTCGGCGGCGGCCGTCATGGCCCCCGCGCGCACGCCGAAGCGCCCGGCGGGCAGCGTCGGATCGACGTGGACGGCGTAGACGGCTTCGAGATCGGTGAGGATGCCTTCCTCGATGAGGCGCACGGCTCCGCTCGGGGTGCGCTCCTCGCTCGGCTGGAAGAACACCCGGCACCGGCCGTGCAGGCGTTCGCGCATCCGGCTGAGTTCGATGGCAACCCCCACGGCCATCGCGATGTGGGCGTCGTGGCCGCAGAGGTGGCCCAGGCCGGGCCGGGTCGATTTGTAGGGGCACTCCTTCAGGTCCTGTATGGGCAGGGCGTCCATGTCGGCCCGGTAGCCGACGAAGGGACCGGGCAGCGCCCCTTCAATGTCCACGAAGAAGCCCGTAACCGCCATGGGAGCGCTGCCGTGCAACCCGTGCATTTCCAGGACCTCGCGGATGTATGCGCTCGTCTGGTATTCTTCAAACCCGAGCTCCGGGTGCGCATGGATGTGCCTGCGCATCGTGCTGAGCAGGTCGGGCAGGTGGCCGTTCTCCCGAACGAGGGGTTCCGTAGAGGACGTCGTAAGATCCAGCGATGGGGCAAGTGGATGTACTTCCATAAAGCAAAAGATATAGATAGGCGTACGTCCCTTTCATGGTAAGGAGACGGCCCCGGAAGTTGAATCACCTCGTGCGACGTTCAGGAAACAATTCATAGAACCACGCGGCCATCCGGAGGGCCTCCTCGGCAATGCGCCGCTCGTCGTCCGGCGATTTCGCAAACTGCTTCACGATCCGGGCGAGCCGCTCCTCGTAGCGTTCCTCCTTCAGCTGGACCAGATTCCAGTAGGCCCCTGCCCGGGCCAGCGCGTCTTCCAGCAAATCGGGATCCTCCAGTACGTGGACGTGCTCCAGCAGGGGGCGCGAAAAAAGGGCCATCGCCTCCGGCAAGTCGAGCCGGTCGGGGCCGTACCGCTCCTCGTCGGGGGATGTTTCTGCGGGCGAGAGCGTGTCGGCATACCGCTCCAGCAGGACGTGAAAAGGCGCCGCGTGGCGGAAGGCTTCGGCTATCCGCGCCTGCACGGATTCATCCAGGTCGTACCACCGCTCCTCCATCAGGTGCAGCAGTTCCAGGAAGTCGATCCGTTCGCGCTCGCAGGCGTCCCTGCCGATCAGGCTGCGTTCGAGTTGCATGTACCGGCGTTCCGCTTCCGCCGGTTCGAGCAGCACGTAGGCCATGAACAGGCGGGCCGTTTCGAGCACGGCTACCTGCAACCCCAGTTCGTTTACGTCGCGGGTGAAGCGGTCGGAGCCGTCCGGGGGGCGCGGATCGGCCTGATAGAGCTCGAACAGCGGTTCGGCGAACCAGATCAGCGCATCGTACGGGATGCCTGTTTCTCCCGAGACAAAGCGATCCAGCTCTTTTTGCAGCCGTTTCACCTGTCGCATGTTATCCGTGCCTGCCGTTGCCATAATTCTGAATTCTGTGTGGTGAGTAGCCCCCGGTGGTCAAACCATTCCGCTTCGTTTACGCAGAAACCATTCGGTCGTCAGGAGGGCGAGGATGACGAGAAAGAAACCGTACATGCGCCGGAGGGGAAGCTCGTCCGTCGCCCGCGTGCGGAGGGGGATGAAATCGGGGGAGGAACGAAGCCGCTCGGGCAGACCCTGCAACTCCTCCAGCGCCACCATCGATCCGCCGGACCGAACGGCAATTTGCTGCATGAGCGCCGCATTGGCTCTGGTTTCCTTGAACTCCAGCGCCAGCGCACCGACGGTAAAGCGTCCGGCGGCGGACCCCAGGCTGTCGGTGTCGCGGCGCGCCGAGGCGGTGTAGGTGTACGAACCTTCGGGGAGCGTACCCACGTCCAGTACATAGCGCCCGCCGCCCAGGGCCTCCATCTGGAACGGATAGCGGACAGCATCCTCGCTCGCCACGACGACATGGATCGACGCCTGGCTTATCGGGTTGAGGCTTTCGTCCAGCAGCCTGCCGGTGAACCGGACGGGCTCGCCTCCGGCGTAGGCATCCCGCGACGGCTCGACCCGCAGGGGGCGGTTGTCCTCGCGGGCGCCCAGCCACTGAACGAGGTTTACGAGCATCCCCGGCCACGCCTCCGATAAAGCTTCCAGATCCCGGGGAAGGTTCTTCCAGCGCCACGTCCCTGCGCCCAGGAAGGCGGCCGACCGCACGCCCCCCCGGCTGCGGATCACGAACAGAGGGTCGCGCAGCGAAACCCCGCGCAACCGGGTCGCGGCGAGGATGCGGGCGTCGGGGGCGGCCCGCCAGCGGCTTTCGTTGTAGCCGAGCGGGGGAAGCCGCCCCCACGATTCGGCCGTAATCCCCGACACCGCAAATACAGGGTGGGATACGGCGGATTCTTCCGGGGCCATGCTTACTTCCACGAACGACGGGCGAACCACCTCCGGGGCCGCCGGCAGCACGTCCCGGAAGTAGCGATTCACGAGGGCCGGATCGGTCCGGGTGCCCAGAATGAACAGGACGGGGGTTCCGCCGCGCGCCGCGCCCGCAATGCGCCCGGCTGCCGCAGGGTCGGCCGCCGAGCCGGGATACCCCGCCAGAATGATCAGTTCGTACCCGTCGAGCGATGCAGGGAATGGCCCCTCGAAAAACTGCCCGCGGCTCTTCTGTATGAACGTGGTAACCTCGATATCCTCGTTGCCGTCCAGCACCTGACGCAGGGCGGCCAGGTCGGGGTCGGGTGCGGCGCCTACCAGCAGCACCCGTCGCCTGCGCTCCATCACCCGGACGGAGAAGGTTTCCACGTTGTTCCGGTACGTCACTTCGCCCTCCGCACGAGAGACGCTCACCCCGTATTGCCGCACACCCGCCTCCGAGGGGGTGTAGGCCATGTCGAGCGAGACTTCCGCCGATCCGGGCGGCAGGGTCGCCTGCTTCGAATCCAGGACGCGCCCGTTCGAGGTCAGCGATACCGTAACACGCTCGCCGGGCAGGGCCTCCGACCGCAGGGTGACCCGCACGGGCTGCTCGGCGCCCAGGAAGGCGATATCGTTGGTGGTGATGCGGTTTATCTGCACGTCCCGCCGGGTGGTGGTATCTCCGACGACGACGGTATACACAGGCACGGGATACCGCTCCGCCGTATATACCGGGTTTCTGCCCGTATTGTATTGCCCGTCCGAGACGAGCACCACGCCCCGCAGATTATGATCTTTCAGCTGCTCGCGCACCCCGTCGAGCGCCCCCGACAGATCCGTTCTCGGCCCGGCGGAGGTCAGGGAATCCGGCCAGCCGGAACCTTCCGGCAGGGGCTGCGCGTCGCTGGAGAAGCGAAAGAACCGCACCTCGCCCCCGGTGATGCCGGAGAGGCTCTGCCGCAGTCCGTCCTTCCAGGACGCCCCCTCCGACGGGGCGAGGCTCATGCTTTCGCTGTCGTCAACCAGTACGGCGATGGTCGGCGGGGCCAGGTTTTCCTCGAAGGTCCGCAGCACCGGATCGAACAGCAACACCAGCACGAGCGCTACCGCAACGAAGCGCAGCGATCCGAGCACCCACTTCCGGGCGGGCGTAACGGGCGGCGTGGTGCGGCGGTACGTCCAGGCCGTAAACAGCGCCGCCGCAGCCAGGCAGACCACCAGCACGACCGGATGCGTTTCTAACACGAAGGGCATACCCGTAGGACCGGCTTTCCGGACCCTGCGGTCCGGGGAGTAGAACGAAAGATCACGGCCATCCCGTATCAGCGGATGAGGACGAAGCGCCCGGTTTGCCGGGCACGGTTCCCCTGTATTACGTACATATACACCCCGGAGGGCAGGCCCTCCAGGCCCGCCTCGATCCGGTTGAACCCCGGCTGGAGCATCCCCGCGAACGGCGTCGCGACGCGCCGGCCCATTACGTCGTACACCTCGATAGAGGCATGATCCGGAACGACCGGCGCCATGATCTCAAAAACGATCCGGTTGGAGGCGGGGTTCGGAAAGGCGCTCATCAGCGTAAATTGCTCGACCTCCACCTGCAGGGCCATCCGCTCGGCCAACCGGACCGCCTCGGCGGCGTTGATGATGCCCCATCCCAGCGACCGATCCGGTGCAGCGGACTGCGAGGCGGTCCGCCGCAGGATGTCGCCCACCTGCACCGGGGTCAGCGAGGGGCTTACCTGCAACACCTGACACGCTACGGCAGCGGCCAACGGGCTCGAAAACG